>JASJDA010000371.1 GCA_030065755.1 Prochloraceae cyanobacterium | reverse complement strand
TTGTCTGACATAGTTCAAAAACAAGTTAAAGAACAAAAGATTATAAAAAAAGTTGTAGAAAGCAAAAACAACCGCCAAGTATTAGTACTCCTCGAAGAAGAGGATATAAGGATCGCCTCTTTATATTCAAGCAATTTAGCAATTCACCTTCAGTTAAAACCAGAGAACATAAAGATCGCCACTCCCTGCTCCTTGCCCGACTCACTATCTGTTTTTAATGTCTTGTTGTTTGATCTTAATAATCAACAGTCTCCCTGTATCCCCCTCATAGAGTCTCTAGACTTTGATGGAGATGTAGTTGCTTTTGTCGATCGCTCTTTGCCTGAGGATTTGTGCGATCGTCTCAAAGAGAAAGTTGCTGAAGTTATAGTCAAGCCCGTGCCTTGGGAGCAGTTGAAGGATAAACCTTATTTCCTTGAGTAATAGTAGTCTAGAATTACTTATATTACTTGAACAATCAGTCAATTAAGCAAAAAAAATTTCTTAGAGAGCAAAGTGCAAAAGGGCAAGAGGGCAGAGGGCTATGTAGTCCTGGGGGCGACGCACATAACACGAAAACCGACATTGTTGTTACGGCTGCCGCGGTAAAGGTTGCCGCGATACGCTGAGCGACAGTCAGGAGGATTGTAGTCCCAAGAACCACCGCGTACTACAACAGGATTATCAGTACCTTTGATCCAGCTCCACAACCCGCCTCTTCTTCTCCAAGCACTGCCATCCGTTGGTGCTCCTTCATAATCATCGTGCCAATCGTCTGAGCACCACTCCCAAACCTGACCATGCATATCGTATAATCCAAAGTTGTTCACCACTTGAAACCTTCCCACAGGGGTCGTCTCTCCACGACGTGTTTGTACATAATTCGCCAAAGCTGGGTCAATCTTCTCGCCAAAGTGATATGGGGGATATAAGACCAAATGCAATTGAGATTGGGGCTTTTGAATTGCTCTACAGGCATATTCCCATTCCGCCTCACTGGGAAGTCGATATTCTTTTCCGCTTTTTCTCGAAAGACGCTGGCAAAATTCTACCGCCTCGTACCAAGAGATACTTTCCACTGGCCGACTATCCCCTTTAAAGTATGATGGTTCTGGGTTCAGCCCTATTTCAACTGGGTTATCAGTTGCTATCGCTCGCCACTGAGATTGAGTGACTGGATACTTACTTATGAGGAAAGGAGAAACCTTAACTAGATGTGGCGGGCGCTCCCACCAATTACCTCCTTCTTCCCCTTCTGGCGCTCCCATCCAGAATTCCCCCCCTGGAATTGCCACTAGTTCTAGGCTAATTCCGTTTCTTAAGTCTTCTATCACAGTTGGCGGCAGTTTTTCCTCAATTACAACCAGGGCGATTTTTCCTGACCCATCAGTCTCAGCAAACCACATGGGCACTTGCTCTCCCCACTGCTTTAGCACCCAGGACGCAGCCAGTCTTACCTTTGGGTCTTCCCGAAGGTCTTCAAGCAAGTGCCACAACCGAGGTTTTGTTAAGAACGAATTGGCTGCAGCATTAAGCTTACAACCTGCTTTGTCTAAATTATCAATATAGGGCTGTTGAAGGTAAGAACGTAACTCTTTCTTTTTGCTTTCTTCGATAAACTCTTGTGCTAGCTTTGACAACGGGACTATGGCAGCATATTCTGAGAGGATTTCCTCTGCTTCCGCTAACCTGCCCCCTTCCCACAAAATCTCCTTAGACTTGTCTTTTTCTAGCCAGTATTTGGCTTCTGACTCTATTTTTCGCTCTTTTCTCAATGCTTCCCGACTTTCATCTAGCCATTGACGCAACAATCCCCAGTGTCGAATTAGGGCTTCATGAGCTACATCTACTACCGTAACTCGGCTATTTCCTGAATCCTTTGCTAACAACTCGTTGGTCACAACTAATCTCTCATTAGCTAAGAACTCAATTACCTCATCAATCATCTCCAGGGTTTGTTTGGCAGTGACTAAATCTCTTTTTGCCACGCGCCTGCGAGTGTCTTCTGTGCCTTCTCCCAGTTGAGTCAAGCTCAGAAAAATATGCTTTGCTGTTGCCTGCTGTTGAGAGTCAAATTTTTCGTATACTTGTGTAGCTCGTTTTTGTAAAGTTCCTATGACTCCGCCAAGGCTAGCATAGGTATTAAGCTGGAGACAATTATCTTTCCTTTGTTTCCATAGTTGTTCGAGAGTATATTGCAACAATGGTAAACTACCAGGTGCATTTTTTACATCTGTCAACATTTCTTGAACTAATTCCGGCTCGATTTTCATGTTGACTTTTTTAGCTGGTTCGACGATCGCCTGCTGCAACTGTTCACTATTCATTGGCTTGACCGCAATCAGATGAGCTTGAATTTGTTCAGCTAGACCACTATATTCATCCTCAAAACATTTGCCGAAGAAGTCAGCACGCATAGCAATAACCAAACAAAGCTGGTTATCTGTTTTTTCCAATGCTCCTAAAATGCACTCAAAAAACTTTTCTCGTTCTGATTTATCCTCGCAGAGAGTAAAAGATTCTTCAAACTGATCGAGCGCTAAAATAAGACGAGGAGACCCAGAAGACTGTACCAGAAGCCTTAAACCATCAGCACCTTTGTTGATTAATTTTTCTGCTTGTCCTAACTGTTCGGCGCGAGCGGGTAAGGATAAATCAGAGTCTACAAAAGCTAATGCCAGATTTTGTAAAGGATGCTCCCCTGGCATCATAATATGAATATCCCAAGCTTCGCTACCTGAGATTGCTCGTCCCAAGGTTAATTGATGCAGCAGTCCAGCTCTGAGAACGGAAGATTTACCACTACCAGAGGCTCCCACTAAAGCCAAAAAATTAGATTGACGTACTTTATCTAATAATTGATTGGTTAGTTGCGATCGCCCGTAAAAGTATTTTGGATCTTCATCGTTGCAATCAAAATAAGCTAAACCTTTGTAGGGACAGATAGCATCGGCGGCTTGTTGAGTTGACTGAGCCGCCGATGCCTCTTGGCTGCGAATTAATTCAATAGGTTCGCCAAAGTTAGTGTAAATCGGACGTTGAGTAGATTCAAAAAAGTTCTGATTGATAAAGTCAATTAAACCGTAATTTGTAATCGAGGATTGTTGCGCTCTATTAAAATCGAGTCCTTTCAATAAGACTTTAGTTAAAACGCTATATTCTTCTGTGATACTTTCGTAAGCTGGTTCAAATTCTCTTGAGGCGGCAATAAAACAGCGATCGCGTGTTTTTCCCACTTCTCCTGGGTTAGCTTCATCTACGTTGAGTAATTCTCCGCTATGGCAGCAATCTAGCCAGACTATTTGTTGTTTGATCGGACTTTCTTGAAGTAGCTGCCTCAACCATTTTAAAGATAGTCCATTAAACCCTATATCTGGATAAACATCACTGCTAGCTAAAAATCCTTCTTGTATGCCTCGATTTTCCCTAATACCATGTCCTGAAAAATAGAATAAAGCCGTATCTGGGATATTTTTGCCCGAGGGTAAAAAAAGTTTAACTAAAGCGTCTCTAAGTTGAGTAAATTTAACTTCAGTCTTTTTTCCCACGTAAACTGAATGATCTTCTCGCTTAATCGCTTCTGGAAGTCGTGATACTCTAAACTCACCATATTGCTCTAAGACAGATGCGATCGCCTCCGCATCTGATGCAGGTGCAGTAAGGTTGGGCAATTTTTCATCAGTATAGTAATTTATGCCAACGACTATTGCATCCCGACTCATAAGTTAAAGAGACTTATTAGCTCTCATTCCCTGATACTTTGATGGTAGCAGTCAATAATTACGGAAAAAGCTAAATTTTATGACTAAACTAACTCCTCTCAAACTAGACGACGGCACAGTAATTTATATTGAAACTACAGTTGATGTTCAAGTTCAAGAGTCGGTGGCTCCTGATGAGGAAAAAGAATTAACCAGAGAGGACTTGGGAAAAGAAGGCAAAGGAGTAAAAGACTTAGTTAGAGGTACTAAAAGGCTAATACAAGAAACTGGAACGACAATCTCTGAACCCGTTGTTAATAGTTTTTCAGCAATCGAACAAACTATCAAAGCTTATACTACTCACACCTTAAATGCTTTCAAGCAAGTAAACAGTAGTGCCAATATCGAGAAAGTAACTCTAGAATTTGGAATTAAAGTTGGTGCAGAAGCGGCAGTACCTTACATAACAAAAGGCACTGCCGAAAGTAACCTAAAAATTCAAGTAGAATGTTCCTTCCCCAAAGATAAGGACAATAACGAAGCCGAAAATCAATAAAGCACGAGCCGTTAGAGTCGATGGAGGTGTTGCCACCTCGCACCTCTCCTTCAGAACCGTACGTGCGAATTTCCCCGCATACGGCTCCTTGCAATCGTAGGCAACAGAAGGGGTTTCCTTCCAAAATCCCGTTCAGAAACACTTTCCAATTGACTTGCTTTTGTGTCTCTGTTTCCACCACTCCACTAATTTTGCCGCAGCTGAGTCTAGCCCAGTAATTCGCTACCCTTTTTATAATTATGAGGGTGCATCTAATTGTGGTCACTTATTGGTTTCGTGGTTTCCTGACTGCTGGGGGCAATTTCGTTCCCCCATCCTACCCGTTACATCCCGATAGAGAGTTAATCAGGCTCTCCCACGCAGGGGTGTCAATTCCTACGGAGTTGGCAACGTTTTTCCTCGTTCCGTTCTTCAGATTAATCGATGCCGTAGATGTCTCCAGTTAGCCTATCACCAACCCAGGTTAACAGCTAGCAACCGAAACCGCTGCGGGTTTATAGATGATGCGATCGAGATTATTGATTCAGATTCTCGTCGTATAGTAAGACTCTTTTTCAGGAGCTTCACATTAAGTTCATCATGGCACCTCCCCATTAGCGCCAGTGTGCCTAATCTGTTTTGGCTCTGATTGCGCCCTGTTCCCAGCTTCACCCTGGTGATTAACCTCAGTGTGGGCAGATCGGGAGTAACTTCTAACCTTGAAGTAAGGGACTTTCACCCTTATCCGAAGAACAGTTATGATGTTGTCTAGGTAATATCCAGACTTAATTCACCGCAGCTTATGGATTGGGCTGCGAACGAGTCGCACTCAGTTGCTATATGTGTTACGCGCCGCTTTCGCTGCTCGCGAAAGCGCAGCCTCCCACTTACTGTCAAAAATATCTTGTTTGTATGGAGCCGTTGCCAGAGAACTCTCAAAATTCAACCAAGCCTGTCAAAGTTCGTAAAACTCAGAATCGAATAGTCGTGCCACCTCCTTTATTTCAACGCCTCAAACAAATGTCTCAGGAACAGGGACGACCAATGAATCATATATTGGCAGAAGCACTGTCAGCATATTTGAACGAGCATTCTTGAATTAATTGAGTTTAAGGTTATTGCGATCGCGATCGTTCCCATTTATACTTATTGAATATTAAATCGATAAAACGAGCAGATTGAGGAATGCAGGCTGCCAGTAATTGTTAAAAGCATTAAGATCGATAAGAGTGTGCTGCAACGTTGGTGACTGCTAATTAAGTTTATTGATCTATGTTTTTATTAATAGGGAATTAACAGCATCATGGACGTATACTGACTCTGGTAGTCAGAAACGATAAATGAGAGAGCGTCGAGTCCCACCCTGGATGTTCCAGGTCATAAACTGAAGTAAAACGGCGTTGCGGTCACTTAAGAGCAGAAAAATGAAGCGATCGCCAAAGCTCTAGTAATAATTCACTCATCTACCAAAAGCCCCTTCACTAAAGTATCTTAGCTACCATTACCACAGTGGGCTATTCACGATTGAGGGCGTACTCATCAACTTGAATAAGAG
>JASJDA010000079.1 GCA_030065755.1 Prochloraceae cyanobacterium | reverse complement strand
TATTTATTTTTATTAAAGTACCCCTTATCGACAAGTTATCTGCGAAGTGACCTAATTGAATACTAAAGAGGGGTACTTTAATAAAAATAGGATCATTGTGACCCCACCCTATAGAGGGATGGGGACTTCTCGCTCACTCACGTTAAAATAAACAATGAATTGGACTCCCCTCCATGCCGAACTACATAAAACATTGCGCAGGAGGCAACTGCTAGGAAAAAATCGACGTTTATTAGTAGCAGTATCTGGCGGACAAGATTCTCTGTGCTTGATTAAATTACTAATCGATCTACAACCAAAATGGCAATGGCATCTCGCCATTGCTCACTGCGACCATCGCTGGTCTTCAGATAAAGGAATTGCCGATCGCGTTCGAGAAATTGCTCGATCGATGCAGATCCCTTTTTATCTCAAGGTAGCAGGGGAAATGAAAGAAACTGAAGCAGCAGCCAGACAGTGGCGCTATCAAGCTTTAGTAGAAATTGCCTCAGAAGTTGGATTTCAAGATATTGTCACCGGACACACTCAAAGCGATCGCGCTGAAACCCTGCTTTATAATCTAATTCGAGGTTCTGGGGCTGACGGTCTAGTAGCTCTGAGTTGGAAGCGTCCCCTAACACCTCAAATTCAGTTAGTACGTCCAATGCTGGATATTTCGCGAGCCCAAACTTTCCAATTTTGCCAGCAATTCCAACTACCCATTTGGGAAGATGCTGTTAATTCCAATTTGAAATATGCTCGCAACCGCATCCGTGCCGAATTAATCCCTTATCTACAATCTAACTTTAATCGGCAAGTAGAAACAGCATTAGCTCGAACAGCAGAATTATTACGTGCCGACGTAGAATATTTAGAAGATAGTGCCGATCGAATTTTACGAGAGGCAATAATATCCGAACCCATAGGATTAGATCGCTCCTATTTGCGCCCTATTCCCCTTGCTTTACAGCGACGAGTGGTGCGACAGTTTTTACAAAAGGTCTCCCACAGCAGCCCCAAATTTGAAGAAATCGAAGCAGTCGTCTATTTAATTAAAGCTCCCAATCGCTCGCGCACTTCTTCTCTTCCTGGAGGAGCGATCGCCGAAGTGCGAGAAAATGTCATAGTATTCCAAAATATTTAATCACAAAGCCCCGTCTTGGGAAAGCGGGGATGTAGCAGCGACAGGCAATAACTCTAGAAAATTCCTAGCGCCTCGAACTTCTCTTTAATTTCATTGAGATTAGCTTGCATTGGTTGGACTATTTCTTCATAGATTTTTACTTGCGATTGGAGTTCAGCAACAGAAATTTTTGCTTGTTGGCATTCCTCCTGCTGTTGCTGGAGATCTTGTTTGTTGTTATTTAATTCTTTTTCTTGCTCTGCTAGAGTGTTTTTAATCTTGTCTATATCCTCTTCGATTTGTCCGATCTCACTTTCTAGCTCCGACTTTTTTTGTACCAAGCTATTGTGCTGATTTTTTAACTGAAGCAGAATTGGTTTGAGGTTAACTACTTGATCTTCCCAATCAGTACTAATGATTCCTTGTCGGCGCTCTAAAATCCGCAGGTGTTGTCTTAAGATTTCTTGTCGCTCTCTGAGAGTGCGACGCTGACCTACTAGAGTCTGGTCTAGCATTTTCTTTCTTTCCTTTTCGTCTAGTAGCTCTTGTTCGAGATTGAGTCGATCGTACTCGTTAGCTGCACCCAGTCCGTCTTCTAATTCCTGAATCGTCTGACATTGCAAAGTCAGCTCTTCTTCCTGTTCGTTGACAAATCGCACTATTCTGCCTAATTCTTCTTTGAGTTTATTGACAATTTCTTGTAATTCTCCCAAAGGCATATTTTCTAGTGCGTGGATATTTACCTTGTCGTCAAGTTCGATACTTCCTGACTCGATCGCCAAACGAGAAATTCTCTCTTGGAGTTCTTCTTTAGTTCGCAACTCTTGATTTAGCAACTCTAACGACTCTTGTTGGCTTCGGAAGATGTTCTCTTTAACTAGCAACTGAGTTTTAGTTTCCTCAACAGATGCTAATGATTTTTCGAATTGCTCCTGGCAATTTTTTAGTTTCATCTGTTGCCGATCGACTTTTTGTGTGGCTTGAGAGAGAGCTTTTGTTTGTTGTTGTAGCTGCTGTTGATAATTGTCTGAATTGCCGTGACGATCGTTAAAAGCTGCTACCTGAGCGATTTGCGAGAGATTAGTTTGTAGTTCTATCTCTCGTTGAGACAATTCCTCCATTTGAATCTGTAGAGATTGTCTCCACTGATCGATCTCTTGTTCTTGCTCTTTTGACTTAACCAATAAACGAGAGAAACTTTGTAAAATCTTGAGGACTCTACCTGTTGCTGGCTCTATTTTTCCTTGAATTTCTTGGTTTTGATCCAAGGTAACAACCACTAGAGCGCCATCGCCAAAGTTATTAGATTCTTCAGTGGCGATCGTGGTTTCTTTTGATACTACACTCCAGCTTTTATCCTTGCCTTGAGAGGCTATAAGTTTGAGTTCGGTTTTTATCCCACCTATAAACCCTTTCGTTTTTTTTAATTCCGCAAGATATAGCACGCTGACGATCCTCTTAATGCTTCTTCCCTAGGGTTGACAAAACTTTTACCTTACTAAAATACTTATCCCGAACCTTTCGCCACGATCTCGGCAGAATTTTTGGTTCGTGGGGCGTTATTCCTTCAATTTGAATAGATAACACCCCACTATTAATTATTTTATTTTTTATAGTCAAGTCCTTATCGATAAGTTTTTGGTGAGTGAGGAATTGATTCTTACAAAGACAGTCTTTTTTGGTAGAGATATTGGTAGGGAGATTTCCTAGAACGTCTGTAGGAAGGTTAGCAGGATAAGTTATTGGTATATTTGGGAGCGTCTTTATAAAAATCAACTCATTATTCGACTTTACTACAAAAAATAAATACATCGATCGCTATCCCTTGGCTCAGACTAGCTTGTTCGTAGGTTATTACTCCTTCTCAGTGCTTAATTTATAGCATAATTAAGTTAGCTATTGACGCAATTAAACGTCGTAACGAGTGAACTGTCGGGACTTTCGTTCAAAGGTAACAGGAACAGCGGGGCGTACAAAGCTCCTTGGCAATAGGGAACAGCGACAAGTTGAGGAGGTAACTGCACCTCTTGTCAACCATTTTCCTCTTATATTCGACTATTTCTTTAATCTCGGACCGATCGTAAGAGTAGATTAATTAAGCTAAGTGTTTAGTTAAATTTGCTTAGGGCAAATTACTTACTGCCTTCGATCGTAATATTTTATTCCGATCGAGCCATTACAAACGTACTATTCAGTAGTATAATTATAATTTTATAAACCGTAAAAATAAGAGATACTTTAAATATTAGAGTTAAAGCCTGAAATTTTCAGGCGGGTTGCTATAGGCATCACCAAACCGAGAAATCAGGTAGTAAATTATGAGCAAAGTTTTGGTAGTAGAAGATAGCCTGGCACAGAGGCAAATGATCGCGGAATTGCTCCAAGAAAGCGGGTTAAATGTTAAAGTCGCTTCTGATGGAGTTGAAGCTCTAACCCACATACAAGAAGACAGTCCTGATATAGTAGTGTTGGATATTGTCATGCCTAAAATGAATGGTTATGAGGTTTGCCGCCGTCTGAAGTCAGACCCCAAGACCAAAGACGTTCCGGTGGTCATGTGTTCTTCTAAAGGAGAAGAATTTGACCGTTATTGGGGCATGAAACAGGGAGCTGATGCCTATATTGCCAAACCTTTTGAGCCAATAGAGCTAATTGGAACTGTCAGGCAATTACTTAGAGGATAGAAATAAAATTAATTTGAGGTAGGAATGGGGTAGTAGTAGTTATTTGAGGGGCTGACAATATTTGAAAGATAGTATTAGGTAGCAAAATTTAAACAAATATACTAGGCTATCTAGCTTAGCATAGATTAAGTAAAGATAAAAATAGAAAAACATTATGGTAAGTAATCCGGATTTTTTCACCGGAAACGGTCAAGATATATCCTCAGATATCCAGGGGTTGGAAAACCCAGTAGGCGAACTGTATCTAAGATTTCATTTGCCTTCTGGAGATGAATTTGCTATTTCTGCTGCCGGAATTAGAGAAGTAATGCATCAGCTTCCAGAGCGAATTACCCCCATTCCTAACGCGTCTCCTCTATTATTGGGAACAATAAACTTAAGAGGACAAATAATTTGGGTGGCAGATATCGGTCAGTTTTTAGGTGATGCAGAAATGCTCAATATAGACAGACAGGAAATTCCGGTGATTGCAATAGAAGAGCAAGACACTCTTCTGGGCTTAGCCGTAGACAGACTGGGTGCGATGGAATGGCTCGATCCAGAGCACATCCAAACACCCACTAATATACAAGACAATATGGCTCCTTTTGTTAGAGGAGAATGGATTTTAGAGGAAAATTTAGAGAATAAAAAGCTAAGGTTGCTAGATAGAGTAGCAATTCTACGCTCAGCACGGTGGGGAGTATAGATTATAAACCAAGATTTAAGGTCTAAAGTGATAACCGCAACTGCCACCAAAAGCACATAAAAACCGTGGAGAAAGGTAAATGTCATCAGGGACAGATTACGGGCAAGAATACGAAACAGTGCGACAAGCTTACTTACTAGGTAAGTTTGAAGAAGCTAGTCAAATGATTGACAGCATGGCACAGAGATATCCTAAAGATCCCCATGTCTTGCTATTAAGGGCAAATATCTATTGTAATGGCTTGCGAGAGTACGAGCTAGCCCAAAAACAATACGAATCAGTTCTTCAACTGACTGACGAACCAGAGTTACTCAATAGAGCCAATAGCGGGATTCAACAAGCACTTCAACTTCAACATCAGTCGAAAGCAGTCGAACAAGCAAACGTGGAAGAGCAACAATTTAATCACAACCAGAAATTGACAAATAATTCAGGTTCTCAAAACTGGGACGACCAGTCTAACTCTGATTGGATAGATGAGCTGGAATTAGATGGCGATCGCGACAGTTTGGAAGATTTGACTAAGGATTTGACAACCGAGTCAAAATCACAAGAGAATCCTTTGAACCTTTCCAAATCACCAGAAACAGGAGACAGTTCCTCGGATTTCCCTTTTCTAGATATGAAAATAGATGAGGAATTAATTAGAGGAACTGACGAGACCCCAGAAAACGAAGATGCTACATTTGTAGTGTTTTCAGAAACGCCACGAGGAATGCCATTAGAAGGCAAAGAAAACAATTTTGCCCCCATGGATATTACTGAAGAAGATTATGACATCTACGATGAAGATGATGATGAAGAAGACGAGACAGCACAAACAGAAATATCTTCTCACATCAATCAAACTGGAAGTCATAAGAGTGATTCCGATAGCCCATCTACATTTCAAGAATTTGAAGGTATCGATACCGGCGGCAGCCTAGAAAAAGATAAAGAAGAAGCCTACGATTTAAACACTGGGGGTTTCTTAGATCAATTCGATCTATTTGACAACAATAATATAGAAGAAAATCTCTCAAGCCTTAATGAAATAGAAGATGATGCTTCAAAACAAACAGAAGCAGATTTGTTTGGTGGTGCCAGCGAGTCTACAGCTAAAGCAGCAACTAATATAGCCTCGGAAATAGATAAAAGTCCTGATAACTTTGAAGAAGAAGGAATATTTAATCTTAAAGAAAGTAGCGGCAATATTGAAAGTGTAGGAAGTTCATTAGTAGAAGAGTCTGAAGGTGAGAGTTTTGGCCCTATAACTAAATTCCAGAACTCATCATTAAACAACAAACAACTTTATACTACGGTGGCAGTAGGTGCTGTATCTCTATTGGCTGTGGCAATAACGGGCTTCGCCTCGCGTATAAACAGCAGCGAACCAGGTTCGAATAATGGACCTAATGCTTTACAAATTATAGTTATGGGCGCAGTAACAGGCTTAGTGAGCGGCGGCGCTACTTGGGGTTTAACGGGAATTACCACCAACCAAGTAAAACGCTCTGTTGCCGATTTGCAAAACCAATTTGATTCTCTATATCAGGGCAATTTTAAGGCTCGCGCTAGAGTGGAATCCCGTGACGAACTCGGTCAGCTATCAGCAAAATTCAATCACATGTCAGAGGTGATAGCTAAAACTACCGAAGAAGCACAGCGACGAGCCCAAGAAACCGAACAAGCAAAAGAAGACCTACAGCGCCAAGTGATTCGCTTACTCGACGACGTAGAAGGAGCAGCCAGAGGAGATTTAACCGTACAAGCAGAAGTAACAGCAGACGTTTTGGGTGCAGTTGCTGATGCTTTTAACCTGACAATTACCAAGCTGCGAGAAATTGTTTTTCAGGTGAAACAAGCAGCAGAACAAGTGAATAAAGGTGCTGCAGATAGTGAATTATTTGCTAATAACCAATACAGCAGCGCTTTAAATATGGCTGGAGAATTGGCAGTTACCCTCAACTCGGTGCAAATGCTGACAGACTCAATTCAAAGGGTAGCTGAAAATGCTAAAGAAGCAGAGCAAGTAGCTCGCACCTCCTCCGAAACAGCTCTAAAAGGCGGTGAATCCGTAGAACGAACGGTGGCTGGAGTAATCGAAATTCGAGATAAAGTTGCAGAAACAGCACGTAAAGTTAAGCGTCTGGCAGAAGCTTCTCAGGAAATCTCGAAAATTGTCGCCTTGATTTCTCAAATTTCCTCTCGTACCAACTTATTGGCACTTAATGCTTCAATTGAGGCAGCAAGAGCTGGAGAATCAGGTCGAGGTTTCGCGATCGTTGCTGACGAAGTTCGACAGCTAGCAGATAGATCTGCTAAAGCTCTTAAAGAAATCGAACAAATTGTGTGGCAAATTCAGAGTGAAACCGGCTCGGTTATGGAAGCTATGGAAGAAGCTCTGGGGCAAGTTGTTCGAGTGAATCAACGAGCGGAGCAAGCTAAACGATCGCTAGACGATATCATTCAAGTGTCAAAACATATTGACGACTTGGTACGATCGATTACGGCTTCTACCGTAGAACAAAGAGAAAACTCTCGTGCTGTCTCAGAGGTAATGCAATCAGTAGAATTGGCAGCCCAGACTACTTCAAGGGAATCGCAGCGAGTAGCTGGCTCTTTACAAAAACTAGTAAGCATCTCTCAGGAATTACTCGGTTCGGTAGAACGTTTCCGCATAGATAAGGAGGAAGCTTAGCATAAGTTTGAGGAGTCAACTTAACTAAAAACAATTAAAAAATTAAAGGCGATCGAGACAAAATAATAGGTTTTCTCTTTTTTGCCAATGAAAAATCAAATAAATCCTAAGAGTACCATGGAATCTTGGCTATCACGCTTGTCAGCGGCAATGTTTCTCGGCGGTCAAGTGCTCGTACACTTGTTAAAAGTTAAGATTCATCGGCGTAACACTATAGATACAATGGCTGAAGTCGGTCCAGAATCTTTGACGATCGTTTTGGTTACAGCTGCTTTTGTCGGCATGGTTTTTACCATTCAAGTAGCACGAGAATTTATTTCCCTGGGGGCGCAGACAGCAGTAGGAGGAGTTCTAGCTCTAGCATTGACTCGCGAAATAGCACCAGTACTTACGGCTTTACTCGTAGCTGGACGAGTCGGTTCGGCTTTTGCTGCCGAGATTGGGACAATGCGAGTTACCGAGCAAATTGACGCTCTCTATACCCTCAAGACCGATCCAATTGACTACTTGGTCATACCACGAGTGCTTGCCTGCAGCTTAATGTTACCAATTTTGACAATTCTGTTCCTGGTAACAGGTATGGCTGGAGGAATGGCGCTCGCTGATAATTTATTCGATATCCCTCAATCGTTATTTCTCAGCTCAATCGATCGCTTTATTGACGTTTGGGATTTGTTCAGTTCGGTAATTAAGTCCGCAATCTTTGGGGGATTGATTGCCACGATCGGCTGTAGCTGGGGACTGACAACTACTGGAGGAGCTAAAGGAGTCGGAAAATCGACAACTACTGCAGTAGTGACAGCAATGCTAGCAATTTTTATTACTAATTTCTTTTTATCTTGGTTAATGTTCCAAGGAACTGGTACAATCACGCCCAACTGATTTGATTAACTTAAAATATAAACACGAGCTCGCTCTAAAATCACAAAGGATCGATCGACCGTGACTACTGCAAAATCTTCTGATATATCGGACAAAACTATAGAGCTTAAACCTAGCTATAGATTGCCTTTTGTTATACTCTTAGCAGCTATTCCTCTATGCCTATTAACAATTTGGCTTGGAGGAGTAATTGCACTTTTGGGACTTTTTCTTTGGTTTCAGGCAGCAACAATTCGTCTCAAATTTACAGAAACAGCCTTAGAGGTATGTAGGTTGGAAAAAATACTTAAAACTTTTCCCTACGCAGATTGGCTCTACTGGCGTATTTTTTGGCAAAATGTCCCGATTTTGTTTTATTTTAGAGAAGTTAAAAGCATTCATTTTTTACCAATTTTATTTGACCCAAAGATGCTTTTAACTTGTTTGGAACAAAATTTCCCTCTTGAAGAAAATAACGAAGTAGCTCTATAGCGATAGAGTTTTTTGTTTGCGAAGTTTAAATCTCATCTAGATAAGATTAATCTTAAAAAAATAAACTGGTAATTGATTTAGTTGACATTTGATTAATGAATTCCGACCAATCCCCAAACCAAGGTCAAGATAAAGCTTCTTCATCAGATAAATTACAAGATCCTTTAGCAAAACAATTAAATATAGCTGAAGAGTTAAATTACGATGTCGAAGCCGAATTAACAACACAAAAATCACTAAATTTGGCCGATCGGTCAGATTATTCGGCAATAGAACCTAACCAACCAGAAAAACTGGCATCAGAAATAGCAGATCTCAAACGTCAAAAACAAACTCTAGAAGCAGAAATAAGAGCGCTTCGCGAAAGTAAAAATCAGCTACTCTCTCAACAAGCAGCAGAAGCGCGACAGACTTTGACAAATATGGTCAAAGAAGGAATGAGAGAGCTAGAAACTCAAAAACAAGCTTTACAAATCTCCATTGAGCAACTAGAACGCCGTCGGGAACGAATTAGGGAGGAAATGCGCACCAGCTTTGCTGGAGTCTCTCAAGAGTTGGCAATTAGAGTGCAAGGATTTAAAGACTATTTAGTCGGTAGTTTACAAGATTTAGCAACTGCGGCCGAGCAATTAGAACTTCCCGTGTACGAGGAATGGGAACGACCTACACCAGAACAACCGTCACAGCCACAAGAAGAAACGACAATACCTCAATTTAGTAAGGGAATATTTCAAGACAAAGAGCAGCAAATTAACTCGATTTTAGACCAATATCGCCTCAGACCTGACTATTACGGTCCGCCCTGGCAACTGCGGCGCACTTTTGAGCCGATTCATGCCGAACGCGTAAGCAATTGGTTTTTCTCTCAAGGAGGACGAGGATCTATACGAACGATGGGGAGTCGCTTACAAAATATTCTCGTTTCTTCTTCAATTATTTCCGTATTGACAAATCTTTATGGCGATCGATGTCGTACTATAGTACTGGCAAATACACCAGAAAGATTGGGAGAATGGCGTAGAGGCTTACAAGATTGTTTGGGAATTTCTCGCAGTGATTTCGGGCCAGAACGGGGTATAGTTTTATTTGAAGATCCGTTAGCGGTGGTTCAAAAAGCCGATCGACTCCTAGAACAAAACCGATTGCCCCTGATCGTTATAGACGAAACCGAAGATGCGATTAATGTTTCTCTGCTACAATTCCCTTTGTGGCTGGCTTTCGCCCCCGATCCTCAACAAATGTCCAGTTATATGTACTAATTATGTCGATCGCGATCTTACCTTGGATTCTGAGCGGACTGCTTTTAGTTGTTGCCTATCTTTTTGGTTCTATTCCCACTGGCTATTTAGCCGGACGCTTTCTTAAAGGAATTGATATTCGAGAATACGGATCTGGCTCTACTGGAGCAACTAATGTTCTAAGAACTTTAGGTAAACAAGCAGCGATCGCGGTTTTAGCGATCGATTTATTCAAAGGAGTTGCCGCGGTTGCTCAAATTTACGCCTTTTATGCTTTTTTTGCCGATCCGATCGTGCCCCTTTCTTGGAAACCTTGGCTAGTGACAGCTACGGCTGTAGCTGCTATTTTGGGTCACAGCAAATCTATCTGGATTAAGTTCACAGGAGGTAAATCTGTGGCGACCAGCCTGGGGGTTTTACTGGTGATGAATCCCGCAGTTGCTTTAGGAACTCTAGGTATTTTTGCAGTCTTTTTTGCTATCTCTCGCATTGTTTCTTTGAGTTCTATTGTTGCGGCGATTGGGGTAAGTATTCTAGCAATACTACTAAAACAACCTTTACCCTACATCGTCCTTACTGGAATAGCTGGAGTTTACGTCATTTATCTCCACCGCACCAATATTAAGCGCTTACTTGCTGGCACAGAACCTAAGATCGGACAAACATTACAATAGAAAACAGAAGGTTAAACATACTAGAAGTTTAAATTGACAAAATTATTCACAAAATTTTACTGAAGTTTAAACAAATCTTAACCCATAAATCTTAAAACTTAATTAATATAGAGATGTAAAGAAAATTTATGTGCTAAATATACAGAACTAAATATCTATATCAAGGCTTTAAGCCTTCTCTATTCCTAAACCAATATGACCTAAACCATAATCTACCAGTGACAACACTGGTAGATTATTAATGTTAAATCCCAGTTAGCTGATAATAGGCTAAAAGTTCAATAGAGGTTCAATGGTTGCTAGCAATTGCTGAGGTTGAATGGGCTTAGCTAAGTAAGCATTTACCCCTAGAGCCTTCGCCCGCTGTCGGTGACGTTCTCCAGTTCGAGAAGTAGCCATGACTACTGGGACTTTTTCCCAAGCAGGATCCGATCGAAGTTTCTCAAGCAACTCAAAGCCATTGATCCGAGGCATTTCAACATCTGAAATTACCAAATCGACCAATTTCCCATGTTGATAAATTTCCTCTAAAGCCTCCTGTCCATCTCGACAAACCACGACATTAAAACCAATTTGCTTAAAGATTTTTTCTAATAAACGCCTGGTGGCTACCGAATCTTCTACCACCATAACTGTGGGTACGTCGCTCGATGGAGTTGTTACTTGCGGCGATCGCTGTTGAGATTCTGTTTGAGTCGAAGATAGCTCAAAAGCTTGAGGGAGAATAACTGGTACCGCTTCTCCCGTACCTAAAATAGTACAGCCAGCCAAGTAAGGTGGAGTAATAAGAGTATCGTCAAAAGGTTTAACAATAAGTTGTCGTTCGCTGAGCAAAGCGTCTACTGTTACCATAAAAGGACCAGAGGAACCATCTAAAATAATTCCCACCATTGGCTTAGCTAACTGGGTGACTTTAGTAGAATAGGGTAATAATTTCCACAGATCGATTACGGGAACTATCTTTTGATGCCATCTAACAGAGGGGGGATTTGTTTCTAGCCAATCTAACTCAGAGTAAAGCACGGTTTCCAGAACGCTGCTTGTAGGTACCGCCAACAGCCGATTTTGCCATTGAAACAACAACAATGACAGCAAACTCAAACTTAAAGGCAATTTAACAGTAAAAATTGTTCCCTTAGCTGCTTCTGTCTCAACTTGGATAGTACCGCGTAATTTTTGAATTTGACTGCGTACAATATCTAAACCCACACCTCGACCAGACAATTCGCTTACTTTTTCTGCTGTCGAAAAATTGGGCTGAAAAATGTAATTGATAATTTCTTCCTTGCGTAACTCCTCAAAAGATCTTTCTCTAGGACACAACCCTCGATCTATGGCTCGCTGATACACTCGTTGCAGATTTATACCGCAACCGTCATCGGCTAAACTAATGACTAGCTGATTATTTTTTGCTCTAGCTTTGAGGATAATTCGAGCAGTTTCAGGCTTATTATTAGCTAAGCGTTCGGATTTAGATTCAATACCGTGGTCGAAAGCATTGTTGAGCAAATGAGTTAAAGGAGTTTGTAATTGCTCTAGGAGCAATTGGTCTAATAATAAATTGTCTGCTTCAATCTCCAGGTTAACTAATTTGTCATATTTTCGATTCAAATTTTGGATTTGAGGAACAAAACGCTGAGCGAGAATTTGGAAGGAAACTAGACGAGATTTTGTGAAATTTTTATGGAGGGTTTTCAAGTTTTTCTGCGAATCTTCTAGATCTTCTGACAACTCTCTGTTAATTAGATCTAGATCCTCGCGAGTTTCCTGCACCTGTAGCATTAACTCTTGAAAAGTTTGCAAGCTGCTGTGGAGATCTGTGAAACTATCTAACTCCAAAGAATCAAATTGCCCAGAAGCTGAATCCCCAGTGAATCTTACATTCAAAGGGATTGACGATTTCAACGGAGCGATCGCCAAACGATCGTAAAAATTTTGTACCTCCTTGCGAAGAGGCTCAAACTGGAGGGCAAGTTGCCGCAAACGCTTATTAGACTGATTTAATAGCTGCTGTTGCAACTGGAGACGCTCTTGAGTAAATATTAATTCCTCAACTTTATTGTTCATCTCTTCCAAGAGTTTGAGCGGAACCCGCAACTGAGAAATACCTGGCTGTTGCTGTACTAAAGATTCATCCCGAGTAGTACGATCGGAGCTAATCTTTTCCTCTTCTATCTCATCGGATGGAGTCGGAATCGCCTCTGGAGTTAGTTGAGGCTCCAAATAGCGGTCTCTTTCTTCTCGCAGTTGCCCGATCGCCTGTTTTGTTGCTAATAAAGCTTCATCAGGGGAAGATTCTTCTAAAATCGCCTCCAGCAATTCGATTCGATCGACTAACCAAGGCAAATCCAGGGTTTCTCCTAAAAGCAAACATTCCTCGAAGAAAATTGTTAGAGACTCTATAACCATGCCTATAGGAGCGTCCTCTGGTATTTCTTCGATCGTGACTAAACAAGCTTCTAAATCTTGTGTTAAGGCAGTTTTAACTAAGGCATTAGGAGTAGTATCAGTCTCGGTTGCTTCGACTTCTGTTCTCTGAAATTGTCCCAATTCTTCTAAAGCTTGAAGAAGATTCGCATCTGCTACCACATCTGAGAAAGTCCTCGCCTGAGTCAAGAGAAAACTTATCTCAGCTACACCTTTCTCAAATAAAAGCCAAGCCGATTCTAGATCCGGTACCTGGTTTTGCTCGATCGCCTCAAGTAGATCCTCAAGTTTATGAGCTAACTCTCTAATACTGGGTAATTGAGCAAGACCAGCACCTCCTTTGAGAGAATGGGCTGCCCTTAACATGGATTTAAAATCAACAGAGCCATTACGCTGCTGGAGACCCTTTTCTAAGGCTTGTAAATATTCTGGGGCATCCTCATCCAAAAAGCACTGACGAGCTTGTTGGGTCATTTCCATGAGAATTGCCGGATCTAACTGAAAATTCATAGCTCGATCGACTAAAAACTGGGTTAACAACGATTACAATTGGAAGCGTCCGACGGAAGATTGAAGTTCTTCAGAATCTTTTACTAGAACTCGGAGGCTTTCCAACACTTCCTGAGCTTCGCTAGAGTTTCCTGTCGCAATCTTGGCAACTTTTTCCATTGTTTGATTTACTTGCTCCGAAGCATTAGTCTGAGCCTTGGTACTGTTAGAGATTTTCTGAATATATTGGTCAATAGTTTGACTGGTACCTGCCAAATCTTGCAAGATTTGTTTGGTTTTGCCGACTAACTTGGTACCCTGAACCACCTCTGTAGTACTAGAGTCGATCGTTTCCAATACCAAAACAGTTTCCTTTTGAATGGTGTTGACCAACTGTTGAATGTCCTTAGTCGCTTCTGTGACCCGATCTGCTAAGCGACGAACTTCTTCAGCAACGATTTTAAAACCTTCCCCGTGTTCCCCAGCACGAGCAGCCTCAACAGAAGCATTAAAAGCCAAGATGTTAGTTTTTTCGGAAATACCAGAAATAATACTGACGATTTTGGAAATTTCCTGGGAAGATTCCGCTAGTTGTTTCACTTTCTTCGCAGTATCAGCAACTGTCGTGCGGATATTTTCAATACTGTTTACAGTTTCATCCATGGTCGCGTCGCCCTCTTGAGTTTTATTAAGAGCTTGACGAGTAATATTAGCCGCCTCAGTAGCAGAATCTGCTACCTTTTGAATTGAATCATTAATTGCTGCTACATTTTTGAGAGTTTCAGCGATTTCACCGGCTTGAGTTAAGGCCGAGTCGGAGAGTTGGCGCACGGAAGTTTCACCAGATCGAGCCTTTTGACCTACTTGATTAGAAACAGTTTGAACTTCCAGCAGCAGTTGGCGCAGCTTACTGACTGTTGCATTGAAAGCGTCAGCAATTGAACCCACTACACCGTCTGTAACTTGACCTTTAACCGTTAGATCGCCTCTCTGGGCTGATTCAATTTCTAAGAGCAGCTTAACAACTTCTTCCTCAAGGTTTCGTTTTGCCTGATATTGTTTTTTAGCCTCAGCTTCTTTCTGTTCATTTTGTTGAGCTAAATCGGCTTCGGTAGCAACGATATTATCTGCCATCTGATTAAAACTGAGGCTAAGTTTTCCAATCTCGTCAGTAGCCGTTGTTTCTACTCTTACATCTCGTTTACCTTGAGAGAAACTTTCTGCCATTTGCCGTAATTTTTGCAGGGGAGTAACGATCGCTCGCCCTAGCAGTAGTGCTAAGAATACGTCTGCTAAAAGAGCAAAGAACAAGACAACTCCTTGGAGTCCCAAACTATTCAAAATTAGAGCATCCAAAGATTGCTCGTCAATTCCCCTTACCAAAACTGCTACCGGCTCTCCAGAGCTATCAGGAATAGCCATTGCTGCCATAGAATAACATTTAGGAGACCAAGGCAAAGGAATGGAACTGCAAGATTTTCCCTCAAGGCTCAATCGCTCGGTGGTAGTTTCTCCAACTTGACTGATGGCACTATCGAGCAGTTTGTCGTTAGGTAAGGGCTGATTGCGCTTTGCTTGTTCGAGCTTGTCCGTTTCTCCTTCTTGTAAAGATGTCGCTAAAGAAAATTTATTGTCCGAGTCCCGCATATAGACGGCGCTGTAACCACCTTTAAAGCTTTTGAGGGTGTTTTCAACAATAGGTAATTTCTTATTGACTATGTCTCCTGAAACTAACACTCCGAGAATCGAGCCACTAACTCGGTCTCGGACAGGGGTAACTGTATAGCGAATCAATGCAGAGCGATTGCTAAAACCTTCAGGTAAAGGTGGGTTTTCTTTCTCTAGTTCTGACCAAGAGACGATTTGACTGGTCTTGATTTGTGCGGGACTTTTAAGCACCTTAGAAACCAAACCATTAGGGTCGAATATTTCTCCTGCTCTATTAGCCTTGGCATTAGAAATAATTCGCCTGTCTTTACCGACTAGAGTCGCGTACTCAATTTGTCTAGCTTGAATTTCGTTTTGTAAAATTTCTTTAACTTGCTTTTGTAGCTTTGCAGTCAAAGGTTGACTGTTAGTATGAGCTTTGGCAGCAGCAATAATAGCAGCATTATCAGATTGACCGCGAAAGCCGAAACCCATTTGGTTGATTTTAATATTGTAGTTAATTTGGGTAACAGCTAATTCTGACTCAGCTTGCTTTAATAACTGAGTTCTACCGGTAGTAATAATCAAAAACGAACCAATACCTACTAAGCCAACAACTGAGATCAATTCTGAGGTAAATAGAGCTGAAAGCTGTTTGGTGCGAATAGGTAGGTTGTCAAACTGCTTTAGTAAGCGTTGAAACAGAGGTAAAGACTCGTTAGTAGCAGTCTCAGCAGTTGCTGGAATTGCTGAAGTTGCTCGAGTTGAGGAAACCGAATCGGGTTGGGATTTTTGTAACTTTTCTAGAGATTTTTGAGCGATCGCTCGATAAGTACCTTCTGTATCTAATTCGACAATCTCTTGATAGATAGCGATCGCCTGTTCGATTTCTCCTGATTTTTCTAACTCGCTAGCCGAAATAATCTTGCTGACACATTCATTACTGTCTAAATGTGGAGGAGTAGCGCTTTTACCATTGGGAGAGTTTGTAGTATCTGATAAGGAGTAATCTGACATAACAATAATCCTAGTGTTTGAAAAACTAAGTTTTATTCAATAGGGAGTAGAGAATGGGGAGTGGGGAGTGGGGAAGCGGCGGACTGCTTGGTGCCTCCTTACTCGGAGGAGACCTCCGAGCGGGCGATCCGCAATTTAAAATAGTAGAATGGACTAATATTTAAATTGATTACCCTTAAAAACATTAGTTTTAAGCGGGGCATTAAAGGGAGCGGTGCGATATTAATAAGCTCAAAATTCTCTCCCTACTCCCTACTCCCTACTCCCCACTCCCGCACCGCAGGTGCTTGGTAAATGCTCGACTTCTAGGCTCTATACCCCAACCAGAGTATGAGTTCGAGAACCGATCGCTTTGAAAAATGCTTCCGAATCTAAGATAAAAATAGGTTGGTTATTATGTTGAACTACTGCAGTGAATAAACTTTGAAATCGCTCTGGTAACAGATCTGGCCGAGGTTGGGACTGAGTTAGATTTAAACTCAAAACTCCTTCTAAATTCTTCACGCACCAAGCAACTCGTTTCTGAGTATTCCCAAGCTGATGCTTAATAATTACTACAATTACCTGGGATTGCGATTGTTGGCAAGTTTCAGGGGTCTGTAAATCAAGAAACCGATCTCCATCTAAAACCCACGTTAAAGATCCTCTTTGATGAATAATCCCTAAAAAAAATGCTGCTACCCCTGGAATCGAGCAAATTTGCGATCGTCCAAAGCGTTCGATGGTTTCGAGATCTTGTAGTGGTAAGGCTATGCGAACGCTACCAAATAACTCGATGCCAAAATATTCTTGAATCATGATGCTAATCTTTAATTGACATTTTTAGAAACTATTGCCAATAAATCTTGAGGCGTATAAGGTTTGGTAATATAATCCTTTGCACCTTGACGCAATGCCCAGAAGCGGTCAAACTCCTCTGATTTTGAACTGCAAAATACAAAAGGTATTTCCTGCAGTTGGGAATTTTCTCGAACCTTGCGACATAACTCCAGCCCTGTTTCCCCAGGCATGATAATATCTGACAAAATCAAATTAGGCGAGGGATTATTTTGTAGCCATTGCCATGCTGCTTCTGCACTATCAGCTACAGCAACGTTAAAACCAACATGGCTTAGTAATGCCGAGATTAGTTGTCTTTCTGTCTGAATATCTTCAATAACTAGTATTGTTTTCATAGTATTTTTTACCTTTAAACTCAATTTTTTGATAGATAATTGTCCTATTTTCTAGTTAAATAATTCCCAAAAATTCTGTCTAATTAACAATTAGCTCTAGCAATTTGAAACGAAGATGATATTAGCTAAAAATCGCAGGGTATTTGAATCGATTGTTACGTTTTGTAAATACGTCGTTGATTCACTACATAGGACTTGGAATTATCGCGAATATTTCTGCTCTTTGCTGGGACTCCTATGTCTTGTTTGTTAAGAGGTTTATTTTGCGTGATACACTCCACTACTTCAACTAATTGATGGGGCTCGAAAGGCTTGGTTAAGTAGTAAACTGCACCGACCATTTTAGATCGTATTTTGTCAACCATTCCGTCTCTTCCTGTTAGCATTACTACAGGAATATCTTTTAATTTCCGAGAGCGACTGAGCATCTGACACAGCTTATAACCGTCAATTTCTGGCATATTAATATCCATGAGAATCAGTTGCGGTTTTTGCCTGATCATAGTGGTTAAACTAGAGCCAGGGTTGGTAATGCTCAAAACTTGATAGCCAGAACTTTCTAAAAGCAATTTAACTTGATTCTGTACAGTTCTACTGTCATCAATGCAAGCAATTATAGGGCGGTTTGCATCTGCTTTTTTTGTATCTTCTTTTACTTTAGAAAAATCATTATTTATCTCAAAAGGAAAAACTTCGACTATTCCTATTTTGACGAGATTATAAAAATTTTTGGCTACAGTTAAAGGATCGACATTAATTTGATTGGCTAGCTGATATATGGTTGGCTTCTTGTACAATAACTTAAACCAAAATGATAATTTTTTAGGTCGAAAAAACTTGTGTTCGTCTGTTTTCTCGTCTATTTGCTTCCAGAAATTATAAAAATTCTGGAACTTAGTGGCATCTATATAAATGCGGGCAAAAGGAGAAACAATATGGGATTGCAACTGTTGCCATTGATGGCTTAATGATTCTGTTTGTCTTAATAATTCAGAACAAGAGTAGTTGAGAATAACAGGAGTAATAGAGCGATCTGGAAAAAATTTTATTGAGGTAGAATTGAAAGTAATTATCTGAGCCAGGGCTTCTTGAGCGATCTTAAACACCAGTTCTTCTAAGTCTGAATGCGGCAATTTTTGTAACATCCACCAATTACATAATTGCTGATAATCAAAGTTTTCTGAAATAAATTTTGGCGCAGTTAAGTTGGGTTGAAACTGTTGCCACAAACAAGCTATTCGTTGGTTTTGACCAACCGCACTGGTTGCATAGTGTATTCGGTTACTATTGAGATAAAGTTTCCAACTTACTGACTTATCTCTAGGATCGGCGATCGCAAGACATCCAGACAAGTTTTTTTGAAATATTTCTTGTAACGCTTGAGATGGTATGGTTGAATTAATAGACATATTAGCCAATAAAATATTAAGATTGACTTAAAAAACTAAAAAATGCTAATTATGTAAAAGCATAGTGAAATAAATATTTCAACTGCCTTATTGTTAACAAGCTAATTTTCAACTTTATTTTGGCTCAATTTAATTGCTAAATGCTTCAGTATAATTAAGTAAATTAAAATTAAATGAGAAGTTAAATCCGTATTTTTCACAAAAAGCTCAGAATAGTGAGTAGTTGGTAAAAATGATTAATTAGCTTAATTACTTTTACCGAAATTGCCTAAGTTTAAATTAAATCCTCTGACAGTCCAACTCAACCTTAGTAACAGGTAATTCAATAGGTTTCAGTTGCCATTTTTTCTCTTCAGATGGAGCTGCGATCGACGGAGAGTCTGGAAGCAGCGCGCTCCTTGAATTAATTTAGGATTGAGATGGGGATCTCTTCAATTGCGCGATCTTTGTCACGTTGATTCTAAGAAATTGAGGTATCTATGCATATTGATGTAAAAATCTTCAGCAATTTGGCGGATAAATTAAATCTGTGTTTTCCTAGATAATAATAAAATAAGTATAAAAAACAAGTGTTTATACATAAGTGTTTGATTTGATTATTTAGTAAAAGCGATTAAAGAGGTCGTAATTCTTCGTAGTAAGAATACGAATTAAAAAAAATAAGTGTTCTAGGAATTTAAATAAAATGTTTGACATTCTTATAGTTGAAGATAGTTTGACAGATCGAATGATTCTAAAAATGTATTTAGACAAATCTGGTCTGAGAGTAGGAACTGCGACTAATGCAGAGAGAGCATTAGAAATAACTAAACAATATCAATCGTTAGTTGTTATTACTGATATAGTTTTACCAGGTATGAGTGGATTTCAATTATGCCGTAAATTAAAGCAATGCAATTTAAACGATAGAGATTTTTCTGTAATTATTTGTTCTTCTAAAAACAATAAAGTAGATAAGTTATGGGCCGAAAAGTTAGGAGCAGATGATTATTTTACAAAACCATTCGATCTGGAAAAAATATTTAAAAAGGTTAAAGAATTATTGATATTACCAGAGCGGGGTTACTTAACGCTGTTAAATGATGAAAGAAGGAAGAGCAAAGAGGGAATAAGTACGAACACAATTAGTCAAGGATTTAAATCCCGACTAGTTGAAGAAAAGTACCTGCCACGAGATTTGGTCAGGGATTTATGCCGAAAACAAAAGAGAGAACGCGAAAATTATTCCTCCTTCTTAGTTCCTTCTTACAAAAAATGAAATTCCCCACGCGGGAGTATCAGTTGAGTTAAGTGCGGAATAGTTATATTGAAACATAGCGGTATATTTTTGAGATACTGGAGCAGGTGGAGTAGAGGAATCAGGCTTTTTCTCATCTGCTTTATTAGCACGATCCTAACTACAACTTCACTCACTCCTAGTGTTGCACAAATTTCGTTTACTCCATCATCCACTAGTCAGACTTATACTACTCCTTGGTGGGATATTCACAAAGCCGAACCCTGTGGCAAGTACTGGTGCAGTCGAGTTTACCTTCTTAACAGGAGAAAAGCCTCGGAAGATTCCTTTAAAGAGCTGACCGTGGCTTTACAGGCTGACCCAGATCGACCTTCAACAGAAGTTGCCCTAAACATAGAGGAGCGAGCTAGATTAGTTCAAAGAACTTTGGAACAAATTGTTCAGATCGCTACTAACTCGCCAAAAATGGCAAAGGTCAAGGCCGAAGTAGACTGGAAACATTTGTTAAAGACTAGTGACAAATGTTTCTATCCTCTCAACTCTCAAGTAGACTGGAAATATTTTTTACTGCGCCAGAACAAATGCTTACATCCTGCCACCCCGAAGGTAGAAGTAGGAATTGAAAACAAACAGACGGTGGTTTATGTTCTGGCACAATCGGAATTGGAATTGTCCCAGCAAACAATTATCACCGTCAATCGAGTTGATGCACGCGCTAACGGTCAATCCCTCGATGATTTGGCCCAATCCTGGCGCGATTCGATTCAACGCCACCTGAGCGAAAAATTATGGGGATACGAACTGGATACTAATTATCCTTGGTTGCGGACATCAGCAGCAGCAGCAATAGGAGTAACGGCACTAATCGGACTTTTGGCGATCGGCTTCATCTCCCAAATCCTCAAACGATTGGAACGAAAAATCCGCAGCGTATTAAGTCGATTGACTAAATCTCTAGCTGTCAATCCCGAATCAGCATCAGCCGAACAGTTAGCAGAACTCGAAGAATTAACTACACCCACTCCCACTGATGAATCAGTTTCTACAGAGTCTAGGGAAGACAGCGCCTCGGAGATCTCCTCAGTCTCGACAGCCGAACCTTCTCCTGTGACTAATGGAACTGCAGATCTTCCAATTTCTGAAGAAAAAACCATCTCACCTGCTACTTCCGCTCAATTGCGCAAAATTAGTATATTTAATTTTTGGCAAAAAGCTTTCGCCATCCGAAAGATTTTATCGACTCAAATGCAAACTTTTGGGCGGATTCTTCCGAAAACTTCTTTGCTGCTGCAGAGTCCGCTCAAGCAGGCACAAAATCTAACCCAGCTATCAATCCGACTGTTGTTTTGGGGGCAAATCTTTATTCTCTTGATGGGCGCTAGCTTAATCTTGTTCCTATTTCCTGCAACTCGCTCCTATTTCCGTTTGTTTTTCTTCCAAGCTATTTTTCTGCCCCTAACCTGGATGCTAGTTAGCATAGCTGACAAAATTTTCGATCTCCTCATCGACTTCTCCCTAAATCAATGGGCCAAGGAAGCTCAGCTCAACAATCCAGCTTCTAATCGCTATGCTTTGAGAGTCAGTACTTATTATCCTGTTTTAAAAAAAGTTAGCACTTTTATCTTTGTCTGCATCGGTATCTATGTAACCGTATTGTTATTAGGTATTGACCCTACCGTACTTGCTGGAGCTGGTGTTGTCGCAGTAGTCTTAGCATTTCTGTCGCGCAACCTACTCGAAAATATGCTCAATGGGATCTTAATTTTGGCAGGCGATCGTTATGCCCTCGGGGATGTAATTGAAGTGAATGGCATGGGCGGTTGTGTAGAAAGTATGAATCTCTTCACTACCAGTTTGCGCAATCTCGACGGTCAATTAATTATCATCCCCAATAGCTTTATTGGCACGGTCATTAATATGACTAAGGACTGGTCGAGAGTGAATTTCAGCATCAAAGTCGCCTACGATGCTGATGTCAATAAAGCCAAAGAAATACTCCAGCAAGTAGCAGACCAAATCCAAAGGGAACCAGAATGGCAGGACAAAATCTTAGAAGCAGCTACTATTTTAGGTGTTGACGAGGTGTCTCACGAGGGTATCTTAATTAGGATGTTGATTAAAACTGCACCAAGCCAGCAGTGGGCTGTTGCAAGGGAAATTCGGATCAGAGTGCAACAAGAATTTATCAAAGCAGGAATTTTTCTTGGCATTCCGCAACGTGCGGTATGGCAAATTTCCCCTCATTTCTCTAAGTCTCAAGATAATTAAAGGAGGGATGAAGGATGAAGGATGAGAAAATTAAAAGTAGAATTACACTACTTTTAATTGGGGGCTCTTCATAAACTTTGTAAATGAAGAGGGGACTTAAACCCAACAAAACATGTAGGTAATTCATCCTTCATCCTTCATAATTCATACTTTGGTTAAACCCCCTGATAGTCAAATTCAACTTTAGAAACAGCTAATTCAAGGGGTTTTAGTTCCCATTTTTTCTCTTCAGATAGTTTTAAAACCGTTTGATGGTATTTAGTTAAAGTAGGACGATGACCCACACTGATATAGGTTGTATTGGTTTGTTGCAACTGTTTGTATAATTGCTCTTCGTTATCCACATCTAATGCAGAAGTAGCCTCGTCTAAAATTGCATAACCTGGTTGAGAAAGCAACAAACGAGCAAAACTGAGTCGCTGTTGTTCTCCCATAGATAAAACAGATGTCCAATCTTTTTCTACATCAAAACCGCCAAAGCGATCGCTCAGGTCAGCTAAATTAACTCGTTTGAGTACTTCTTTTAGTTTTTCATCTTCTGTCTGTGCATCAGTATGAGGATAAAGAAGTTGATCGCGCAATGTTCCTAATATCATGTAGGGACGTTGGGGTAAGAAAAGAATCTCTTCTAAAGAAGGACGCACGATCGCACCTTCTCCTTTCGACCACAAACCAGCTAGCGCCCTCAACAAAGAACTTTTACCGCATCCAGAAGGCCCTACTACTAATAATCCTTGTCCTGTGGCTAATTTTAATGATAAGTCCTCTACTAAAGTTTGTTGTAAGTTTGGCGTTTTTACTGTGAGCTTTTTAAATTCTACGCGATCGTCTTTTTCTATTTCAATGGTATTGTTATTGGATGTTTCTAGAAATTGAGACGTTCCACGGACAGTCTCGACGAGGTTTTCTTCTTCTTCTAAAAACTCGGCAAAAGCATATAAACGATTTATCCCCGCACCAAAATTAGTAAAAGATTCAAAGCGACTTACAATTACGTTCAAAGAAAAGAATACTCTAAAAAAAGCTCCTTGTGCTTCAGTTACTTTTCCTACTTCTAATTCCCCAGAAAAAATACTAGGAGCAACAACTAAAGCCGGAATAATAAAGGGAAGAAATTCGTAAAAATTGGTCAAGACGTTTAAATTTAACTGCCAAAAAATTAGCCTTTTGTAGTTGTCAAACGCTGCCAAAAATCGGTTTTTAACTCGATCTGACTCTTTTTCTTCTCCTCGGTAAAAAGCGATCGCTTCCGCGTTTTCTCTAACGCGCACCATACTGAAGCGAAAGTTTGCTTCTTTTTTTAGCTGTTCGAAGTTAAGTCTGACTAAGGGCTTTCCGAAGAAAAATGCCGCGACAAAAGTACCTACGATCGCGTAGATCACTAAAAATATTACCAACGGTCGCGA
The DNA here is from genome assembly GCA_030065755.1 of Prochloraceae cyanobacterium. Classification (GTDB taxonomy): domain Bacteria; phylum Cyanobacteriota; class Cyanobacteriia; order Cyanobacteriales; family JASJDA01; genus JASJDA01. Next base: position 4,728 of record JASJDA010000079.1, on the reverse strand, counting down.
GATCCCCCACAATACTCCGCTAAATGCGATAATCTGCAATACAGACCCCACAATAACGAGCATAAATTCTAGAGAATCAACTGTAAAACTTTTGACATCTTCTGCAATACGTTGGTCTGGGTTATCTATATCTCTATTGGAACTGTTGAGGTGATAAAATGCGCGGTTGGCGAAGTATCTACTAATAAAGCGATCGGTCAGCCATTTTCTCCATTCCACCCCCAGTCGCTTTTGAAGATAACTATAGCTAGCAAAAAGCGGCGCGTAGAGAACCAGTATGCCGATAAAATAGATTACTGTTTGCCAAAATCTATCCTCGTCCTTTGCAGACAGTGCCGATATTAATACCCCTCTTTCCGTATTTAAAAGGACGCTAAGCCCTGTATATGCTAGTAAGAGGACTACCAACAAAACTAGCAGTCCTCTTGCTAACCACTTGCGATCGCCTAGCCAGTAACCTTTCGCTAGTGCCCAAAATCTCTTCACCAACAGAAGATTGATTCTCTCCATCTCGCCCCTAACATTAAGTTTTATTAATATCTTAGGACAAGAAAAAATACTTGACAATTGACAAGTAATGTACTAGAAAGCTTTATTTTCTAAAATCCAATCTTGCAAAATCGGATTAACCATTTCCGGTGCTTCGTCTTGGGGACAGTGACCCACACCAACGAGTGGAATAAACTTTTCTACTGTGGAGAAATCAGCAAACTTTCTTCCTAATTCTATAGGCTCCCAAGGATCGTCTGTTCCCCAAAGGATAATAGCAGGACAAGGTAAAATGGGCAGTAAGTCTTCGGCTATTGGTCCTTGAGAGTAACCGAGAAAAGCAAGAAAGACATCTAAAGCACCTTTATCTACTGCTGGAGCGAGCAACATCTCGACTAATTCGTCGGTGACTGCGTCTTTGCGAGCATAGGCTTGTAGAAGAATTTTACGCACCTCTTTGGGTTTAGCTACTTGCTTAAAAAATAAATTTCCGATCGACTTATTGCTCAATACTTTTTGTACTAAAGGTACTCCCATGCGTTGGTACCAGGGTAATGTAGCTCGTTTGCGATCGTGAAATAGTCTCAGGGAACAGTTGAGAATAGCAACTCCTCGGCTAATATCTGGATTATCTACTGCTGCTTGCATTGCTACTACGCAACCAATAGAATTACCGACTAAAAAAACCGGACTTCCCACTACTTCGCGACAAAAATCTGCTACTTGCTGTCCCCAAGTATCAAAAGTATATTCTATTTCTACTCCAGGAGTCGGTTTAGCCGAGTTACCAAAACCGATTAGATCGATCGCGTAACAGCGACAATTTTCCCCCAATACGGACAAATTTTTGCGCCAATGACCCCAAGAGGCTCCAAACCCATGTATCATAACTACTGCTGGTCCTACTTCCCCATGACTTTGGTAGCTAATGGGAAAACCTCGCCAAGTCCAAGTTTTAGCAGGAGAATCAAAGGCAATTGGAGGAGTGGTATAAGATTGCATATCAGTTATAAGTTAATTTAGTCGAGCTTTTTTACATTTTGTAATTTTTATTAGTAAATTGCCAATAATAAATTTAGAGATTTTTTATATACTAAATCTCTGGTAAGATGTTTATTGCGATCGAAATATATGCTGTTGCAACCAGATACAGTTGGAATACGGCAATTTATTGGCTCTGAGGTGACAACATCTTACGAGCAAGCCAAAGTATTGATATTGCCTATTCCCTATGAAAGAACGACAACTTATCGTAAGGGTTGTAAAAATGGTCCCAGTGCTATTTTGGAAGCATCCGATCAACTAGAACTTTACGACGAAGAGTTAAAAAAAGAAATCGGCTTAGATGTAGGAATTTTCACCCACTCAGCGATCGCGGATAGTTCTCTATCCCCTGAAGAAATGTTAGAAGTGACCGCGCAAACAGTTTCATCGGCGATCGCCGATGAAAAATTTGTTATTGCTTTGGGGGGAGAACACAGCATCACTGCGGGGGTAGTAAAAGGTTATCAGCAAGTGTTTGACGAACCATTTACCGTGGTTCAGATCGACGCTCACGGCGATCTGCGCTATGAATATGAAGGTTCCATACACAATCACGCCTGCGTGATGCGTCGTATTATAGAAATGGGATTGCCAACTTTGCCAGTAGGTATTCGCAGCATCTGTTTGGAAGAAGCTATCTTAATTGAAGAAAAACGCATTCCCGTAGTTTGGGCAAAAGATATTGCTATTAATACTAATTGGATTGAAGAGGCGATCGCTCAAATTTCTACTCCTAAAGTATTTATTACCATAGATTTAGATGGAATCGACCCTCATGCGATCCCTGGTGTTGGTACTCCCGAACCTGGCGGTTTATCCTGGTATGTTTTACTGGCTTTTCTGAGGAGAGTATTTCAAAATCATCAAGTAATTGGCTGTGATGTAATGGAATTAGCTCCTGTAGTTGATTCAGTAGTTTCTCAATATACTGCTGCTAAACTAGTCTATAAATTAATAGGTTATCAAGGAAAAAGTCAAGGTTGGTTTAAGTAACCATCTCTGTCTTTACCTGCTTCTATATTTAGGGTTCGATTTTATATTAGAGTTGCAAGGAAATAATAATTATGGTTCGTGGCAAAAACAGCACTATTGATGAGAGAGTATACGCTCCAGATTTTGAACTCCCTGGAATTGACCAGCAAGTGCATCACCTCGCTAGATATCTAGAAAAATTTCGCGCAGTCGGGGTAGTTTTTTTGAGCGATAAATGTCCCTACGTCCAGATGTATTTGGACAGGCTAGACCAAATTCAAACCGAGTTTAAAGAGCGAGGTTTTACTCTAATTGGCATTAATGCCAACGATACTACTCACTCACAAGAAAATGGTTTGGAACAGATGAAAAATTTTGCAACCGAACACGAGATCGTTTTTCCCTACATTAAAGATACGGCTCAAGATGTAGCCCGCTGCTTTCAAGTTAAACTGACTCCTGAAGTATTTGTTATTGACAAAAATTATGAAGTTTGCTATAGAGGTGCGATAGATGATTCCCCTGAATCTGCCAATTCAGTGAAAAAAGCTTATTTGCGCGATAGCATTGCTGCTTTACTCTCAGGAAAAGAAATCGAGCCTGTAAAGACAAAAGTAGTAGGTACTGGGATCGAGTGGCGAGTTTGAGCAAAAAATAATTAACAACAGAAAGCGTCAAGAGAACGGAAAACTGCTATGTTAGGTGAGAATAGTCAAACATAAAACTAAAATAATATTTCTGACGATGACTTACCAACGGGTTTTATTAAAGCTAAGCGGTGAAGCTTTAATGGGTGACTTAGGCTATGGGATTGACCCCAAGGTAGTTGCCGAAATAGGAGAGCAAATTGCAGAAGTCATCGAAGGAGGCATTCAGCTAGTTGTTGTCGTTGGTGGCGGAAATATCTTTCGCGGGGTAGCAGCAGCAGCAGGAGGCATGGATCGAGCAACAGCAGATTATATTGGCATGATTGCTACGGTAATGAATGCTCTGACCTTGCAAGATGCCTTGGAGAGAAGAGGAATTCCTACGCGGGTACAAACGGCGATCGCCATGCAAGAAGTTGCAGAACCCTATATTCGCCGTCGAGCCATCCGTCACCTAGAAAAAGGCAGGGTGGTTATTTTTGGAGCCGGATCTGGAAATCCCTTTTTTACTACAGATACCACAGCAGCTCTTAGGGCTGCTGAAGTTGATGCAGAAGTTATTTTTAAGGCTACTAAAGTAGATGGAATTTATGATTCAGACCCCCACGTCAATCCTAATGCTCGTCGCTATGAAAGCTTGACATACGAACACGTATTAACTCATGACTTGCGGGTAATGGACTCCACAGCGATCGCTTTATGCAAAGAGAGGAAAATTCCCATAATGGTTTTCAATCTTTCTGTTCGAGGTAATATAATCCGAGCAGTTAAAGGAGAACCTGTTGGAACAATTGTAGGAGGTTTCTGTGAAGTTAGATGAGCTTAAAGCAAATATGCAAAAGACAATTGAGTCAACTCAAAGGTCTTTTAATTCTATTCGTACTGGAAGAGCAAATGCTTCTTTACTCGATCGAATTGTGGTCGAATATTACGGTACGGAAACGCCATTGAAGTCCTTAGCTAATATTAGTACTCCCGATTCAGCTACGATTACCATTCAACCCTACGATAAGGGTAGTTTGGCTCAAATCGAAAAAGCAATTTCTATGTCAGATATCGGTTTAACTCCTAACAACGATGGGGATATGATTCGCCTCAACGTGCCACCTCTGACTAGCGATCGCCGTCAAGAATTGGTTAAAATAGCGGGAAAATATGCTGAAGAAGGTAAAGTTGCCGTACGCAACATCCGTCGCGATGCTATAGACGCAGTACGCAAACAAGAGAAAAGTAGCGAGATATCTGAAGATGAATCCCGGGATATACAAGAGCAAATCCAGAAAATTACCAATCAATACACAACTAAAATTGAGGAGTTATTAGCAGCTAAAGAAAAAGATATTACGACTGTATGATAATATCTGTTCCCTTATCCCCTCAGCCCCGTCCCTACAAAGGATGGGGATTGTTTTGGTGAAGTACCCGCGACTTGCGGCTAGCGCCTTAGTCGGGGCTTCCTGTTTCCCGCCGATGCGAGAGGTGTTTTTATTTTTTATTAGGGAACCCTTCTATAGTATTTAAGTTATAAACAAAGCAAAAAAGTTATCGTAAAAGGGTTCCCTAATAAAAAATTAAC
>JASJDA010000370.1 GCA_030065755.1 Prochloraceae cyanobacterium | reverse complement strand
TCATTTTTGCATCAGGCTCAGGTAAAAGTGCTCAAGAGGCTGAGCAAATGCTAGGAGACAAAGATGTTGTTTACACCCAAAATAGTCGGGGACGAGTCGGACTTACTCAAACCAAAATACGTCAGAAAGTTCCTTTATGGTCAGCCATTGATTTTATGCGAATGCGTCGTGGTGAATGTGTAATTATCAATAAAGGTTATGCTGCATCATCTCGTGCAGGAATTCCTTTCTTAACGGTAATTGAAATTCCTCAAACTGAAAAACAACTAGCCAAAAAATATGAAAACAAATGGAAATTGAGGCGAGAAGAATTGAGCGCACAAAATAATAAATATTCAAGAGAAGACCTAGTTGCTCAACTAGAAAAAAGTGTTGAGGTAGCAAAAGAAAAATTGCCCGAGGTCAATAACGAAAATAGTGAAGAAACTGAAGCTCAAAGTAGCACAACTGAACCGTGGAAAAATTCTCAGACTAAAGGAATTTTAAAGCCGTTCATGCCAGAATTTTCTATTTGAGTAGTTCAGGAGTTCAGGAGTTCAGGATAAAGAGAGAATATGAGAATATACTTCTAAGACCGACTTATGGTCTTTTTGCCAAACAATTGAATCTTGAAAACTTTGTGTTGCTTTTCTTTGTTCCATTGTCTTTTCTGGGGTACGTTTACTTTTAGAGGATTACTGTTTATAATTAATTAAAAATAGAAATCATTAACTTCTTTCTTCCTTTTCTCCTTTTCTCCCTCTCCTTTTCTCCCTCTCCTGAACTCCTGAACTCTCTTTATCCTGAACTCCTTTCATTTAATTCAACTTTATCATAATGAGGCTTCTTAATAATAAATATATTCCTTTGATTTACAGAGCTTTACATGAACTTTAAAGTTGAAAGTAATATTATTTTTGCTTCTACTGCCTCAAAAAATTAGATAAATTTACTAATAAAGAAATCAGCGGATTTTTCAGTATGAAACTAAGTTTAATTAGCAGTATAGCTCTGGTCAGCTTTTTTTTAGGTTCTAATTATATAACCTTCGCCTCTCCGGTTGTAGATATTAGTGAAAAAAAAGCCGAAGGAAGGGAAGGAGTTTATAAAATTAATCTCTATCCCAATCACGGGGTTAACATCAGTTTGACTCATATTGATGGACTAAAAATCGAAAATGCTTGGCTCGACGATACCAAATCCCGAATTGAGATGAGAGCTGATGGGCGATTGTGTAATCCAACAGGTGAAAACCCTTGTGACCTTGGCGTAAAAGGCGGAAAAGTTCTCCATTTAAAATTAATCAAAACAGAAGCTTTTATTTTTTGCGCGCCAAGACAACAAGAATTTAACCAAGATCTCGAAATTACTCCAATTCCTCCTAGCGGTGGAATTTCAACGAGACTTCCAGAGCCTCCAAATAATCTTGATTATTTGAGAAATAATCAAGATTGCAGTGATTCAAATATGTCATCTAGTGACGATCGCTCTGTTACTTTGACAGTTTTAGCATCTGATGTCAGAGTTGAAAATCCTTCAACCAAAATATATATATTTGACTTACAGATTCAACCAGAACATTCTCGCCCTGACGATCTCAGAGTTCTTTACATCGATCCAAACGACTCTGACTCTTCATCTAACCCAACTATAAAATATCATCCTCTCGAAGAAGATGAAAATAAATTACTAAATTCTAACTTGAGATAGCGGTCGATCCAAGAGATATCTTTGTTCAATCTGGTGGCGATTTGTTGAAGATGTTTTTGATATTTACGATATTCTTTTTTGCTCGCTCGTTCGCCAAAAATTGCCCCATAACCCCAGTCCATTGGAGGAAAGTGACCATAACTTTCTTTGAAAGAAGCTGCCGCCCAACTTGGGGCATAATTATTCTCATAAGCCGTTTTGAGCTGTTGTCGATAAGTTTGCAAGCGTTCTAGATCGCCCTCTGGTAATTGTCGCTTGAGGTTTAATTCTAACGTTAACCTTTTTGCTTCAAAAGGATAGCCGCAATTAGGGCATTTAGGGTAAGATGCATGGATGATTTTTCCGCAGCCGCCATCATTCACTGGACAAGTTTTGTTTGGTGCTACACCAGCAGAATCTGATGATTGTCCAGTTGTTAGCTTAACTTCTTTCAAATCTTCTATAAAACCGTGGCGATTAACATTTCCCGCACAGTCGAGGATTAAACAATCTGTCTTATCGGTATCAAGAGATAATCTCAGTCCTCGTCCCACCATTTGGAAGTACAATGCACGGGATAAAGTAGGACGAGCCAGAACAACCACGCTAACGCTTGGTACATCAAACCCTTCAGTAAGTGCCATACAACTGCATAGTACCAGGATTTCTCCAGTAGCTAATTGAGAGTAGATTTGATTTCTTACTTTAGTTGGCGTTGTCCCGTCTACGTGAGCGGCGTTTATTCCCACTGACAAAAAAGCTGAGCGAAGATTCTGGCTATGTTGTACGTTCACGGCAAAGACGATCGTTCTTCTCGAGTTGGCACGTAGCTGCCATTCATCAACTACTGTTTGAATTATTTCGGGTCGAGCGCAAACGATCGCTAATGAACCTCGATCGTAGTCCCCATTTTGTTTTTTGACTCCCTTGAGATTTATCGGCTCAGTTCCATAATAGGAGGGTTTGACTAAATATCCCGAATCTATTAGCTGATGAGGCATAGGAGCACAAACCAGATTATCAAAAATATCTCCCATTCCTTGTGTTTTTGACAATCTCCAGGGAGTTGCCGTAAGCCCCAAGCACGTAGCCAAGGGAAATATTTCCCAGAGCATTTGTTGAACAATCGTGCTGAAGGCCGTAATATGACATTCATCAAGCACAATGACATCAAACGAGCACTTTCTCCACCAATCGCGAGAAACTAAAGTTTGCATGGAAGCTATTTGCACAAAACAATTTCTATCTTCTGGCCAACCAGATTTGATAAAACCACTAGTTATTCCGAAGCTAGATAGCTTCGACGCTGTTTGATTTATCAGTATCTCGCGATGTACTACAAAAAGCACTTTTCTTTGTCGGCCAACAGCATGAGCAACAATCTGGCTACTGATAATAGTTTTCCCCGCTCCAGTTGGTGCAAAGATGAGAATTTTTTTGATTCCCGATCTTATATAGCTGTAAGTATCTCTAATTACTTTTTGCTGGTAAGGACGCAGTTTCACTCACTATCTCGCGGCATTCGCTTTTATTTCACTAGAGTCTCGCATTCTCTCAATACAGAAGGGTCTTCGAGACAATTGCGATACAGTTCTAATAACAGAGCGCGAACTTTTTTTGGGCGTTCTGTTGTTGTTGTACTCACAGTTCGCTCCTCTTTTTGGTTTATTGACATTTTCTCAAGGTATAGACCAACGCGATTCATCTTGTAATCTAGGTTAGACGAACTACTTAGCACCGCGAGCATACACCCAAGAGATAACAAGATACTAAAAATGGGTAAACTATCTTTCCAAGTCCATTTTTGGCGTTGGCTGGTTACTGCTAGTTTGTCGCTCAGTACGTCTATGTGATTCTCTAACTGGTTCTTTAACTGAGTGCTGAGTTCTTTGGGCAATTTCGGTATGTTCTCGATCGCCGTTGATAATTTGTTGTTGTAATCTTTTAACTGTGAGAGAGAATTGCTTTCTTGTGAAGTCAAATTCCCTAACCTGGTGCTCAAATCGCTGCAAACTCCCAGTAATTCGGCTGCTGATTGCGATAGCTGTGAGGAACTCACGGCTAAGCGCTCCATTGCTTCGACTTTGCTGGCTATTTGAGACAAAACTTCCAGATTGTTGTTGCTCCATGCTGTTAATTCCTCCTGATTTTTATTGAGATGATTAAAGTACTCTGTTAGCAACTTTTTGAGGTCTACTTTAACTTCAGTAAAAATAGACTTCCACTCAATAGGGGCTTTTTCGATTAATACCTCCAGTTGATCTAAGGCTATGTATACCAGTAGGAATTCATCGTTTGGATCGATGTCTTTTTGGATTACTAGCTCGTAAACGAGAGTTTTAATCGAATCACTTTTATTATGTAAAACTCTATCAATTGTTCTGTAAATTTGGTCTGAGTGAGAAACTGAATTTTTTTCAATTGAACTTGTTACCAATTGTTAAACCTCCTTTTTATTTGCGAGTGGAATTGGCTTTTGTTGGAGCAATTGAGTTGGCTTAGGTTTTAGAGTTGTTGCCACAGTAGAATTGTTAGAATCTGTGAGGGTGGGAGTAGGTGTTTTTGATGCAGTGGAATTGTTAGAGTCTGTGGGCGTGGGCGTAGGCGTTTTTGATGCAATAGAATTATTCTCGGGTGTTTGACACTGAGTTATTGATAATGTGTCTAACTGCTCGTAAATTTCCCTTAAGAATAATTTGACATTATTACGAGCTACTTTCCTGAATCCTATTTGAGAATCATCGTGACTCTGAGCATCTAACCAAGTTAACTTATTTGAATCGATCGCTTCTTTAAACTTAGACTGCAAACGGGGTAATTTAATAATTTTAACGGCCAGAGTAGATAATTTATCCAAGAGGTGTTTTTGATTCAAGCACTCCCAGTCTTCGCAGTGGTGTAAATTTTTTACAAAAAAGAACCTAGTTCGCTCTCCAAATAATTCCAAAGCCAAATCGAATGATTTTAAGTTTTCTATCTTGCCATTACTTAAGTGGAAATAACAAATTTCAATGCGATCTGACTCGGCTAAATCTAAAATGTTATTCTCTTTTATCCAGTGGGCTAAAAGATGATGAACTTGAGCAGGAAGATTGACTAAAACATTATATTCTTCTTCGACAGCTAGATCGTAAATAATATTAGCTTCCGTTTCTAACTTATTACTTTCGGAGAAAAAAGATGTGAGACACTCAATCTTTTTTTGATACTTTTCAGTCACATCTTGTTTGGTTCGATCGGCATCTACCAAAATGAATTTTAGCTCCTTTGAGAGCAAATACTCGGCTAAGACACTACAATAAGTAGATTTGCCAACCCCTCCGTCTTCTCCAGCTACAAAATATATTCTAGCTACTGGCATCATGACTAATACTCCTGTTTTCATAATTTGTTTGCTGAAATTTAAAACTTGATGAGGAGGTGGGGAGGTGGGGGGATGGGGAGGTGGGGGGATGCACTAAAAATAATTTACTCTAGATAAGCAAACTTTCTTCCTATTTCCCTACCTCTCTATCTCCCCACCTCCTATCTCCCTATCTCCCTACCTCCTATCTCCCTATCTCCCTATCTCCTATCTCCCTATCTCCCTATCTCCCTACCTCCCTACCTCCCTACCTCCCTATCTCCCTATCTCCCTACCTCCCTACCTCCCTACCTCCCCACCCCCACCATCACCCTTTTGTTAACTCTCTTTGCTGAGTTTGTACTTTAGCTTGACTTTTTTGTGATTGTTTTTGAGCTTGAATCTCTTGAATTTTTGAAGAGATTTGGGCATTTAATTTCTCGAAATGCTCTAAGTCTTTAAGGTTAAGTTTATCTGAAACAGTTCGGTCTTTATTAATTTCTAAAATTCTTCCTCGTCCATCTGGAGATTCAATTTTTAAGCTGTTCCCCTCTAAAGTCAAATTATACTTGCCATTCCATTGTTTTGTATCCATATAATGAAGAAAAGTTTGGTTCTCCCGAACTTTACTTGTAAAACTAACTCGTAAAATCCCAAGTTAAGAAGCTTCTTAGTCGAAAATTATCAAAATTTCTAAAGCCATATGCTCTTCTTTTTATCAACTTAAGTTTATTATTAATTCCTTCGACGACTCCTTGTGTAGTTCCTTCATCAAAGTAAGCAATAATTTCCCCAATCCATCTTCTTATTGTTCCAAAA
>JASJDA010000078.1 GCA_030065755.1 Prochloraceae cyanobacterium | reverse complement strand
CAAAAGTTTTTATAGTCGACTGTTGCCAACGAAGGAACAGGGAACAAATTAATTACTGTAAATTTAAACTCACGGCAAGTTTATGTTTCCATTTTAAACTTTCGGCAAGTTTATGCTTCTGCTAGATAAAAAATTGAAAAAACAACTAATGTAAAAATAGGTATTGTAGCAATTGTATCGGCAAAATTATACTTCCTCTGGTGGCAAAGTTATGGGTAAAGTCACAGAAGGTATGACTGGAAGCATAATTTTGCTGCTTTGGAAGCATTATGCTTCCTCTGACCTTTGGCAATTGTATCGTTGCTCAGTCATCTCGAACTTCTCGATCGTCGTTCGACCATCTCGATCGCCCACAAACTATAGTAACTGGAGAGATAAGAAATACTTTTTATTAATAAAAAAAAGCTCAAATCACTCTGTTCCCTATTGCCTCTTCCCTATTGCCTCTTCCCTCTTCCCTAAATCTCTCGTTATTTTCGAGAATTGGTATAATTGGTATATTACAGGTGAAGATCTACAGAGGTTTGCCTACCGTCCTCGATATATTCTCAAAGGCGTTGGTAATCTCGTGCCACGTAACAAATTTTAGTTTTTTAGAGAGCTGAAAGATTCGAGAGGGGAATCATTCTCTTCTAGTTCTAAAGTTTCAGAAGAATAAATTGTCATCTTAGCACTTTCTAAAATAGCTTCAGGAGACTCTATACCTGTTGTGCTTAAGAAAATACCAATGCTAAGACTGGTCTGTATTTCGTGTCTGCCTAAGTGAAATGGAGATTCAGTAATTCTTTGAATTCGATCGGCAACGTGATGAGCGTCTTCAATGCTTTTGATTTCTTCCAAAAGAATAGCAAATTCGTCGACTTTTATCCTGGCTAGAGTATCGCTGGTACGAAGACAAGATTGAATTCGATCGCCGATCGCAACTATAACCCCATCTCCTATTCTGCTTCCGAATCTATCTTGAATTAATTCAAAACCTTCTAGGTGCAAGACAAGAACAGCAAATCGATCTTCATGGTGACGTTCGAACCTTTTTAGAGCTACTGAAAGGCGATCGATAAATAAATTGCAATTGGGCAAATTAGTTAGAGCATCGTGTAAAGCATCGTCAACTAACTGCTCTTGCATTTTCTGGCGCTCTAGTTCTATAGCTGCTCGCCCTGCAAATAATTTTATAATAGAAATACCGAAAGAAGGGTTTTTAAGAGGTTCTGAGTCGATCGCCACTATATGTCCGACAATCTTTCCAAAAGAGTCAAACATAGGAACCCCTATATAGCTTTCTGCTTCCAGCAGAACTAGATCTCGATCTTTAGGAAACAGAATTTGCAGATTCCTCGAATAGTAACAAGCTTTTCCCCCAAAGACTTCCTCGCAAGGAGTATCCGCTAGGGAGTATTCAAAATTTTCACCGTATTCGTTTTTACACCAGAATGCTATCATTCTCACAGTGGATGGTTTTAACTCGTTTAAGCATTCTGTGACGAAGACGTGCTTTATTTGAAGAACGTTGGCTAAATGATACACCAGGGAACGAAAAAATTCTTGACCTGTAACAGCACCAGTTCCTTCAACAACCGAACTCAGAGCCATTTCCTTTTGCTTGTAGTCGGTTATATTTTCATAAGATATAATTACTCCTACTGAGTTACTATCCTGGAATTGCTTGGCACGTGCTACAAACCAATTTGGTTTTCGATCTTGTTTGCTAAAGTATTCTAGAGAGAATTCTCGACCGCGATCGGCGATCGCTTCTCTTATTCCTGTTGCTATTGCTATAGCAGTATCTTTATAGATTCCTTCTACTGACTCGCAAGCATCTAAATAGTTAGTATCTATATTGGCATTTTCAACCAAAAAATTAGCAGTTGCATTTTGCCATGCCGAATTTACCCAAATAATTTTTCCGACTCGATCTAAAATAGCAATTTGAGCAGGTATTGCGTCTATAGTTGCTCGAACTAAATTAAGATTTGGTCTAAACTGCAATTGTTTTTCCTCCGGCATAGGTTTCTTGTAAGCTATATGATTACCACCGAGCAGTTTTTAAAAGAAGTTCGTCGCGTGTCAGTACAGAAGTTACCTCGAATATGTCTATATCAATTAATCTTAAAAGCTTTTGCTTAACAATATTTGTCGTTGTTTTTTTCAATCCTCTTTTTAACCCACACTTTGACTTGTTGTATTGATATTGATATAATAAGCAGATCTACTAAATTTTATCTGAGTTTCTCAAAACAAATAGCGCTGCAAATAGTGGTAATAATTGGGAAACTGATAGATACATAATGAAACCTTAAAACTATAAAATGAAATCTATCACAACCAAACCAATTGATTGGGATGGGATAAAAAGGGAATTATCAGGAATAGAAATAATTACCGATCCCGTACAAGTCGCTAAATTATCTTTAGACTACTATCACTTTAGCCCCATACTACAAACAAAACTCAAACATAAAAAAGGAGATCTTGTAGTTCGTCCGATCGACGAAACAGAGGTAATTAAGATAGCACAAAAGTGCGTAAAATACAAAGTACCCCTAACAGTAAGAGGTGCGGGAACTGGTAATTACGGACAGTGCATTCCCCTTCATGGAGGAGTAATTCTCGATACCACCCGCATGAATAAAATTCCCTCTATTAAACCAGGAGTAGCGATCGTAGAACCTGGTGTAAAAATGGCAGCCTTTGAGAAAATATCTACTGATATTGGTTGGGAGCTGCGCATGGTACCCTCTACTTATCGTACAGCAACCATTGGCGGTTTTATTGGCGGAGGTAGTGCCGGTCTCGGTTCAATTAATTACGGACAATTGCGCGATCGCGGAAATCTTCATGCTGTCCGCGTCGTAACTCTAGAAGACGAACCCCGTGTTCTGGAATTAAGGGGGGATGAAGTTCAAAAAGTCAATCACGCCTACGGTACTAATGGCATCATTACTGAATTAGAAATTCCCCTATCTCCACTTTATCCTTGGGCAGAAATTATTGTTGTCTTTGATGACTTTACGAGCGCGGCAAAATTCGGTCAAGCATTGAGCGATAGCGACGGTTTAATGAAGAAATTAGTCAGCATTCATGCTGCACCTATTCCTTCTTACTTTACTGCTCTGAGTAGTTATATTCCCAAAGGCAAGCACTGCGCTCTAGTTATGCTAGCAGAATTTTGTTTAGAACCATTTCAAGATTTAGTGGGGGAATATAACGGTCAAATTACATATCACAAAACAACAGAAGAAGGGAATAAGGGGACGAACATCGCCGAATTTACTTGGAATCATACCACCCTCCACGCCCGCAGCGTCGATCCTAATATTACCTATTTACAAACCTTCTTTTTTACCCTCGATCTAGTCGAACAAATGTACGCTCACTTCGGAGATGAAGTGATGATGCACCTAGAATTTTTACGAGTAGGAGGAAAAGCTATTCCTGCGGGATTACAATTGGTACGCTATACCACAGAAGAACGTCTTAACGAGATTATCCGCTATCACGAAGAACGAGGAGCATTTATCGCTAATCCTCACACCTATATCCTCGAAGATGGGGGGAGGAAAACAATTGAACCCGAACAGTTGCAATTTAAGAAAATGGTAGATCCCTACGGATTGATGAATCCTGGTAAAATGCGTGCCTGGATGGAAAAATAAAGAGAAATTTTTTCTCCTTATCTTTCTCTTTGACTAAGTTGAAACTTCAACTTGAGGTGGTTGTTCTTCTACAGGAGTCTCTGGGGCTACTGCCTCTACAGGAGCTTCTACAGGAGCTGCGGCTTCTACAGGAGCCTCTACAGGGGCTCCTGCATCTACAGGGGCTACTGCCTCTACAGGAGCTTCTACAGGAGCTGCGGCTTCTACAGGAGCTTCAGGCTCTTCTTCAGACGTACTGACAGGTAGATCCTCTGCAAGAGCGATCGTTAAATAGCGAATTACTTCTTCACTTTGGCGCATAGCTTTTTCTAAGGGAGCAACTTGCTTTCCATCGGCTCTGTAGTTCATGAGGATGTAAATACCATCCTGAAACCTCTTAATTTCATAAGCCAAGCGCCGCTTACCCCAAATTTTGATTTGAAAATCTTCGGCTCCCCTATCTTTAAGGAAGTCTTTGTATTTGGCGATCGTTTGTTGAACCTGCTCCTCTGTTAAGTCTGGACGCAGGATGTACATCATTTCGTAACTTGCATTCATCAATCTAATTTCCTTGTGGACAATATGGCTTCTTGGCGATCGCTTAGATAGTAATGGGATATTATTTAATATCTTAATCAATCAATAAAGAAGCAAGGATCTATAATATTATCAAAAAATTGGGTTTCAAGCTTACCCCCGAAGAATATAAATATCTAACTCAACTCTCAAAAGAGTTTGACAAAGTCAAAGACCTTAATTTTACTCATATATTTTATAGTTAGTGAGTTAACAACTCGTCTTAATCTTATGGTGCAACGCTACGTTAGAGTTAAAACTCTTGAAGGAAAAACTTACTATGGCTTACTTTTACCCAGCCGCGTTGTTGAAGTTCTCGACGCACCGCCTTGGTTGAAAGGCAAATCTACCGATATAAAATTCAAACCAGACGCTTACGACTTACTCGCTCCCTGCGCGCCTTCTAAAATTGTTGCTGTGGGCAAAAATTATCGCGCTCATGCCGAAGAAATGGGTACTTCTCTACCCAAAGAACCCCTATTATTCCTCAAACCCCCCACTACCATTACTGCTGACGGTCAACCGATATATTATCCTCCCCAGTCTCATCGCGTGGATTATGAGGGAGAATTAGCCATAGTGATTGGCGAAGCCTGTACCAAGTCTAATCCAGAGCAAGCTCGCAGTAAAATTTGGGGTTATACTATTGCTAATGACGTTACGGCTAGAGATTTGCAAAAAAAAGACGCTCAATGGACTAGAGCCAAAGGCTTTGATAGCTTTTGCCCTATAGGTCCGTGGATCGTGCGAGAATTAAATGCGGGAGCGAGGCTGCAGACTTTTTTAAATGAAGAATCCGAGCCTCGTCAGTCTGCATTACTATCCCAGATGGTATTTCCTCCAGAATTTTTGGTGTCCTATATCTCTGGCATAATGACTCTTTTACCAGGAGACACGATTTTAACAGGTACGCCAGCAGGAGTGGGACCGATGGAAAAAGGCGATCGCGTCCGCGTAGAAATAGAAGGAATTGGCAGTTTAGAAAATCACGTACTTCCTAGGGTTTAGGTTCAAAGCAAAGGTTTGAACCTATTCTTATAACTTACTACATAATTTGGGAAGAAGCTGCATCAGAGATAGTAGGAATTTCTGCGTAAATTCCTCTTGCTGATTGGAACATTGAATAAAAGCAAGCAGCTAAAGTTGCCAAAAAGATGATGTTGTAAATAGTTTGTATTAGTAGACTAGTAGTACCCAGCCCTTGCGCTAAAAATCCTAATACTAAACTGCACAGATACAAAAGAATATCTATTAAAAGTGCCTGCATGGTATTAAAACGAATAAAACGACTAATTCTGTCGTTTCTAACCACTGCAAAGAACAAGCCCAAAAAAACGATTAAACCAATAAAACTACCCAAACCCAAGCTTGCTAAAAGTTGGTAAATAAGCAGCACTGGCAATACTAAAATGACAAGAATACTTTGGAGAAATGGGAAATTAGCAAATATAAACGTACCAAATTGTAATGCAACAAATAATGGCAATAGATAGACAAGAGTAGCGAATATCCTATCTATAGCGTCTGTAGAATTACGCCAGGTCATGGGATTTTCTCCTTAAGGGAAGCGATCGAGAACTTTCTGTTAACAAGTTCCACCATAACGCAATCGCCGCCGACTTGCTCGATAAGTTAAGGCTTTATTATCGACTCGCCGATCGTCGTCCCACTCACTCAATATTAGCTACGGAAAATCCCATCTGACACTTATACAACGCCGGTCGATCGTCTGCTGATTTGTCTACAAGTTGACCGCAACTGAGTTTTCCTCTATGCCACCTCGGTAAGCCACTGCGATCGGCAAGCAAACAACCTCGACAAACCTGTTTTGTCGAAATAACTTGTTCTTCTGTCAGAATAACTAACATCTCGCCCCCCATTGCTAACCAACGATGTTGATTCTATTCTAGTTCTTACTTGAAAAAAGTATGAAAATTCACTTCAAAAAACAAACAAAAATTAATTTATTCTGCTTTTCCTTAATATTTTCTCCTAATTCTTCGTGTTTTATGAAGAAAACGTGAATTTTCTTGATATTTAAGAAAATAAAAACAAGAATCTAAAAATTTACACTTAGTTAAGCTCTAAAAACAGCAAATAGAGTTAGGATAATGTGTCTGTGGCAATAACATAAAACTGTATTTGCTAATTTAAAGACAGTTAACCACTAGCCCGAACAACTCTTACTCCTCAACGGATAGAGATGGAGAAGAACGTGACTACAACCAACTTAGATTTTCTCGCCCAAACAGATCCAGCCTTAGCAGAAATTATAAACTTAGAATTGCAACGGCAGCGGGATCACCTGGAATTAATTGCCAGTGAAAACTTTACCTCGGCTGCTGTCTTAGCGGCACAAGGGTCGGTATTAACCAATAAATACGCTGAGGGTCTGCCAACAAAACGCTACTATGGCGGCTGTGAATTTATCGATCGCGCCGAACAATTAGCCATAGATAGGGTAAAACAACTATTTGGAGCAGCTAGCGCCAACGTTCAGCCCCATTCAGGCGCTCAAGCTAATTTTGCCGTTTTCTTGGCCCTGCTAAAGCCAGGAGATAAAATTTTGGGGATGGATTTATCCCACGGCGGACACTTAACCCACGGTTCGCCAGTCAATGTATCGGGAAAGTGGTTTGAAGTTTGCCATTACGGGGTTAACCCAGACACGGAAAGACTAGATTACGATCTCATTCGCGATTTAGCACTAAAAGAACGTCCCAAGTTAATTATTTGCGGCTATTCCGCCTATCCCCGCATTATCGAATTTGAAAAATTCAGGGCGATCGCCGACGAAGTGGGAGCCTACTTACTAGCAGATATCGCTCACATCGCTGGTTTAGTGGCAACCGGACACCATCCCAACCCCCTTCCCCACTGCGATGTCGTTACTACCACTACCCACAAAACCCTCAGAGGACCGAGGGGAGGTTTAATTTTAACCCGCGACCCAGATTTAGGTAAAAAGTTCGATAAAGCCGTATTTCCTGGCACCCAAGGGGGTCCCCTAGAACACGTAATCGCAGCTAAAGCAGTTGCCTTTGGCGAAGCCCTCAAACCAGAATTTAAAACCTATTCGGCTAACGTAATTGAAAATGCTCGCGCCTTAGCAAAAGGGTTAATCGATCGGGGCATAAAACTCGTTTCTGACGGTACGGACAACCACCTAATCTTACTCGACCTGCGCTGCATTAAGATGACAGGTAAGCGCGCCGACCAATTGGTCAGTCAAGTGAATATTACCGCCAATAAAAATACAGTTCCCTTCGACCCAGAATCGCCCTTTGTCACTAGTGGCTTGCGTTTGGGCTCCCCAGCCATGACCACGAGAGGAATGGGTGTAGTAGAATTTGAGGAAATAGCTAATATCATCGCAGACGTACTGTTGAATCCAGAAGATGAGGCAGTTAAAAGCGATTGTCGAAGTAGGGTAGCCGCTTTATGCTCTCAATTCCCTCTTTATCCTCATCTGAAAATTCCCGTTGCACTAATCGCCTAAAAGATATATTTTTGTAGCAGTTCTTGGCTGAGGATACCTCAGATGCCTTTCCAACTATACCATCTGATTGCCTTTCTCATCTCCGTAACGGTAGTTTTATGGACTATTCCAGATGTTAAAAATATTGGTCTGAGGTTTGGTATAGTCGATCGACCCGATCGAAGAAGAATTCACCAAAATCCAACAGTTAGGGTTGGAGGTGTCTCAATTTTTGCCGGCACTTTGACCGCCTTATTGGTGGTTTGGGGTCTGGGAGGATTTGGGGGACTTCCACCAGAACAACAAAAAGAAATTTGGGGAATTGCTTTCGGTAGCGTCGCCTTTTTTATCATTGGCTTTGCCGACGACCTTTTTAACCTCAGCCCTATCTCTCGGTTGATCGTTCAATTTGCTGTGGCAACCGTTTGCTGGTACATAGGAGTCAGAATTGATTTCTTGTCCGTTCCCTTTTTTGACGGCGTGTATCATATCGGGTGGTTGAGCCTGCCAGTAACGGTATTGTGGTTGGTCGGGATGGCCAACGCGATCAACTGGATAGATGGGGTAGATGGCTTAGCTGCTGGTGTTTCTGGTATTGCTGCCGTAGTAATGTTGATCGTCACCCTATTTGTCGATCGACCAGGAGCGGCAATAATTGCAGCAGCTCTCGCTGGAGGAGCGTTGGGCTTCCTCCGCTACAATTTTAATCCAGCACAAATTTTTATGGGAGACGGAGGAGCCTATTTTATGGGCTTCACCTTAGCAGGAATAGGGGTAATTGGTTTAGTAAAAACTACTGCAGTAACTGCGGTTTTACTTCCCTATTTAATCCTAGCGGTGCCAATTTTAGATATGTCAGCAGTAATTTTCTCCCGCGTGAGTCGGGGTAAATCTCCTTTTATTGCCGATAAAAGTCACCTGCACCACTGGTTGCTCGAAGCAGGAATTTCTCAACGTCTGACGGTTTTGTTTATCTACGCTCTCACTCTCTGGGCTGGCTGTTTGGCGCTAGGATTTTCTAATATTCCCAGTGGCTGGGGATACGCGATCGGAGCGACTTTTCTCCTCCTATACGTTAGCTGGCAAGTCTGGCGCAAGAAAAAATTCCCATCGTCTCGCCTTAAATCTTAACGTTATGATAGCAGCAGACTTTCGGCGGCTAAATTAAAAGCGAAACAACCAGCATGAGTGCGGAAATTATTTGCGTAGGAACAGAACTACTTCTGGGAGATATTCTCAATACCAACGTCCAGTTTTTAGCCAAGGAATTGGCAAGTTTGGGCATCCCTCACTACTATCAATCTGTAGTGGGAGATAATTTGGGGCGACTGGGACGAGTTATCGATCTTGCCAGTCAACGCTCGTCTATTTTAATTTTTACTGGGGGTTTGGGGCCAACTCCAGACGACCTGACAACAGAAGCGATCGCCGACTTTTTCCAGACTCCCCTCGAAGAAAAACCAGAAATTATTCAAGATATCGCCGCTAAATTTGCCAAACGGGGGCGCAAAATGAGCCCCAATAACCACAAACAAGCCCTAATTCCAATAGGGGCAGATATCTTACCTAACCCTAGCGGCACAGCACCAGGTATAATATGGCAGCCCCGTCGAGATTTAACTATTTTCACCTTTCCTGGGGTTCCTTCAGAAATGAAAAGGATGTGGGTCGAAACTGCAGTTCCTTATCTCAAAAGTCTCGGTTGGGGTAAAGAAATTATTTACAGTCGTACTTTGAGATTTAGGGGAATTGGAGAGTCGGCTTTAGCAGAAAAAGTTGCTCCTTTTTTTGAATTAACTAATCCTACTGTCGCCCCCTATGCTTCCAAAGGAGAAGTGAGGTTGCGAGTTTCGGCACTTGCTAGTTCCGAAAGTGGAGCGAGCGACCTCATTTCTCCGATCGCCAAACAAATCCAAGAAATAGCAGGAACCGACTATTTTGGCGCTGACGACGATACCTTAGCTTCAGTTACAGGAAAATTATTACTGGCTGCAGGGGAAACACTCAGCGTAGCTGAATCTTGTACTGGAGGAGGCTTAGGACAAATGTTGACTAGCGTTTCTGGTAGTTCTGAGTATTTTCTGGGCGGTGTTATTGCCTATCACAATCGAGTCAAAATGTCTACTTTGGGCGTTAAAGAGGAAGATTTAGACCAATTTGGAGCAGTAAGTGAAGTTGTTGCCAAACAAATGGCATTGGGAGTAAAACAGCGACTGGGAAGCACCTGGGCTTTGAGTATTACCGGAATAGCAGGACCTAGTGGAGGTACGGAAACTAAGCCCGTGGGATTGGTTTATGTTGGTTTGGCAGGGCCAACAGAACGAGTAGATAGTTTTAAATATCTTTTGGGTACAGGACGGGAAAGAGATACAATCCGTTACATTAGTGCTTGTAATGCTCTCGATAGACTGCGGCGCAAGCTTTTGGAGCGACAAAGAAATTAATATATCCATTTCCAGAAGCTGTGCTAAGCTTAATATAACTATAAAAAACATAACTATATTGCAGTCAAACCTAAAATTTAAAAAGTTAAGCTGAGATAGCTAATTAGATAATAATGGAAGCATCTGCTGCAGTTTCTAGGTTTGGCCGACCAAAAATCAACGTCTAGTATATTATTGGAGCCTCTGTGCGATGGATTATATAGAGAAAGCCTTGGAACAAATTCAAGAATGGGCGCGAAAGCTGATAGAAACTCTTTTGGGGCCAGAGGCAGAACCCGAATCAGAGTTAATCCCCGTTCCCGTTAACGAACCACAGCGTCGCCAACGTCGTTAGATCGATCGGTGCAT
This sequence comes from Prochloraceae cyanobacterium, assembly GCA_030065755.1. GTDB lineage: Bacteria > Cyanobacteriota > Cyanobacteriia > Cyanobacteriales > JASJDA01 > JASJDA01. The sequence goes on along the minus strand of JASJDA010000078.1, from coordinate 17,758 downwards.
CCTAAGGAATTACCTTTATTAAACATTCTGGTTCTGCACGGCCCAAACCTAAATCTTCTGGGTAAACGAGAACCAGAATTTTATGGCAGTCTTACCCTAGACGATATTAATTCTCTATTGCGAGAAGAGGCAAGTAAATTAGATGTAAAAGTGTTTTGCTTGCAATCCAACCACGAGGGCTCCTTGATAGATGCAATTCACCACGGAGCTGACAAATATCAGGGAATACTGATTAATGCAGGAGCATATACTCATACTAGCATAGCAATAAGAGATGCTTTATCAGCAGTAAAAATCCCAGCAGTTGAAGTTCATCTGAGCAACATTTATAAAAGAGAAGATTTTCGCCATCATTCCTATATCGCCTCAGTAGTAATAGGACAAATTAGCGGTTTTGGAGCCCAAAGTTATATTCTCGGTTTACAAGCTTTAACTGCTTGTATTAGGCAGGAACTTTATTAGGCAAGAACTTAGGGTAAAACCTTCTCAGTATTTTCGTTATTCACAATATGCCGCCATCTTCGCAAAATCCCCGTCAACTCGCTCTTATTGCTCTACGAGATGTATATCAGCGGGGGGCGTATACCGATATTGCCCTCGATCGAGTCTTGCGAAAGGCAAATATTAGCAGTGCAGACAGAGGTTTGACCTGCGAGTTAGTTTACGGGATCGTTCGCAGACAGCGATCGCTCGACACTCTTATAGACGGACTGGGTAAAAAAAAAGCAACTCAACAACCTCCTCTGCTTAGAATTATTCTCCATATAGGTTTATATCAGTTGCGCTATCTCAGTCAAATTCCTGCTTCGGCTGCGGTTAATACTAGCGTAGAACTAGCCAAAGAAAATGGGCTGAAAAATTTAAGAGGGGTAGTTAATGCTTTATTACGGCAATACACTCGTTTAGCAGCAACAGAAACCGATCCCTTAAACTTACCTCAAGATCCCGTCAAGCGTCTGGGAGTATTGTACAGTTTTCCCGACTGGATAATAGAAAATTGGCAGCAAGAGTTAGGATTAGAAGAGACAGAACAACTTTGTAAGTGGTTCAATCAACCGCCAACCATCGACTTGCGGGTCAATAGATTGCGAAGCTCGATCGAAGAGGTAAAAGCTGCATTAGCTAGCAGAGGTATAGCAGTTTCATCCATTCCCCACTTACCCCAAGCATTGAGAATTAGTGGGGGTGCAGGTTCAATTCAAAATTTACCAGGTTTTAGAGAAGGTTGGTGGACCGTTCAGGACAGCAGCGCTCAATTAGTGAGTCATTTTCTCGCTCCTCAACCAGAGGAAGTAATAATTGATGTCACTGCTGCACCTGGAGGAAAAACCACCCACATTGCCGAAATTATGGGCGATCGAGGGACAATTTGGGCAATCGATCGCTCCTCGAAGCGCTTAGAAAGACTCAAAGAGAACGCCAAGCGCTTACAATTAAGATCGATCCAAGTCTGTGCAGGAGACAGCCGCAGCTTATCTAGATTCAACCAGATAGCCGATCGAGTTTTGCTCGATGCTCCTTGTTCGGGTAACGGGACTCTTCACAGACACCCAGACATTCGCTGGCGACAGACACCAAAAAAGATTGAGGAACTGGCTTTATTGCAAAAGCAACTTTTAGAAAGTTCTGCAACAATGGTTAAAAGTGAAGGTACTCTAGTTTATGCTACCTGCACCTTAAACCGAATAGAAAATGAAAAAGTAATTTTTTCCTTTCTCGATCGCCACCCTAATTGGTTTATCGAGTTACCATCCCCCGATTCTGCTGCTGCTATTTTTACAGATCCTCAAGGTCTAATTAAAGTGTGGCCTCACCGACAACAAATGGATGGTTTTTTTATGGTCAAGTTAAAAAAAGAGTTGTAGCTATGGAAGAGCCACAGAAAATCAAACAACTACTCAAAATTCTCATTGGTGCTGCTTGGATAGATGGCACTATTCAACCAGAAGAACGAGAATATTTACATCGAACAGTACGAGAATTTAATCTGGCTGACGAGCGAGAAATTAAGTTACTGCTATCGGAAGTGAAGCCAGTCAAACCTGCTGAGTGCTATCAGTGGCTAGAAGAATATTTAGGAGATCGCCCTAATCAAGAAGATTATCTTCATTTACTTGAAGCAATTAGCGCCTTGGTTTACAGCGATCGTATGGTTCATACTGAAGAAGCAAAATTACTATCGAAATTACATAACCTACAAGCAACCACCAGTAATTCTGCTTCCTCACCGTTCGATAAAGCTCTCAAGGGGATTCAAAAACTATATAAGCTCGCTATTAGTGAAAAGACTTGACATCCTCTCCGCCCTGAAAGTGCGAAGATTCCCCTAAAACAAGCTCAACTGAACTACTTCAGGAGTGGTTGACGATTCATCACGAACTGCTACCGAAGTAGTCTGAAACTCGCTCCAACGTCCGTTTAGAGACTCTGATAGCCCACCAGCGTCTTTAATATTTTGAGCTGCATTGACATCTCTATCGTGTCGTGCCCCACAATACAGACAAGTCCACTCTCTAACATTTAACTCTTTTTTGCCCCCAGATTGGCCGCAACACGAGCATTTTTGAGATGTCGCACACCATCTATCAATTACAACAAAGTCTCTACCATATTTTTCGCATTTAGCATCTAATAGTGACCTGAAACTGCACCATCCAGCATCACTAATAGCTCGCGATAATTTACGGTTTTTGATTAAACCACTTACATTTAAATTTTCTACTGCTAGAGCTTGGTTTTCGCGTACTAAACGAGTAGTTAATTTATGTAGAAAATCAGTCCTTCTATCTTTTACTTTGGCGTGAAGCTTTGCTAATCTTAACTTACGTCTTTTTCTGCGATTAGAATCCTTCTTAGCTTTAGATAGTCTTCTGTTAGCTTTTTTGATACGGCGTAACATCTTTTTATGCCACCGAGGATTCTCAATCTTTTCTCCATCACTAAGAATAGCAAAATGTGTTAATCCCAAATCTATACCTACTGATTTATGAGTTTGAGGTAATTTTTCAGGATTAATTTCTAAGACAAAAGAAGCAAAATATCGACCAGCCGTATCTTTAATAATAGTTACGCTGGTTGGATAACTAGGTAGAGGTCTACTCAGTACCATAGGAATATGACCTATTTTCGCTATCTTAACAGAATGAGAATGAAGAGTAAATCCTCTTTGAGTAAATCTAATTGCTTGTCGAGATTGCTTTTTCTTAAACTTAGGGCTACCTAGTTTTTTTCCTTTGCGATCCCCTTTCAAACTACTAAAATAATTATTCCAAGCTTGCTGTAAGTCCCTAAAAGATTATTGTAGATGAACTACCGAAACTTCAGACAACCAAGCTCTACTTGCAGTTTTTTTGGCGTTAGTTATTACTTGCTTATCAACATTTTTAGGTCGCGGCTTACCTTCACTGCTGGCTTTTTTGTATATAGCTAGTGCATCGTTCCAAACCACACGAGCGCAGCCAAAAGCTTTGGCTAATGGCAGGATTTGATAAGGTTTTGGATAAATACGATACTTAAATCTAGCTTTCACTTTTTTAGGTTGATAACAAGGACGGGGCTTCAAACCCAAAATTATGGTGAACTACTCGCGGTGAAACCGGGAACTTCTTACCAACAGATTGCCTCGTGAGGGTGGATTTTTTACCTCCACCTTTACTAGGTCTTACATCTCGGCAGTAAGCTTTATCCCGCGTCTGACAGGAAATAATCTGAGGTATTAAATTATATGGGATCATAAGCACATTATATTGTATTAATAAAAAAATTATAAAATAAGTTAATCTAAATGGTAGTAAGTATGAATACTATGTGAGAAAATCCGATGAATCGGAATAGCTTATTGACAGCACTATTAGCAATAACTACCATAATTGGACTTTCTAGTTGTGCAGCTAGTTCCCAATCCCAAACAGACAGTATACAAAAAAAGCAAGAAATTAGAATTAGCGGTTCTGGCAGCTCCTATAGAGTTTTCAAAAAACTAGCAGCAGCTTATGAGAAAAACAATCCCAATACCAAAATAATCTTCAAGCCGAGCAATCAAGCCAGTGGCGGTGTGAGAGGAGTTAAGGACGATATCTTGGATATAGGGGTCTCTTCTCGCGAACTTACAGCCGAAGAACTTGAAGGTATTGAATATAGAGCTATTGCTGAAGATGCGCTGATAATGGCAACCCACATAAGTGTTAAAGAAGTGACAAACTTAGAAGCAGAGGAACTTAGAGAGATTTACACGGGTGAAATTAGCAATTGGAAGGACTTAGGAGGGCCAGATGCAAAAATCATACTGCTAGACCGTTCTGAAGATGAAACGGCAAAAATTCTTTTACGAAAACAATATCTGGGTAAAGATCTTAAAGTAACTCCTAGTGCTTCCGTACTCCACAAAGAAAAATATGTAGTTGATATCTTACAAAACACTCCCTATACCATTGGTCCAATTTCCCTAGTTCAATCCCTCGTAGAAGAACTGCCTATCAATCGTCTTAGTATAGACGGGATAGAACCCTCAATTGACAATGTTCGCAATCGCAAATACAAGATGGTGCGGGTCATTGGTTTTGTTTGGAAGGAGGAACCCTCAACAGCATCTAGCGAGTTTATTGATTTTGTGCTGAGTCCAGAAGCAGCAGAAGAGATAGAGAAAGCAGGTTATGCCGCTGTTAGAAAAACCCAATAGTCTAGATCTAAAACTGTCACCCACAGTATCGGAATCGGAAAAAATAAATTAAGGTTTATCCCATAGTTAGTAATATAAACAAAAACCAATAGGGAATCGCTCATGTATAGAAAATTTTCCCTTCAGCAACAAATTATTCTGCCATTTTTGGGAGTATTTATTGGCTTATGGAGTCTGGGGATGTTAGGTATAGGTTACTGGTTAACCCACTATCTCGAAAGAGAGCAAAGGGAAAAAACCTCTGAAGTAGCCTCGTTAATGTTGCGGGAATTCCAGAAAGAAGCTAACGTGCTGCGATCGAATGCTAGGTTATTGGCAGATAGTCCCGATCTGCGCTTGGCAGTTAGGAGAGGGAATAAGGCGGAGCTGCTCAAAAATCTACTATCAATTAAGTCTACTTTGGAACTAGATTTAGTTCAAGTGATAAACAAAGAGGGGGAAACATTAATAGATTTGAGGCGAGATAATCTAGCCAAAGCACAGCTAACGGATAAAAAAGTGCGAAGGCAGGTCTTGAGCGGTGTTTATCTGTCGAGCATTCTTTCTGCCGAAGAGCAATCGCAGTCGGTACTGGTAGGAGCTGCGCCCTTCAAGACTAGAGAAGGGGTAGTTGGGGGCATAATTGTGGGTACAGCAGTATCTGACGACCTCATCCAGCAAATTAAACAGAGTGGAGACGATCGCATTGTTGCCTTCAACAAACAAAAAATCATTGCTTCTACTTTAGAAGATGCCGACAAAACCTTCTGGAAACCACCTTCAGGCCAAAATCTTCCTAAGAAGATTGAGGTTAATGGCAAAAGCTATCTAGCAAAAACTGTAGAACTATCTGGGCTAGATGATGCTCTACTGGAATTGGTCTTGCTAGAGCCTCTCTCACCCCTCAATCGAGCAAAGCACAACCTTTGGGTTTCAGTTACCGGATTTGGGGTGTTAGGAGGGACGCTCGCCAGCGCTGTCGGTATTGCGATCGCAGGTTCGATCTCCAATCGCGTTCGCAAATTAACTAAGGCTACCCAGCAATTAGCTATTGGCGACTTTAATACCCGCATTGACCTAGATGGTAATGACGAGATTAGTACCCTAGCTGTCAACTTTAACCTCATGATCGAGCAAATAGCACAACAGGATCAAAAAATTCGCTTCCAGTTGCAGCAGCTAGAATATACTCTCCAAAAACTAGAAATGACCAAAAATCAAATTCTAGAGCAGGAAAAAGAACATTCCCACACTCTGGAAATGAAAGTAGAGCAGAGAACTCAACAATTAGTCGAGAAAAATCAGCAGCTAAAACAAACATTAGAACAACTCAAAACTGCACAAAAGCAAATGATTGCTCAAGAGAAACTCGCTTCTTTGGGTTCTCTAATTGCTGGAATTGCCCATGAAATTCGCAATCCTCTTAATTTTATTAATAATTTTTCTCAACTCTGCGTAGATTTAACTGAAGAACTCTTTGTCGGAATTGATACGCAGAAAGAACGTTTAGATCCAGAAGTTTGCGAATATATTCTAGAGATTCTTAACGATCTGAAAACCAACGCCAGTAAAATTGACCATCACGGCAAACGAGCAGAAAAAATTGTTAGCAGTATGTTGCTGCATTCTCGCGGCGGTGAAGGCAATTGGCAAGTCACTAATTTTAACGATTTACTAGCAGAATCGGTTAACCTTGCTTATCACGGGATGCGAGCCAAAGATGTTTCTTTCCGCGCTACTTTTAAAACAGATTATGACTATAAGGTAGGTCAATTAAAAATCGTACCTCAAGATATAAATAGAGTATTTCTTAATATAATTAATAATGCGTGTTACGCAATTTCTCAAAAGAAAAAGGAAGTGGGAGAAGGATTTTTACCCTTGATTAAAATCACTAGCAAAAATTTGGGCGATCGAGTAGAAACTCGGATTTGGGATAATGGTATTGGTATGTCAAAAGAAACAGTTAAGAGAATTTTCGATCACTTTTTCACTACCAAGCCAACAGGAGAAGGTACGGGTTTAGGTTTATCACTCAGTCACGAAATTATAGTCCAACAGCATCAAGGACAAATAGACGTTCGCTCGCAAAAAGGTCATTATACAGAATTTATTATAACTTTGCCTAAAAAATAATGGCGATCGCTGAGGATAATTTAAATGAGAATTTTGGTGGTAGACGATGAAGAAGATATGCACTTTTTATTCAGACAAAAATTTAGAAAAGAGATTAGAACATCTCAATTAGAATTTGATTCTGCTTTTTCTAGTGAAGAAGCATTAGTATATCTTCAGTCAACCGTAGCAACATCTTTAGTGCTAATTCTTTCAGATATTAGTATGCCAGGAATGAGTGGCTTAGAACTGCTGAAAAATATTAAGGAAAAATACCCTACAATAGTAGTATTTATGATTCAAAGTTTCGGCAGAGATCGCCACCAACAATTGATTTCGAGCGCACAGGCTGACGATTACATTAGTAAACCGATAAAATTGGACTTAATCAAAACAAAAATATTAAAATTAAAAGAAAAACTAGGAGAAAAAAATGTTTGCTAAAATTCTAGTTGTAGATGACGAACCAGATTTAGAAGTATTACTACGTCAAAAATTTAGAAAAAAAATTAAGCAAAAAGAATTGGAGTTGGTTTTTGCCTGTAATGGCGTAGAAGCATTAGAAAAATTGTCGGACAGGCCAGATATAGACATTATTTTAACTGATATTAATATGCCTCAAATGGACGGACTCACCTTGCTCGAAAAGCTCAAAGAGTTACATCCTCTGCTCAAAGCAGTTATTATTTCTGGCTATGGGGACATGCAAAATATCAGAAAAGCAATGAATCTAGGGGCTTTCGATTTTTTGACAAAACCGCTAAATTTTCAGGATTTAGAAATTACAACGGAAAGAACTTTGATACACGTGCAGCAGATCAAGAATGCTGTAGAACAAGAGAGATTAGCACAGGAAATTCAAGCTAAATTATTAAATAAATTACAAGAGAGTAAAAAAAGACTTACTAAATTTATGGATGCGGTGCCAATTGGAATCTTTGTGATAGATGGAATTGGCAAAATTTTATATGCTAACCAAACAGCCCTACAGGTATTAGGGAATCAATTATCATCAGACGCGCTCGGCAAGCAATTACTCAATAGTTATTACCTCGATCTGGCAGAAAATAAACAGCAATCTAGCAGCGATCCCCAATTAATAAAATCCCCATTACAAGCAGAAAGCTTTACTGTTGAAAGCTTAGAAATAAACCGAGAAGACAAAAATATCCTTTTAGAAATTTCAGCTACGCCAATTTATAACCAAAGCGGAGAAACTGTATATCTCATAGCTGCGTTTCAAGATATTACCCAACGCACGTAGGTAGAAAAAACAGACTTCTGCACGTCGCGCTTCTTTTCTCTACCTTGACAAAAAATAAAATTTTAAGTGGGTTTTTGTCTTTGCTTTGGAGCAGTTCCAAAGATAATTTCCCTATCTGGTCGGTCGATCTTCTCTGGTTAAGTTGTCGATCGTGTTGAAAATTTAACAATTGTCAAATAAAAAATACAAAAAACTACTCTAAATGAGTAAATAGATACCATTTGTCAAGTTAGATTGGCGTATAATTTATTTTTGGTATTTTATCCTTACTTCTGTCAGAGTGGGTCAAAACCTTGATTTTTCCTAGGCTGAAACGACGTAAATTTATTAATTCTTGCCAGAGTGGTGCGAGAGGGATTAGAACTCTTTACAAAGGCTCAAAAGCTAGGATCGCAAGCTTTTGAGTCTTTTATAATATTATGTTAAGAATAACAAAAATTATTTCTTTTTTATCCAACAAAAACAATAAATGTCTGTTTAAAAGACTGTCGATCGAGAAACTGTTTAATTCGATTATGTAGCCTATTAACTATAGGTATCTGAGAGAGCGGAATCAGATCAGAGTTCACAAGCTATAAGTGCGAGTTTTTCGAGAGATGCCTCTGATACAAATTTCCCTTATCTTTGTTACAAATGAGGATGAAGGGGAAAGGGGGAGAGATCGGGAAAGAAGGATATGTAGCAATTATTGAGTAGTGTGGTATGACAAATTGTGCTAAAGGTTCATACTTTCTCATACTTTTTCACACTTACAAATTAAAAAAATAGATCGATAATAAGATACAAGAACATTTTGCCAAATTTAAGAGAAACTTAAAAATCTTATTAATATTTATTTAATAAACAGTATCTAAAGTTATCATTTCAAATTATGATCGCTTCATCTAACTATAGGAATATAGAATTAATCAGCCAAGACAATAACACCTCAATGTATCGAGGAAGAAGGAAAAAAGATGGCAATTTAGTAATTATGAAAATTATCAATTTGCCATATCCTAATTTGAAAGATATAACTAAAATAAAGCACGAATATTTTACAACTAAAAGCCTAGAGATAGAAGGGATTCTCAAAGTACGTCGTCTCGAAACACATAACAATATACCAGTTTTACTTTTTGAAGATTTTGACTGTGTAACTTTAGAAGAATCGATCGAAAATCAAAAATTTTACTTAGTAGAGTTTCTGAAGATAGCGATTCAGATCGCACAGACTTTAGACGAAATACATCAAAATAACATTATTCATAAAAATATTAAACCTTCAAATATTCTTATTAACTTAAAAACGCAACAAGTTAAACTCACTGATTTTTCTATTTCATCCCTTCTGCGTTCAGAAAAAACTAAAATTAGTAATCCCGATCGGCTCGAAGGAACCTTAGCCTATATCTCTCCAGAACAAACAGGAAGAATGAATCGGTCGGTTGACTATCGCACTGATTTTTATTCATTAGGCGTTACTTTTTACGAAATGCTGACGGGGAAGCTGCTCTTTACAAGCACCGAGCCAATAGAATTAGTTCACTGTCATATTGCTAAACAACCAATACCACCTATTCAAGTCCGAGATAGTAATAGTCCTATAAATTCAGAGATTCCTTCAGTGGTTTCTAACATTGTGATGAAGTTAGTCGCTAAAACTGCTGAAGATAGATATCAAAGTGCTTTGGGACTCAAATTCGACCTGGAAAAATGCCTGCAGGAGCTAGAAAAATCTAGCATAATTTCTGATTTTCCACTCGCTCAGCACGATCGAGCCAGTCAATTGCAAATTCCCCAGAAACTTTACGGTCGAGAAGCAGAATTGACTGCACTAATGAGTGCTTTTGAAAGAATCAGTCAAGGGACAACAGAAATGACGATCGTTGCTGGTTATTCAGGAATTGGTAAGTCGGCTTTAGTTAACGAAATCCACAAACCTATTACGTCTAAAAGAGGCTATTTTATCGCGGGGAAATTCGAGCAGTTTAAGCGCAATATTCCTTATAGCTCTCTGATTCAAGCTTTTCAGGAATTGATGGGACAGTTACTGACAGAAAGTGAAGCACGGCTAGTAACTTGGAAAGAAAAACTTCTAGATGCTCTGGGTTCTAACGGTCAGGTGATTGTCGATGTTATTCCTGAAGTAGAAATGATTATCGGTTCTCAGTCACCCGTGCCGAAACTAGGACTTACAGAATCGCAAAATCGGTTTAACTTAGTTTTTCAAAAATTTATTGACGTTTTTGCTAACAAAGAACATCCTTTAGTTATATTCCTAGACGATTTACAGTGGGTAGACTCAGCTTCTCTCAAATTAATTCAACTGCTTCTTACCGACCCAGAACGCCAATATTTGTTACTAATTGGAGCGTATCGAGATAATGAAGTAGATAGTACCCATCCTTTGATTTTGACCTTGGACGAAATTGAAAAAATCGGTGCTGAGGTTAACAAGATTACTTTGCCAGCTTTAGATATTACTTGCGTCAACCAGTTAATTGCCGATACCCTCGGTATTTTAACTTCAAAAACGCGAGCGATCGCAGAATTAGTTTTCCATAAAACCGCCGGAAATCCCTTTTTCTTAATTGAATTACTCAAATCCCTAACTGCCGAAAAACTGCTGTCATTTGATTTCAGCGCTGGTTGCTGGCAATGGGATATCGAGAAAATTCAAGGTATGGAGATAAGCGATAATGTTGTCGAATTAATGGTGGGCAAAATTCAGAAGCTTTCCCATAACACCCAGCATATTTTAAAAATGGCTGCCTCTATTGGCAGCCATTTCGATTTACAAGTACTGTCGGTTATCAATGAAAAGTCTTCTCTCGTCATGGCAGCTGACCTTTGGGAAGCACTTCAGGTCGGTTTGATTCTACCAAAAAGTGACGATTATAAAATTCCTTTGATTTTAAATCAGGATGGAATGGAAATTGGCGAGTCAGTTTCGTCGGAATACTCGATCCTCAATTCCCAATGCCCTATTAGTTATAAATTTTTGCACGATCGAGTGCAGCAAGCAGCTTATGCTCTAATTCCAGCAGGTCAGCAAAAAGAGGTTCACCTAAAAATTGGTCGGTTGCTCTTAAAAAATATAGATAAAGATTCCCTAGAAGAAAATATCTTCGATCTTGTCAATCATTTGAATTTAGGTGCCCAATTAATTACCAGTCAGTCAGAAAGGTATCAACTAGCCAATCTCAATCTGATAGCAGGACGTAAAGCCAAAGATTCGACTGCTTACGAACCTGCTGTTAGATATTTAAACTTAGGTTTGAACCTGTTAGAAAAAAATAGCTGGCAAGAACAGTATGAGTTAACACTAAATCTTTATTTAGCAGCGGTAGAAGCAGAATATTTAAATACTAATTTAGAGCGAGCCAAATATCTTTCCGATATTGCGATCGACAATGCCAAACATCCACTAGAAAAAGTTAAGGGATACGAACTAAAAATACAGTTTTATATCTCGCACAATCAGATGATAGAGGCAATAGATACAGCTCTAGAAGTTTTGAGTATTTTGGGATTATCTCTTTCTCAAAAAAATGACAACCTCAGTGTTTTAAATAGGCAGATTCGGAGAAAATTGACGACCCTAGGCAAAAGAATTGAAGATTTAGGTGACTTGCCAGAAATGACAGATCCCTACCAAATTGCGATTATGCGGATCTTAATGAATCTTTCAGCTCCAGCTTTTATTGCCGATCCCGCCTTGTGGCAAAAGGTTATACTGACAATGGTAAATCTGTCTATTGAATACGGTAATTGTAGAATTTCTAGTTTTGCCTACGGCTATTATGGCAATCTTTTATGTGGAGCATTAGAAGATTTAGATAATGGTTATCAATTCGGCAAACTATCTTTAAACCTATTGAAAAAATTCAATGCTAAAGAACTTAAAGCTAAAATATATGTCCCATTTAACTTAACTTTCAGACACTGGAAAGAGCATCTAAAAGAAACAATACCAGCTTTTTATGAAGGGATTCATCTAGGAATTGAAAGTGGAGATATAGAGTTTGCTTGTTATAATAGTTGCAACTACTGTACCAACCTATTGTTTGTAGGAAATCCCCTGGTATTTGTGGAACGAGAACATACAAAATATATTGAATTGTGTCAAAAACTAAAACAACAATTTCAGGCTGATTACCTTAATGTATGGAGAGAAATATCTGTAAATTTACTTTACGATCGCGAAGAAAAATCTCGTTTAATTAGCTCGACATTTAATGAAAAAGAGATGCTTTCAGGTTGGATTGAAGCTAATAATACAACTTTAATTTTCCCTGTTTATCTTGCCCAAACAATTGTGCTGTATTTATTGAAAGATTACGATCGAGCAATTACTCAAGCTCGATTAGCAGAAGAATACACAGTTGGCGCTTTAGGATTTACAACTGTTACGCTACACAACTTTTATTATTCTCTGGCTTTATTAGGCCAATACTCCAATGCCGATCTGAACGAGCAAAAATTCTTTAAATCAACTGTTATTTCTAATCAGAAAAAAATGAAAAAGTGGGCATACCACTGTCAGCAAAATTACAAGCACAAATACGAGCTAGTAGAAGCAGAGTTTTTACGAATATCGGGAGAATACCTCCAAGCGATGGAATATTACGATCGCGCAATTCGAGGAGCCAGAGAAAATGGATACATCCACGAAGAAGCGATCGCCTACGAAAGAGCAGCAGAATTCTATTTTTCAATGGGCAGAGAAGAGATTGGCAATCTCTACATCGAGAATGCTCGCCATGGTTATTGTCGCTGGGGAGCAAAAGTTAAACTTAAAGCTCTCGAAGCCGAGTATCCACAGTTGTCTCTACGAGAAAGCAACAGAAAGGGAATTGGCGAGATCGACCTGGCAAAATCTACGACTGACACGAAAACAGAAGCACTGGACTTAACAAGTGTTATCAAAGCATCCCAAGCCCTAGCTAGCGAAATAGTCCTCGACAAATTGCTAGCCAAATTAATGAAGACTGTAATTGAAAATGCAGGGGCTCAAAAAGGCGTTCTGATTCTCGAAAAAGATGGTAAATGGACGATCGAAGCCGAAGGTAAAGTTAATTATGATGAGGTTAATATGCTCAAATCGCTTCCAATAAACTATGTAGATCGCAACAAGCAAAAGCTTATTTTACCAGAGGCGATCGTCAACTATGCGATCCGCACGTCCGAAAATGTAGTCATCGACAATGCTGGGGATGAAGGAAAATTTAGCAACGACCCTTATATTGTTTCCACTAAACCGAAATCTATTCTCTGCACTCCCTTGCTTCATCAAGGCAAGCTAATCGGTCTGCTTTACTTAGAAAATAATTTAACCACAGGTGTCTTTACAAGCGATCGCTTGGAAGTTCTCAAAATTCTCTCTTCTAGTGCCGCTATTTCTCTTCAAAATGCCCAATTTTACATAGCATTACAAGAAAGTGAAAAAAAATTGGCTCAATTTCTCGAAGCCGTACCAGTAGGAGTATTCGTAACTAACGATCGAGGACAACCCTATTATGCCAATCAGACCGCACAAAAAATATTCGGCAACGGAATATTAAATACAGACGCATACGAGAAACTACAAGAGTTTTATCCAGGGTATTTGTCGGGGACAGATCGATTGTACCCAAAGGAAAAAGGGCCTGTTAGGCTAGCCTTGATGGGTAAGAGTACGACTGTTGACGATCTCGAAATTCGCTACGCTAACAAAAATGTCCCCGTAGAGGTTTCAGCTAGCCCTATTTTTGACGAGAAGGGTAAGATTTCTTATGCCATAGCTGCCTTCACAGATATCACCGATCGCCAGCAAGCTCGAGCAAAACTAATTGAGTTTACCAAAGAACTGGAACTCAAGAATATTGAGCTGCAGGAGGCACAAGAAACTTTAGCTGAATACAACCGCACCCTAGAGTTGAAAGTAGCCGAACGCACCAAAGAACTCTCACAAACCATTGAAGTTCTCAAAGCTACTCAAGCAAAACTGCAAATTGAAAACGCTTTATTCAGAAGTGCAGAACAACCTTCGCTCTTTGAGTATCACGTTGGGGGAAGTTTGCCGATGAGCGCTCCAACTTATGCAGTGCGATCGGCCGATCGTCAACTATATCAAGCTCTCAAGGGCGGAGAATTTTGTTACATTCTCAACGCGCGACAAATGGGCAAGTCTAGCTTGATGGTACAAATGATACACCGCCTTCAAAACGAGGGATTTTGTTGCGCTGCAATTGACATGACCTGCATTGGAAGTGACAATATTACTCCCGAACAATGGTATGCAGGATTCGCAATGCTTTTGTGGCAGAATTTCGACTTATTCGGAAAGTTAAATTTTCCAGTCTGGTGGAAAGAGCGACGAGATATTTCTCCCCTACAGCGCCTGAGTCAATTTATCGAAGAAATTCTTTTGGTTGAAGTGGGAGTAGAAGACGAAAATTCTCCAAAAAAATTGGCAATTTTTATAGATGAAATTGATAGCGTTTTGGGTTTAAATTTCTCAGTAAATGATTTTTTTTCCTTGATTCGTTTCTGTTACAATCAGCGCAGTCTCAATCCTAAGTACGAACGTTTAATCTTCTGTATATTTGGTTCTGCCAGCCCCTCAGATTTGATAAGCGACTACAGCAGAACCCCCTTTAATATTGGCAGAGCAATTGAATTGGAAGGTTTTAGTGAAGATGAAGCACAACCTTTATTACAAGGATTAAGCCAAACAATTAGCAATCCTCAAACCGTACTAAAAGAAGTTTTATTTTGGACAAATGGTCAACCTTTTTTAACTCAGAAACTTTGTCGGTCGATCCGCGATTCTTGTCAAGATATCCCTTGCGATTGCGAAGCAGATTGGATTGAAAATTTAGTCAGAAGTACAATTATTGACAATTGGGAATCTCAGGACGAACCAGAACATCTCAAAACTATAAGAGACCGCATTCTCAATAGTAAAAAACAACCCCTGCAATTACTAGAACTATATGGACAAATTCTCGATCGAGGAACAGTTGTGTCAGTTGACAGCCCCCAAGAAAGAGAGTTGATACTCTCAGGTTTAGTTGTTAAGAAACAAGGTTTTCTGAGAGTTCGCAATCGTATTTATGAATTAATCTTTAATCGAAATTGGGTTGAATTAAAGTTAAATGAGTGAGTGCAACTTTATCGACATTTATATCTTTCTTCGGTTTCAATTTCAGAAACTCGATCGTCATCATAATCTACTTCGACGCACGCTCCCACAACTAGAGGGCCTTCATCGGTTTCAAGTTCGGTACTTTGTTTGACAACTATCTGTCTGCCTCCAATTATCCAAGTCCCAGTTTTTCCTTGAGGACGCTTTTGAATAATTGCATAAAACTCATCATCAGCTAAACTGGCTTTCGCTGAAGTAAAAACTAGAATTGGCAAAAGCATTATGGTTGTTATTATTTTAATTTTTTCCAGTTAATTAATTAAATCTTAATTTCGTTGTACCTTATTTCAAAATAATAGAACAACCCACATACTTAATCTTCATTGAGTTTTTAAAAAAATAAGATTTACAGAAGCTATCTTGCAAAATTGTGGTGAGTCTTTTTGCGCGAGAAGGTACACTAAAAGATGTTCAAAGGGGGTTGTGGTGCGTCTGTTTACAACGATCGCTGGATTGCGTTCTGCAATAGATCGGCAACGGCAAGATCGAACAATTGGTTTGTTTCCTACCATGGGAGCTTTGCACTCCGGTCACTCGCTCGCGATCGAGCGTGCAGTTAAAGAAAACGACATAGTCGTAGTTAGTATTTTTGTCAATCCACTGCAATTTGGACCCAATGAGGATTTAGACCAATATCCTCGTCAGTTAGAAACAGATTGCCAATTATGCGAGCGGCTAGGTGTTAAGCTAGTTTTTGCTCCAACAACAGCAGAATTGTACGAACACAAACCCACAGTTGCGGTAGTTCCACCAACACAGATGATATCAGTTCTGTGCGGGCAGTTTCGAGCAGGACATTTTGAAGGAGTAGCCACAATAGTAACTAAACTCTTGAATATAGTTCAGCCCACAACTGCCTATTTTGGCGAAAAAGATGCCCAGCAGTTGGCGATCGTAAGACGTTTAATCGCAGATTTGAATATTCCAGTAGAAATTAAAGCAATTCCGATCGTGCGGGAAGCTTCAGGACTAGCGTATAGTTCTCGCAATCAATATCTAACCCCAGAGGAAAAACAGCGAGCATTAATATTATCTCGCAGCTTGCAAGAGGCTCAAAAGTTCTTTGAGAGTGGAGTTCGAGATGCTCTAGAATTAATCGGGATTGTCAAGCAAAAACTAACACGAGAATCCCAAGTAAAGGTACAGTATGTAGAGTTAGTTCATCCTGACACGTTGAAACCTTTGGAGAAAATAGAGGAAGTGGGATTGTTAGCGATCGCTTGTTTTGTAGGCTCTACTCGTTTAATCGATAACGTTATTTTACGTTCGAGAGCGCCAATTATAGCCATAGACGGGCCAGCAGGTGCGGGAAAATCTACCGTAACTCGACGTATTGCTCGGAATTTGGACTTGCTTTATCTGGATACTGGAGCAATGTATCGTGCTGTTACCTGGCTGGTTATGGGTTCGGAAATTTCACTCTCAGACGAACCAACGATCGCCGAATTAGTAAGTAAGGCAAAAATCGAGTTAATCCCCGATGATTCTTGGGAATTTCCCACCAGTGTCAAGATTAATGGAGAAGATGTTACCCGAGCAATTCGCAGTCCCCAAGTTACCGCTAATGTATCGGCGATCGCAGCTATGGTATCAGTGCGACAACAATTAGTCAAACAACAACAACGCTGGGGCGATCGAGGTGGTGTTGTTGTTGAAGGCAGGGATATTGGTACTAATGTTTTTCCAGATGCAGAACTAAAAATTTATTTGACTGCTTCGGTAGGAGAAAGAGCTAAGCGACGTGCTAAAGAATTTAAAGACACTCAACAACAAGAGATCGATATAGAACAGTTGAAAAAGGAAATTCAACAGCGAGACGATCGCGACAGCAAACGCCAGATTGCTCCTTTAAAAAAAGCATCAGACGCTATTGAAATTAATACAGATGGTTTGACTATTGAAGAAGTAGTTCAGCAGGTTATCAGCCTATATGAACAGAAGTTTAGCAGTAAAACATAGGTCGTTTTTACCGAATATTTGGGTTTAAAGCCTCGCCCGAAAGATGTATTTATTTTTATAGGGAACCCCTCTATAAAAATAAGTACATCTCTCGGTATCGTTTTCGTGAATGGCTAGAGTATTTTAGTGGGGTCTATGGGGTTCCAGTTATAGCGGTTAACCCCAGTTATACTAGTCAAAACTGTTCAAACTGCGGTCAAAAAGTAGTTACAACTCTTAGCACCAGAACCCATAAGTGCCCGCACTGTAATTATGTTGCAGTAGGGCGCGAAAACGCCGCCATAAATATCTTAAAATCTGCCCTCAAAGAATTATCAACTACGGTGGGGCGCACCGAATTGCGTTGTCTCCCGAGAGATTCCCCTCTGCAAAAATAGTGGAAACACAGACAAGTAAGGGAACTCAAAGAAAGAGAAAATCTAATCATCACTGATTAGAATCCCCACGCAGATCTGCTGGGGAGAACGTCAATTCTGGATGTCCAGGAGATAAAATCTCTGCACTTTAAATAAGTTAATAAATGAATTTTCTTAGGTTAGATAGCATTGGGATAAGAGTTTAGCTTAATGCGCAGAAGCCCCACACTGTAATA
>JASJDA010000077.1 GCA_030065755.1 Prochloraceae cyanobacterium | reverse complement strand
GCTCTCATGGTCGAAGAGCTCTTCAAAATACCTGACCACAAAATCCGTTAGAACCAGAAACTGGCATTTTGTCAAGAGCATTAAGATGCGATTCCCCTTCCTCACTGGTGCCGACCCGATATTCTTTTAATTTAATTAATAAAGATTCAATCTCTGATAGTAGATGTAAGTATTGAATTTGTTGTTTTTTTTGATAACATTCTATTTGGGGATTTGTAGCTAACATTTATTCTATTTCCTTTCTTTTTATTAACGTTTGGACTAGAGAATTTGACTTGTTGATTCTCTTCTTATTTTTTAATATAAACTTGTTTTTTCAGTTTGTAAGTGAGAAAAAGTAGGGAAAAGTATAGAAAAAAGTGAGAAAAAGTATAAACATCTTAACTGGGGTCTTCGTTATTTTGTAATATATATAAGCAGACTGAGCATTGACATTAAATTCAATGTTCAGTTTATAAGGACTATCCACCATCATTTTTGAACAGGAGAGCTATCTTCTATGAATCTTAGAGGAGGATACTGATAGGCCATAATGGTTAGCAGCATAGTTAATGTTCCCATAATTACGAAGAGCAAACCTATTCCGCGACCTGGTCCTACACCAATAATTTGTCCGACGTTATTAGCTAAAAGTCCTTTAATGTCCATTAAGGGCTCGAAGATGCGATCGGCTAAAGGTCCAGTAATTAAATAAGCAACTAATAAAGATGTTTTTGCGATCGTGTCGTTGATAGCAAAGAATCTACCCTGCATTTCTAATGCAACTTTTCTTTGAAAAATAAGCAAACTAGAGCCATTAATAAAAGGCAAACTGAAGAAAACAATAAAGATAGCCGAACTAACAAGTATGACAGAAGCCTTTAATCCAGCAGCGACAATACAAAATCCTACCAACAAAGTAAAATTAAATGTTATGTTAATATAGCCTCGGGCTTGTGGATAAATACTAAACAGTACACCGCCCAGCACCATACCAATACCGCCAATAGATAAAATAGTACCGAGAGTAGTAGTTGAAGCAAAGGATAAAATTAAAGGCGTAGCTAATACTTCAACTGCTCCGACAAGAAAATTGATGCCTGCTAAAAAGATTATTAACCCGAAAATCCCCAATCTAGCAGCTATGTATTTACAGCCCTCACCAATTTCTTTAAGTACTAAAGCTGGAGAAAGTTGTTGAGAGATATTAGTTTTGAGTTTAGGAAAACGGACGAGGGATAAAGTAAAAATAGAAAAGATAAAAGTTATTAAATCGAGTAAGATTATACCTTCTAACTTAACTGTTACCAACATCACTGCCCCGAGTATAGGAGAAATTAGTTGAGAAATAGCTTTTCCTAGCTGAGTTAAGCCACTTGCACGAGGGAGGTGCTTTTTAGGCACTAACATACTTACACTAGCTATGTTAGCTGGCCACTGAAAAGCGCTAAAAGCAGAACTGATAGCCGTAGTTAGGTAAATATGCCAAACTTCTAGATTTCCAGTTAAAAGTAATAGAGCGATCGCTACCGTAGTTAAAAAAGCGCCAAAGTCGCTGATTATAATAACCCGACGGCGATCGAAACGGTCTACTATCACACCAGCAAAGGGAGATAACAAAATAACTGGTAGAATCGTACATACAGAAATCAAGGCAAACTGCGTCACGGATGTAGTAGTTTGGAAAACTACTACTCTTAGTCCAAAGTTCGTAATTCGAGACCCTACCAGAGAAACAAGTTGTCCTAACCAAAGAACAATAAAAGCTTTGATTCCCCCGAGTTGCTTAGATTCAGTCATTATGTTTTTCTGAATTTCTTTGTGCTTTTTCCAAACTAGCTTTGAGCTTTTCGGAGAGAGTTTGAACGTAGGGTTTGGTCATCATAGTTATGTGATCTCCAGGTATGTAATCTACCTCAACAGAGCCACTTGTAATTCTGTCCCAACCCCATGTCGTTTCCTGATAAATTTCTGTGTCAAATTCAGCATCTTTGAGGTTAAGTTCCTTAGCCCGCAACAAGGTTATATTTTGGGGATATATTTGTTTTGGCAAATAAACATTTCTAGCTTGATAGTTAGCTTTGAAAACTTGTAAAAGACCGATCACTTGGTTCTTTTCCGCCCCAGGAGGTAAAAAATTCACCTTTGTCAATCGCTCACTCAAATACTTAAATTGTTCCTCTGGTGCTATATTTTGTAAATTCTCGTATGAAAGATCGAGACTTTTACCAAATAAGCGTTCTGCTAAATCAGCAATTTTAACGATCCAAGTTGTATCGTCCCATTCAGAATCTAATATTAGTTCGCGCTCGACTGGTGCAGGAGTATCGATCGCCACAACTAAAGCTACCTCCTGTTTGCTTTGTTGCAACTGTTGAGCCATCTCAAAAGCAATCCAACTTCCCAAGGAATGACCCCCCAAAAAATATGGTCCTTGAGGCTGAATCTTTTGTATGGTTTCAATATAATAGGCAGCTATATCTTCAATTCGATTTGGAGGTTTTGACTGACCATCTAATCCGATCGCTTCCAAACCATAAAAAGGTCGATCTGAGCCCAAACTGTGAGCTAATTGGTATAAATAAATGATGTTTCCACCACCACCAGGTACGCAGAAGAAAGGAGGTTTTGAACCGTTAGATTGAATCGGGATTGCAACAGATCGTGCTAAAGAATCTGTCTCCTCGCGCAGAGCATTTGCTAGTTGCTCTATAGTTGGTTTCTGAAAAAGTGTCGCCAAAGGCAAATTTTTGCCAAATTTTTCCTGAATTTGAGCCATTAACGACAAAGCTAACAGAGAATGTCCGCCAAGTTCAAAGAATCGATCTTTTACTCCTACAGGACGAAAATCGAGAAGCTCTTCCCAGATTTTTGCTAGTTGTCTTTCTAGAGGCTCTCTAGGTGGTACAAAACTATCTTTTAAATCTTGTCGAGATAATTTCTTAACAGAATTAATCTTCTCAATTAGGGTAGCTGAAATTTGAGGAATCGTATCAGCTAATTTTAGCTCTGGATTAGTAATAATACTGTCGAATAAATTGAGAAAATCTTGGAGAAGAAGCTCGATATCAGAATCAGCAAAGTAATTACTATTGTAGACAACGTGAAATTTCAGCTTTGAACCTGGGACAATTAAAACAGTTAAAGGGTAATTAGTTTGCGCTCCTACAGAAAGACTATTCCCTATATCGAGAGTTAGCTCGCTAGAATCCAAGGTAGACGAATCAGAAGGATAGTTTTCAAAGACTAAAATACTCTGGTAAAGAGGTAAAGAACTGGGAACGTCACTCCATTGATGAATTTGTCCTGCAGAGCAATATTGATATGTTTTTTGTTCGATTTGCTTTCTTTGAATATCCTGAAGCCAAGACCAAAAAGAAGCTTCTTCGCAAATCTCGAGCCGTATTGGTATGGTATTGACAAAAAGCCCGATCGTCGATTCAATATCAGGTAATTCTGGAGGACGAGAGGAAACTGTCGCTCCAAAAACTACGTCAGAGTCTCCACTATAACGGCTTAACAGTAAACCCCAGACTCCTTGAATTAAGGTATTTAGAGTCAGATGATATTGTTTGGCTAAAGATTGTAATTTTGACGTTGTTGAAGCTTCAAGAGAGACTTTAGTTTCCCCATAAGGATTATTATCGGAAACAGAATTACTTTCCAAAGCCTTCATTACTATTAAATTAGGGCGTTTAAACCCTTCAAGGGTTTTTTGCCAGAAAGTTTTAGCAACAGAAAGATCCTGCTGTTTATACCAAGCAATATAATCTCGGTAAGGACGTGTAGGAGTTAGACTAGGGAGTTTACCTTGACAAAAATCGCGGTAGAGAGTGAAAAACTCATTTAAGATTAGGGGCTGACACCAACCGTCCATTAAAATATGGTGATGACTCCAGGCTAATTTATATTCGTTTTCCCCTAGCTCAAAAAGAGCCAAACGCATCAAAGGTGATTTATTGAGCTGAAAACCTAAACGCCGATCGTCTTTAAGATAGTTTTCTAGTTTTTCTTGTCGTACGGATGGGGAAAAACTGGACCAGTTTTCTTTAGTCAAAGGAACTTTAACCTGTCGCAATACTACTTGAAGTGGTTCATTTTGGTTCTCCCAGACAAAAGCAGTTCTCAGAATAGAATGTCGTTCTACAATATGTTGCCAAGCTAGCTCAAAAGCTTTTAAATTTAAATTGCCATACAAGCTTCCTAGAGACTGTTCGATATGTATCCCCGAATCTAAAGCTGAGAGAGTCTCAAAGAGCATACCTTGTTGAGAGGGAGAAAGGGGGTAAATAGCTTCAATATTTTTACGATTCATTTAATCCTCCGCGATCGCTACATCTATTTCATCTAGGATTAGATCCAAATTTTCTTGAGTGAGTTGAATATCGGGAAAGTCCGAAGGTGTATAACCTCCAACATCTGCAGACTGACATTGAACAATTAAAGAGCTTAGTGTCTCTATAAATTGTTCCGCTAAATTTTCGACAGTAGCTTTGTGATGAATATTCTCGCTATAGGTCCAAGTCAATTGCAATTGGCCGTTGGTTACGATAGCATTAACTTCGATTAAACAATCCCGTTCTCCTAGAGAGCTATGATTTGAGCCGCTAGATTCCGATGCTAATTTTAGCAAGGGAGATTGTAAGCCAACTCGATCTTGTTGACCGAGATAATTAAAACTAACTTGAGGTTGAGGTAAATTCGATAGTTGTTGGCGAATGGAAATATCTTCGCTCAAATAACGTAAAATCCCATAACCTATTCCTTTTTGCGGTATGCTTCGCAGTTGCTCTTTAATCGATTTGAGAGATTCTATTAAGGAAGCCTGTTTTCTTGTTAAACACACTGGGAATACGCTGGTAAACCATCCCACTGTCCTGGATAAATCCATCTCTTCTGATAATTGTTCCCGTCCGTGACCTTCTAAATTAATCAGCAAAGATTCTTCCCCAGACCAGCGATTATAGCTTTCTACTAGGGCTGTTAGCAGTACGTCGTTAATTTGCGTATTGTAAGCTGCGGGTATTTCTTGTAATAAAGCTTTTGTTTGTTGGGAGTCTAAACTTACTTGTACTCGTGCTATGGATGCCACGATATTGTTGGAGAAACCTTCTGCATAGTCTGCTGGTAGGGGGACTATTTTTTGTTTTGATAAACCCAGCCAATAATCTAACTGAGTTTTGAGACTCTGCGAGCGGGCATAATCTTGGAGTTGATGAGCCCATTGTTTGTATGAGGTTGTCTTTGGCGGTAATTTAATTGTTGCTCCCGATTTAAGTTGTTGGTAAGCACTAGCCACATCTTCTAATAAAATGCGCCAAGAGACTCCATCGACAGCCAGGTGATGAATTGCCAATAATAATCGACTTGGCTGGTTATCGCCGAGATGGAATAAAGCCACTCGCATCAAGTCGCCTTTTTGGATATCTAGGCTAGCTTGTATTTGAGTTGCTTTTTCTTCTAGGGCAACTGATTGTTCCTTTTGGGACAGTCTGGATAAATCAATTACCATCGGGGATGGGGAGGTTATTTCCTCAAATCGCTCGTTAGCTTGCTGCCAACCTGTTTGTGCGGGTGTAAATTTAAGTCTTAAGGCATCGTGGTGAATGAGTATTTGCTCTAATACTTGTTGCAATATTTCTAAGTCTATTTCTGGTGATACTTCGAGCAAAATAGACTGGTTGTAGTGATGGGGCTCGGGCATATCTTGCTCGAAGAACCAATGCTGAATGGGAGTTAGAGGTAAAGAGCCTGTTACTTGAAGCTGTTCTGCCCGTAAGGCAAGGGTTTGACCGGCTACAGTAGCTAATTCGGCAATGGTTTGATATTTGTATAGTTGTAGGGGACTAAACTGTAAACCTTCCTGATTTGCTCTGGCAACAATCTGAATATTTAAAATAGAATCTCCACCTAACTCAAAGAAGTTATCGTGAATGCCTATTTTGTCTCGACCTAAAACTTGAGCCCAGATATCAGCTAAAGTTTTTTCAGCAGCAGTACGAGGCTCAACAAAATTATTTGTTATTTTCCTGCCCGAATCTTCTAATTCCAATGCTTCAAGAGCGCGACGATCTATTTTGCCATTACTAGTTAGAGGCAGAGAATTTAAAAAGCAAAAGCCAGAAGGAATCAAGTATTGAGGTAATTTTTCCTTGAGGAAAAATGGCAATACATCAGATAAACTATCGGTATTTTCTTGTTGCTGAGGAACTATATAAGCTATTAAACGCTTATAATTTAAGCTGTCTTGTTTAACTAAAAGCACTGCTTCATTGACCTCTGGATGTTGCAGCAGTGAAGCTTCAATTTCTCCTAGTTCGATACGGAAACCGCGAATTTTTACTTGATTGTCAATTCTTCCTAAGAACTCTATATTTCCGTCGGGTAGATATCGTGCCAGATCTCCTGTTTTGTAGAGTCTCGCTCGATCGTCATCGCTAAAAGGATCCCTAATAAATTTTTCTGCAGTCAATTCCGGACGGTTGAGATAACCTCTTGCCAAACCATCCCCGCCAATATGTAGTTCTCCTGGTATACCTACGGGAACTGTTTGGAGATAGGGGTTGAGAATATATATTTTTCTGTTACTCAGAGGCCGACCTAGAGGAAGATTTAAAGAATAATCCTCCCCTTCTCCTTCTCGTTCAACTTGATAAGTAGTTACTCCTACTGTGGTTTCTGTGGGACCGTAATGGTTGAGAATCAGGCAATGAGGAGCTATACTGTGAATTTTTTGCACTAATTTCCAGTTTGAAGCTTCGCCCCCCAATACTAATTGCTGTTTCGGTATAATTCTTTCGGGATGGGAAAAGCTCATCAAAGCCTCTAGATGTACGGGAGTAATTTTGAGGCAATCGATAGGATGTTGCTCGAAGTATTCGGCTAAAGCCTGTGAATTAGTGGCTCTTTCTTTAGAAATAAGGTGAAGAGCTCCTCCGGTAGATAGGGAAGGGAAGATAACTGTATGACCTAAATCGGCAGCAAAAGTAGAAACTAGAGCCCAACTTGCGCCCTCGTTAATATTTAGCTTTTCGAGTATGCCATACAAGTAGCAAAGTAGCTGTTTGTGTTCGATCGCTACTCCTTTTGGCTTTCCTGTGGAACCAGAAGTAAAGATAACATAAGCTAAATTATCTATACTAACTCCACTGCGCGTATTTAACTTACTTTGTCGAGCAATAATTTCCCAATCTCTATCCAAACAAATTATTTGCGCTTGCTGCACTCCTAAAGTCTCGACTAAATGGTCTTGAGTTAGTAAAACTTCGGCTTTTGTCTCTTCTAAGATATAAGTGATACGCTCAGAAGGAAGTGAAGGATCTATCGGTACGTAAGCCCCTCCTGCTTTGAGAATGCCTAGAATTCCTACCAACATCTCTAGAGAGGGCTCAACACAAATACCCACCAATACTTCCGAACCTACTTCTAAAGCTTCTAAGTGACGTGCTAACTGATTGGCGCGCGAGTTTAATTCTCTATAAGTTAATTGCCGATCTTCAAATACTACTGCTGTTGCTTCGGGATGTTTTTGCGATTGTGCTTCAAATAATTGATGAACGCACTGTTGTTGTGGATAATCGTGATGAGTGTGGTTCCATTCGGTTAGTATTTGATGTTGCTCTGCTGCATTCAATAGGGGTAATTCCCAAACAGATTGTTGAGGATCGACTAAAATTCCTTCTATCAAAGTTTGAAAATGTCCCAGCCAGCGCTCGATCGTCTCCTTAGTGAATAAATCTAGGTTATAGCTAAGCTCGATTATCAACTCTCGATCTAGTTGGGTAATGTTGAAATGAATGTCGCGATCGTTAAAAGTTATCGGTTGAGATACAAACCCCACCTCTAATTCATCCATCTTAGGAAGAGTCATGGGTGGTTCTAAGTTAAATGTTGCGGTTACGATCGGAGCGCGACTGGTGTCTGGATCTAGTTGCAACTGTTTGAGCAATTTCGCAAAGGGATAATCCTGATGTTCGTAGGCTTCTAATAATACTTCTTTGATTTGTTTGAGGTACTCAGAGAATGAAGGTCGATCGATAACTTGGCTGCGTATCAGCAATAAATGGGTACAATAGCCAACGAGTACTTCACTATTTGCCAAAGATCTTCCCGATACTGGAATACCAACTACTAGATCGTCTCGAGCGGTTAGTCGATGTAATAAGGTGGTATAAACTGACAAAAGGGACATAAACAAAGTACAGCCCTGCTTTTGGCTCAACTTTTTCAGCTGGCGAGTTAGATCGGCATTTAAGTGAATCTTTTCTATGCCAGCGCGATAAGTTTTCATCGGTGGACGAGGATTATCTGTAGGTAATTCCAAAACGGGAATCGAACCTGCAAATTTGTTCAACCAGTAAGATTGATGAACTATTATTTCTTTACTTTGTTGAAAGCCTTCTTGCCACTCTAGATACTCCTTGAATTGCATCTGCGGCTTGAGCTGACAAACCGATTTTTGACAATTTGCCGAATATAAAGCTCCTATCTCTTGCAGAATTACGGAAATCGACCAACCATCGCTAAGAATGTGAGGTAAGCTCAATACCAGCTGATACAGTTTTTCTTCTAGTTTGAGAATATAGATTCGCCATAAAGGTGCAATAGCTAGATTGAATGGTTGTAGATGTTCTCGTTCGTACCAGCGAGCGATTTGAAAGTCCCGATCGCTTGCTTGAGACAGGTCAATTAAAGGTACATTTCCGGCAACCGCGGGTAAGATTCGCTGAAAATTCCCCTCTCTATCAATAATTGTTCTCAAAGCTTCGTGACGTTCGACGACCTGTTTTACTGCTTGACGTACTGCATCGATGCGTAAATCGCCTCGCAACTCTAATGTAGCGTGAAGTTTATAGGCGCGAGAACCATCTCCCCCGATTTGATTGAGCGCCCAAAGTTGTTTTTGAGCTTCGCTTAGGGGGACTTCGATCGGTTCTTTTGCCACTATGTCACTAGGTAACTCTTTTAGATTCGTAGATTTACCATTTACCTCTTGGGTTATTGGTTGTTGCTGGAGGATTTTGTTGGGCAAAAAACCCCCTTCTCGCAACTGTTCGATGCTTTCGATAACTGCTTTAATTACATAATCGATATCTTTATCTGTATGAGCAGTAGAGAGAAAACAGTTACGTCCCTCCCAGATATAAACGCCTTTTTCTAGCAGATGATAAAATAGTAGATCTAGATTGCCGGAAAAAGTAAATCTGAACAAAGAACCAAAATATACTATATGAATCGGCAAGTCTTCTCGATCGAAGTAATCATTAAGGGCTTGAGCCAATCTGGCCGTCCGTTGATTTAAATTTTCTTGTAGAGTTGCTCCCTGACTCTTGATGTATTTTAGTACAGACCGCGCTAAAGCCATACCTGTATGGTTTTTGTTGAATGTCCCCGCGAAAAAAGTTTTTTCTGCTTGAGGATAAGAATTATCAAGATAATTCCACAAACCGCCATCAATTCCGTTGAGGTAGTTGGCTTTGCCTGCGATAACTCCTATTGGCATCCCGCCACCGACAATTTTCCCGTAAGTAGCTATATCTGCTTGAATGCCAAACCAAGCTTGGGTGCCACCTGGATGAATGCGGAAACCGGTTAGCACTTCATCAAAAATTAGGGCGCATCCTTCGGCTGCGGTTATTTCTCTCAACTGCAATAAAAATTCTTTGGGTTGTAAATCCGGTCGACGGCTTTGTACGGGTTCTACTAAGACTGCAGCTAATTCACTAGCGTGGGAGCGCAAAATTTCTAGAGATTGAGGATTGCCATATTCTAGTACTAGAATATCTTCGACCGCCCCTGGCATTACTCCTGGAGACATTGGTACAGCTTCCATTTTACCGTCGAATGATGTAGCTAAAATTCCATCAAAGTGACCGTGATAAGAGTTACTAAATCGAGCTATTTTTTGGCGACCTGTAGTCGTACGTGCTAATCTTAGAGCTGTCATTACCGCTTCTGTACCGGAATTACAGAAGGCAACTCGCTCCATATTTGTTAGTTCGGAAATTAATTGGGCTACTTCTCCTGCTAAATTTGATTGAGGTCCGATTTGTATGCCTTGCTGAATTTGTGCTTGTAAAGCTTCATTGATAAATGAAGGTGCATGACCAAAAAGCAGCACTCCAAATCCCATGGTTAAGTCGATATATTCGTTATCATCTACGTCCCAAAAGCGAGAGCCTTTAGCTCTTTTTGCCATGATGGGGTAAATCATTTCTTTGGTAGAAGGTCGAAAACCTGCTACAGCCCTACTATCTGCTAGAACTTTACGATATTGTTGAGTTAGTTGTTTAGATGTTTGAGTACGCTGACAATAGCGTTTTATGAATTTTTCTAGATAAGATTGTTGAGTTTCGGATAATTTTCTGGAGCTGTTTTGAGCTGGAAGAGATGATAACGCCCTCGTAGTTAAATTTTTTCTAGCTTGAGGAGCTGCTTGCTGGATTGTCGGCTTAGAGTTGTTTTGGATATCTTTAGAGACAATTCTAGTAGAGTTAGTCTCTGTGTTAGTTTTGGGAAAATTCTTTTGTCGTGATTTATTAACTCCCAGTAATTTTAATTGCTTGGACATAACCTGAAGCTGCTGTTTCATAATTTTTTCTAGAGCAGTTTCAGATTTGATTCTTCGAGGGATTGTTGGATTTTCTGTAGGGACTGAATATGGTGTAGGGGCGATCGCTGGGGTTTCGTTTACTGCTGTATATTCTGCTTCCGATTCTGTCTTAGATTCTATTTGAGAAGCTGAAGCATCTTTTTCGTTCCACTCAGGAGGAAGATTGAGGTCTATGTATTCCGCTAGTGTTTTAATACTAGTTAATTCTTCAAATACCTGACGAATAGTAATTTTAACTTTATAATTATTTTCTATATTGCGCATTGCATCCATTAAAATCAATGAATCTGCTCCCATTTCCAGAAATGAAGCGTCAATATCTATTTCGGAGGTTTTTGTTTCCAGTAAATCTCCTACTAAATCACTAATCCAAATCGCAATTTTTTCTCGTCTATTTTTTTGAATATTTTGATTGACTAGTATAGGGGATAATTCTTGAACCATGGGATTATTTCTTTCCTCTTATTTTGATAAATAGTTTTAAGAGATACATTTTTGTCATCGTTCTTCCCCTAACTAAAGTTGCGGGGCTTTTTGACTCGCGGGAGTCCCTCGTGAAACCGATAGTAACGGTTTCGAGAAGTCAATAGCTGCAGCACTTAATGGCTATAGCTTTGACTCTCTTAAATTCGATTTTTGTCAGTCAGGGAAATAATCTACCTGACCTTGTAAAACTTCTAACTGCTCAGACATAACCTGGAGTTGCTGCTCCATAATTCTTTCTAGAGAATTCGGTACTTCTTCTACTACAGGTTGAACGGGGGGCAATTCTACATTAGACTGAGCCAATTGTGGCAATGGTATTTGTTCTGGCTTTGGTTCTGGCGATCGCGTCAGAGAATTTGTAGTTCGATCTAGACCATTTTGGACAGATAAAGATTCTACTTGTTTGTGTTCGTTTTGTTGAACATCAATCCAATACCTTTGCCTTTGAAAGGGATAAGTGGGCAAAACTACTTTACTACCTGGATAATGCCTAACAAACCCAAACCAATCAATTTTTACTCCTCGCACATATAATTGTGCCAAACTATGTAGCATTTGTTGCCAGTCTTCTTGACCAGGACGCAGAGAAGGCAACCAAACTCCAACTCCTTCCGGCATACACCGTTTTCCCATACCCAACAAAATTGGTTTGGAGCCGATTTCTAGAAATACTTCATAACCTTCTTGGTGCAAGGTCTCCATACTTTGAGCAAACTTCACGGGTTGGCGTACGTGATTTACCCAATAGCTTGCCGTGGCAATACTCTCGTCTGCTGTGGTTCCTGTGACATTTGAGAGTAGTGGAATCTGAGGTCGATTGTAGGTTATTCGAGCGGCAATTGTTTTAAATTCGGCCAACATCGCTTCCATTAAGGGTGAATGGAAAGCGTGGGATACTTGTAGCTGTTTGGTCTTGACTCCAAGTGATTCTAAGCTGTCACAGAGGGTCCTTATGGCTTCGGCACGACCTGAAATTACGATACTTTCGGGTCCGTTGATGGCGGCTATTGCTACTTGGTTTCTGTATGGGGCAATCAGTTGATTAACTTTTTCTTCTGATGCCATTACCGCTACCATCTCACCCCCTTGAGGTAACTGCTGCATTAAACGTCCCCGATGGGCAATCAATTTTAAACCATCTTCTAAACTAAATACTCCTGCTATTGTTGCTGCGACATATTCTCCTACACTATGACCCATAACTACCGCTGGTTTAATTCCCCAAGATTGCCATAACTGGGCGAGGGCATATTCAATGGCAAATAGGGCAGGTTGAGTATAGACAGTTTGGTCAATGAGAGAGCTATTTATTTGTTGACTATCTTCAGGATAAAGAACGTCTAAAAGAGATTTATCTGAATAAGATTGTAGAATTCGATCGCATTGGTCTAAGGTTTGACGGAAAACCGGTTGGGTCAAGTACAGCTGTTTTCCCATGTTGACATACTGAGAACCTTGCCCAGTAAATAGGAAGGCAATTAATGGTGATTTACTATTACTAGAGAGTTTTCCGAAAAATACCCCATTAGCTTCTTCTCGCGCACTGATTTGACCTAATTTATCTACCAATTCTTGTCGCTCGGATGCAATAATAGCTAGACGATGTTTAAAGTGCGATCGCCCCGTATTGGCGGTGAAGCAAACATCTGCCAGCCCTAATTCCTGATGAGTTGACAAATAATTTTGATAGTGAGTAACTAATTCTAATAACGCATTTTCCGTTTTAGCTGATAGTGTTAATAGATGGAGTGGAGGCTCGGTTTCAGTTTCACTTTTTACCACTAAGCGATCGCTTGCTTCTTCCAAGATGACGTGGGCATTTGTCCCTCCAAAGCCAAAGGAACTTACCCCAGCTAATCTCTTTTCTTCTTCCGCAACTTGCCAAGGCTGAAGTTCAGTGGGAATTTGAATAGGAGTATTTTGGATTTTTATATAGGGATTTAACTGTTTTAGGTTTAGATGAGGGGGAATTTCTTGATGTTCGAGAGACAAGACGACTTTAATTAAACCCGCTATTCCCGCTGCTGCTTCTAAATGACCGATATTAGTTTTTACCGAACCAATCCAACAAGTTTGGTTTGACTCTCTCCCTTCCATCAGCACTGCTTTGAGAGAATTCACCTCAATGGGATCCCCTAGAGAAGTGCCAGTACCGTGTGCCTCCACGTAATTAATTTGATTCGGTTTTACTTTCGCCTTAGCTAATGCTAAGCGAATTACATCTTGTTGAGAATTGCCATTTGGTGCATTGATTCCATTAGTTAGACCATCTTGATTAACGGCAGAACCTCTAATAATTGCCTTAATCTTGTCTCCATCAGCCAAAGCATCAGAAAGACGTTTAAGTACAACTACTCCGCATCCTTCCGAACGCACGTAACCGTCAGCCTCTGCATCAAAAGTCTTACAGCGACCTTTTGTTGACATCATTTGAGCCTCAGAAAAAGTCGAAGTTAATTGAGGAGTCAACATCAAATTTACTCCTCCAACTAAAGCCAGATTGCACTCCCCTTGCAACAAACTTTGACAAGCTTGATGAACTGCTACTAATGATGACGAACAAGCTGTATCTACAACCCAACTTGGTCCGTGCCAATCCAAGAAATAAGATAAACGATTGGCAGCAATACTCAACGC
Source organism: Prochloraceae cyanobacterium (assembly GCA_030065755.1). GTDB lineage: Bacteria > Cyanobacteriota > Cyanobacteriia > Cyanobacteriales > JASJDA01 > JASJDA01. The sequence continues at coordinate 14,590 of JASJDA010000077.1, read as the reverse complement.
ATTACCAGTACCATAGTACGCTTCTGTATTGAGCAGATTTTGGTATAACCTGGAATAATCTGCACTGCTGACACCGATAAAAACCCCACTTCGACTTCCTGCTAGTCGTTCTGCTGATAGTCCTGCGTTTTCTAAAGCCTCCCAACTAACTTCTAACAACAATCTTTGTTGCGGGTCTATGCTCTTAGTCTCCCTTGGAGAAATACTAAAAAATTGGGCATCAAACCGATCGACTTGGTCCAAAAAACCACCCCAACTATTGTCCGATTGCCAACGAGAGGCTGGTACTTTAGTAATAGCCTCATTACCCGATCGCAACAAAGACCAGAAAGCTTCCGGATTATCAGCTTTTGGCAAACGACACCCTAAACCAATGACTGCTAAGGCTTCGTTGGCATTCTGAGTATTTGAAACAAAAGCAGAAGATTCTAAAGCAGGAGTTGTTTGTCCCAAATAATCAGCCAATGCTTGAATAGTGGGATAGTCATAGACAATAGTCGGAGCAACCGATATCCCCAACCATTCTTCTAATTGGGTAGCAATACTCACGGCTTTGACTGAATTTAAGCCATAGACAGCTAATGGTTCTTTCAAGTCAATCTGTTCTGGTGCTAGTTCAAATAGTTCAGCAATTTTGTTTGCTAACCATGCTTCTATTTCTGCCACTGTTTTAGAGTGGCTCTTTTCAGAATAATCTTGACTATTTAGTTTTGAATCAGAAGAAATTATCGTCGGATTCTTTTCAAAAGTTTTTTGCCACTGCCCTACTACATTTAAACTGTCTTCTAAAAATCCCTGTTTGCAAGCACGACGTTGAATTTTTCCACTAGAAGTCTTAGGGATACTCCCCGTTTTCAAGAATACAACCCCATAAACCTCTAACTCATGTTCTGTTGATACTGCTATTTTGATTTCTCTAACTACCTCGGAAGTGTTCAGCTTACGTAGGTGAGTTCTTTCAACCTCACAAGCAACCACCAAACGCTCTTCTCCTTCAATTTCTACAGAAAATGCAGCACTACAATGACTTCGGAGAGAAGGATGGCTGTTTTCAACAGTAAATTCAATGTCTTGGGGATAATGATTGCGACCTCGGATAATTATCACATCCTTGAGTCGTCCAGTCACAAATAACTCACCATCAAGCAAAAATCCCAAGTCACCTGTGCGTAAAAATGGTCCAGAACCATCTGTCAAATAAGCATCAAAAATCTCTTGAGTTTGTTGTGGCTTATTCCAATATCCTTTAGTAACACTGCCACTAGATACCCAAATCTCTCCTACTTGTCTATCTCCACAAAGTTCAAAAGACTCTGGATTAGCAATAACAATTTTATAGTCTAACCAACTGTGACCGCATCCTACTAGCGCTTTACTTCCTTGTGAAGATGGAGTTGCATCTACTATTTTGTTTTCCTCTAAAGCTTCTGCTTGTACCCATTTAACGATTGGAGTAGATTTTATCAAACCTCCAGAAATAAATAGAGTAGTTTCTGCCATTCCGTAACAAGGATAGAAAAAATTCCCTTTGAAACCGCAATCTTTAAATTTTTCCACAAAAAGATTCAAAGTTTCGTTAAGAACTGGCTCTGCCCCATTGTAAGCTGTATGCCAACTACTAATGTCAAGTGTTTTCAGTTGTTCGGGGGTAATTTTACTCAAGCACAAATCATAAGCGAAATTAGGACCTCCACTGTGAGTTGCCTTGTATCGGGAAATTGCTTGCAACCAGCGAATCGGTTTCTGGAGAAAAGCTACGGGTGACATTATGTAACCAATAAAACCCGTATACAAAGGTTGAAGTACTCCATCAATCAGTCCCATATCATGGAAACTGGGCAACCAAGTCACAGATATACTTTTTGATGTTAGTTCAAATGCTTGCTTAATGCACTCCGAATTATGCATCAGGTTACTATGACTCACCATTACCCCTTTGGGTGTTCCTGTAGAACCGGAAGTGTACTGCAAAAACGCCAAAGTCTCTGGTGTTATTGATTGAGGGACAAACTCTTGACAATTAGCTTTAATGGTATCTGTAGCTAACAACTTCAACTGGGTTAACTCTGTTTCCTCTTTCCATTTTTTCTCAATGTCAGTCAATACGGATGAGGTTGTCAGTGCTAGCTTCGCTTGGGAATCATTAACGATAGAAAGCAACCGAGACAATTTCTGGTTTCGCCTAGGAGGATAAGTGGGTACTGCGATCGCCCCAGCATACAAGCATCCCAGGAAGGCAACTATGAATTCCAGACCCGCTGGGTAGAGTAGCAAAGCCCTTTCGCCATACAAATTTAAAGATTGAAGAGTAGCAGCGATCGCCCGTGCCCGTTGGTCTAATTCTTGATAAGTGATATTAACTTCTTCTGTTTCTCCGTCCTTTAAAAAAGTATAAGCTATTTTATTAGGTTCTTTTTTCCTTCTATGGTTCAATATATCAACTAAATTAGAAATAATATTATTAGAACCCAATTGTGAATTGTTTGGCGACCCAAATTCTTTCATTACACTAAATATTCTCCTTCAATTATGCTTGTAGAGGCTACCAACGATTCTAGATGATAGCCTTGATAGAAACCTTTTAAAGAAAAATAAAATCCCGCTCGATCGTTACATCTGTTGTATTTGATATGCGAGCGATTAAATCATTAGTACCTGCGTAGAAAATATTAGTCCCACCATTAGAATAGGTTAGTGTATAGTCTGTACTACCAAGAACTTTAATCTTATCCAACTCACCATAGTCAAAGTCTGTAATCGTAGCATGACCAACTCCTCGGTAATAAACAACTTCTTGGGTAAAAGGTCCGAAGGTTGTTCTAGCACCCAAAACAAATGTATCTGCTTCAGTTCCTCCAGTTAAGAGATCGTACTCGCGGCTGTTATAGCTATATCCACCTCCCTCAATATAATCTTGGCCCGAACCTCCAACAAGAGTATCGCTACCCGAACTACCATCTAGAGTGTCGTTGCCCGAACTTCCAACAAGAGTATCGTCCCCAGAACCGCCATCTAGATTATCGTTACCAAAACCTCCAATAAGAGAATCGGCCCCCGAACCACCATCTAGAGTGTCGTTGCCCGAACCTCCAATAAGAGAATCGGCCCCCGAACCACCATCTAGAGTGTCGTTGCCCGAACCTCCAATAAGAGAATCGTCCCCCGAACCACCATCTAGATTATCGTTACCAAAACCTCCAACAAGAGAATCGTCCCCCGAACCACCATCTAGATTATCGTTACCAAAACCTCCAATAAGAGTTTCATTACTCATTGTTCTAATTACTGTTGATGATTAATTGATTGGTCTTGTTCCTAACTGAAATCAATCATCGCCGTAATTAGAAGTTTTGTCAGTGAGAAAAAGTATGATAAAGTATGATAAATCAGATAAAAAAAATTGCAAAAAAAGTCAAAAAATAAAAGACATTTAATTATACAAATTCTCAAATTTTTTATATGTAAAATTCATATAAATTTAAATATTTTACTTGTCGTAACTTTCTACGCTTATTGTTTAATCGATCAACAAGCGACTAATTTTCACATTGGAAATTAATTTAATTAGCAACTATACTTCCGCAGAAATTAACCCAGAAATCGGAATTCACCGTCGCGATCGCCGACCTATATATATTTACTTAAGCGTCTATTCCCTGTAACGATGCGTTGGAGGAAAAACTGCAAAAGTATAGTTCTCAAGAAATTTTCGAGCGAGCGACACAAACTATTCAATCTCGTGCAAAAGTTACTTTCACTACTCGCAGGCTGGAAGTTGGTCCAACAAAACTATCTGTAATGCGCGACAAATTTTGCATGTTATAAGCAAGTATTTATCATACTTTTCCATACTTTTTATCATACTTTTCCTCACTTTTTCTCACTTGTCAACTTCAAAAAAAGGGGCATAATAATAAACAAGAAGAGAAAAAACAAACTTCTTTTGCAATCAAATCATCTAATATTTAAAATATTTAGATCGGATTTTTTTAGCTCTTCTTAAAAAAGATCGATAAAAAGTTGTTGTTATAAATAACAAGAATAACCAAAGATCTAAGTTTCTAATCACTAAACATTCACACATAGTTTGCGAGAAATATTACCATGAAAACCATTAACCCTTGGCTATTTATACCTCAACCTAATCCTCAAGCTAAATTCCGACTCTTTTGTTTTCCTTATGCTGGTGCTAACGCTTTTAACTTTCGGAGCTGGGCTAAGTATTTACCTAAAGATATCGAATTTTGTATCGTACAATTACCTGGAAGAGCGAATCGAAGCAAAGAGCCTCTTTTAAAAGATATTCGTTCTCTGGTTAAAACTCTAGCACCAGCACTACTATCTCATTTAGATCGTCCCTTTGCGTTTTTCGGACATAGTATGGGGGCTTTAATTGCTTTTGAACTTACTCGTCAATTACGACGATTACAAGTACCTTTACCGATACATTTATTTGTTTCAGGTCGTCGCGCTCCTCAAATGCCTTCTTTTCAACCTCACGTTCACTCATTACCCACGCCCTTATTCCTCGAAAAAATACGTCGTTATAGCGGCACTCCTGAAGTTATTTTACAAAATCAGGAATTAATGGATTTACTATTACCCGTACTGCGAGCTGATTTACAGATTAACGAAACTTACACTTACAAAAATGATTTCTTACTCGATTGTCCGATATCTGCTTTTGGAGGTCTTCAAGATCCTGAAGTAAGCCTAGAGGAAATGACTGCGTGGTCTCACTTAACCTCTAATACTTTTAATCTACGCATGTATGATGGTCATCACTTTTTTATCCAAGAACATACTTGCGAGCTTTTAAAAATTGTTTCTCAAGATTTGATGTCCACAGTTCGTGCTTCAGAAAGTATTGCCGCTTAAGAGGTTCGATTAAAGTTGCTGATACTGCTGAGGAACTTATCAAAAGCTAGATTTTTTTCCTATGGAGATTGCCAAAAAACTGAACCTAATAATTCGAAACTAGTTAACTAGTTAATTAAGATTTGGTATTTTCCAGATAATGCATAAGTGTACTATACAATATAGTTTTTGTCAAGTACATTTTATACCAAATTACACTAGCTTACCTTGTAAGGTAAAAAGATGATTTAGAAGCAATAAGCAGCAAGTCAAAACTCTAGAATAGATTTTATAGTTTGCAGACCCACTCTAGAATTCACTATTGATATTATATGGTAGAAAAAGAGCAATTGCCAGCACTCGCGCTCGGTAAAAAATCTAGGTGGCTATTGCCGTTAGGGGCGATCGCTTTGTTGGTAGGTGGGGGATTAATTGGGCGCGTTTCTTCTAGTTGGCAGCAATCCACGGAACGAGTAACAAATAATGGAGCAAAATCAATAAATAATATAGAGCAAGTACGCTTAACAGTCAAGACTGTTCCCGCTCAATTAGAACCGATTCAAGCTTGGGTATTTGGGGATGGTTATGTCAGCGCAGTCTCGAAAAAACATCTTTCCTTTCAAGTTGAAGGGACTATTGAGTATATCAAGCAAGTAAATGGACGGGACTTGCGAGAAGGAGATCGAGTTCGCCAGGGGGATTTGTTGGCTAGAGTCGATCGAAGAAAATCTGATGCCGAAGTAACAGTGGCAAAGGCGGGACTATTAGAAGCGAAAAGTCAAGTGTTTGCTGCAGTGGCCAATCTGCGACAAGCAGAAGCAAACTTAGCACAGGTAGAAGCAGAGTTACAGAAAGCCAAAACCGATGCAGCTTTTGCCGCAGCAGATTGGAAGCGATATAAAGAACTAGTCGAACAAGGAGCAGTCGAACAACGGGAGGTAGACGTAAAAGAGACCAATTATAAAAACGCTCAGGCTGAGGTTATTGCTACTGCTGCCCAACTCCGTTCCAGCCAAGCTCAGTTAGATTATGCTAAAACCGAAATAGAAACAGCCAAAGCGGGAGTAGTTTCTGCTAATGCCAGACTCAATCAAAGTATGGTAGAAGGAGAAGATACAGAAATTATTGCTCCTTTTGATGGGATTATTAGCCGCCTCAATATCCGCAAGGGAGATTATTGGACGCCAGATTTTTTAGAGCCTACAGGCAACTATCAGCGTATTGTAGAAAGGTTGCCAATTATTATTATCGCTCCTGACGAATTTGAAGTCATCCTAGAACTTCCTGCCTTCCAAGGGGAAAAAGTTAAACCAGGGCAACGTGCTTTTATTATTCTCGACCAAAATCTCACTAAAGCCAATTCCAGTGTCATTACTGCAGAGAAACTCATGCAACTTGCTAGTGCCGCAGGATCTATTTTCTCCGTCAGTCCTTCCATTTCTCCTGGAGAAAGGTCGGTTAATGTTCGGATTAGGGTTACACAAGGACAAGAACAAAATCTTCAAGATGGGCAACACGTTTCAGTCTGGATGGTGGTAGAAGAGAAAGAGCGAGCCACAGTTGCACCGTTTAGTGCTTTTATCTTTCGCGATCGCCAACCTTACGTTTTTGTAGTCAATCAAGAGGAAGGGACTGTCGAACAGCGTCAGATTACGCAAGGAATTGAAGGATTAGCCAAAAGAGAAATTTTAGCTGGAGTCAAACCAGGAGAATTATTAGTCATTCAAGGAAAAAATCGTTTAGTTAATGGTGCTCCAGTTGAGGTAATTCCATGAGCAAACTGGTAACTCTTTCAGATAAGCAAAAACAACCAGAACAAAGAGAAATTCCTAATGTCATGAAAGCCACGCCTTTGGCACAATTCTTTTTTCTCAAGAGTGTTTTTGCGACTCTTTTATGCCTGCTAATAATCGTTGGTGGCTGGCTAGGGGCGTCGTCTATGGTCAAAGAAGGCAATCCAGATGTTAATATTGCCATGGCTAATGTGGAAACAATTTGGACTGGAGCCGACCCAGAAACCATTGAAAATCAGGTAACAAATAAAATTGAAAAGGAACTAAAATCTCTCAAAGGATTAAAAGAATTAAGCAGTGCTTCTTTTGATGGTAAATCCCTAATTAAAGTAGAATTTGTTGCCGAGGCCCCGATCTCTGAATCTATATCTTTAGTCAGGGCCAAGGTAGATAGAGCCAAGGCTGAAATTGCTTCAGATGCAGAAGAACCTAGAGTAGAACAAATATCAACACAAGATACTCCCGTATTGACAGTGGGATTGTATGGGGATATCGATCCAGCAGTGTTGGGTAAAACCGCTGAAGATATTGAAGATTTAGTAGAATCAGTTGCTAAAGTTCGCCAAGTCAACTTGAGTGGGAATCGTCAAGAAGTCATTCACGTACAAATAATTCTGTCCCGCGCGAGCGCTATGGGTGTGTCGCCGACTCAAGTAAAGGATGCCATCGAGAAAGGGAATCTAGATATGCCTTGGGAGTCGATAGAAAGTGACGAAATTGGCACCCAGTTGCGTTATTATGGTCGATTTCGCAGTTTGGAGGCTTTAAGAAATTTGCCCGTAGCCCGTTTGGGGGATTCCTCTGGTCGAGTAGTACGTTTGCAAGAAATTGCCGAAGTCAGGCGAGATTTAGAGAGAGAGAAGAATCGAGCTTTTTTGAGTTCGGCACAAGGAGATTTTGAACCTGCTATTATCCTTGAAGTTTTAAAAGTTCCAGGCTCTGACACCATTGAGGTTGTTAAAAATTCTCTAGCAGCAATAGAAGCAGCCAAACAAAATTCTAGTCTTTGGCCTCATGGAATGGAATACAAAGTCATTTATTCTGATGTAGACGAGATTAATCAAGACCTTTTCAATATCTTTAGTAACGCTGGGCAAGGTGTGGTAGGGGTTTTTATCATCCTTTTGTTTGCCCTCACTTGGCGAGAAGCAATTATTGCCGGACTATCTATTCCTCTTACCTTTATGGGGGCTTTAGCCGTTCTCTTTTTACTCGGTTTCACCCTCAACAACATGGTGCAAATTGGCATGATTCTGTCATTGGGTTTATTAGTAGATGTGTTTATCCTGATGATGGAGGGGATGCACGAAGGAATATTTGGGCAAGGCTTGAGTTTCGAGCAAGCTGCCTTGAAAACAGTCCAGACTTATGCATTTCCTACTTTTTCCGGTCAACTTACTACTATTTTGGCACTAGCTCCTTTGATGGCAATTAGCGGCAGGGCAGGAAAATTTATCCGCCTCATTCCAATTACTGCTATTGTTTGTTTGCTTCTTAGTTACATAATTGCATTGTTCGTAGCTATCCCTCTTTCGCGTTATTTACTGGGTAATCTGAAAAAAGGCACAAAAAAAAGCGCCATTGACCGCATAACCGAATCTGGAACCGAGAAATTTCGTCAATGGATTTTAACCACGACTATTCGTAACAAAACTACCGCTCGTATTTGCACTTTTGGGGTAATTTCTTTATTTATAATTGCTACTATTCTCGTAGGAACTATACCAGGCACTCTTTTCCCCGAAGACGACGGACGCAAGTTAAGCATTAACGTTGAATTAGCTCCCACTACTACTCTCGATACTTCTCAAAAAGTTGCCGAGGGATTAGGAAAAATCCTTCAGAGTAAAGATTATTTAGAAAACGTCACTAAGCTAGTCGGTCAACGCAGTAACTTGGTACAAGAAAGTGGGATTAAACCAAACAATGGAAGCTATTTAGTTGGTTTCTCTGCTATCTTTACTAGCCAAGAAAACAGAGAAAAGATGTCTTTTGAGTATATCGACGAACTGCGGCAAGAATTAAATACTTCTTTGCGCCAGTATCCAGGGGCATCTTTGACTATTAATGGTCAAGGTACTGGAAACGAAGGTGACTCTATTAAAATAAAATTAATTGGCAAAGATATGGACGAGTTGCGCCGCATTACTGATGAAGTAAAATTAGCCCTCACAGGAATACCAGGTGCGGTAGACGTGCGCGACGATCTAGGACCTCTGCGACCAGATATCAAATTTCGTCCTCGTCGAGAAGCGATGAATTTTTATGATTTATCTCCTGAAGAACTGGCTTTACAGGGACGGTATCTGATGACCGATAATGATATCGGAGATTATCCCATTGGTGGGGGCGAAGAAGATTTAGAAATTCGCCTCAGTACTATCTGGCCTTCCCGTAATGGGGATGTAGGCGGACCTACTCGTCGGGATGAATTGCTAATGAGTCCCATTTTTCTCCCCAGCGGTAAAACCTTAGCAGCACAAGAAGTTTTAGAAATAGAATTAGGTAATGCTCCCTTATCCATAACTCATAAAGAAGGTGAACGCACAGTAACAGTATTGGCGAAAAATAAGGGGCGGACTGTGGGGGAAATTATGGCTGACTTAAAACCACAACTACAGTCAATGAAACGGCAATGGGCTCAAGGTTACAGCTACAAATTTGCTGGAGAACTAGAAACTCAAGGGGAAACTTTTAGTTCCGCTGGAAGAATGGCGATCGTCTCCCTTTTCCTGGTTTTTGCGGTTTTGGTCATCCAATTCAATTCTTTTACTCAGCCATTTATCATTATGCTGACAATTCCTTTTGCCCTCATCGGTACGTTTCTAGGTTTCTTTGTCTTCAAAATCCCCATCTCCTTCCCTGCCGTCATCGGTATCATTTCTCTGACCGGAATTGTGGTTAACGATGCTATTGTTATGCTCGAAATTATGAATAGCCATCGAGCTAAAGGCATGGAAGTTCGTAACGCTGCTGCCCACGGCGCATCCGATCGCTTGCGTCCCATTCTCACTACTAGTATTACTACCATCGTCGGGATAATTCCTTTGGGATTAAGCGATGCAGTATGGTTTCCCCTGACTAGCGCGATCGGGTTTGGGTTAATATCATCTACTGTAATTGCTTTGTTGGTAATTCCCTCCTTGTATTTATTGCTGACACCGAATAATCGGCAAGAGCCCCAATCATAGCTAGTTGATGGCGTGTAAAATGAACGGGTTGACTAATAGATCTTTACAAATCTGCCATTCGCTCATCAAACTTCTATGAGAGGCATGGTTTAAACTAGGGTTACAAAATAAATAGCGTTGATGATTCAAGCTTATAAGCCGTACTACAAGAAAGGGCGTGTCATCAAAAACAGCTACTGGGGCTCTGGGAGCTTGCGTATCCCTATAGCCCCCTCTTACTAACTAAACCGTTTAGTAGTGCAGGAGGGGCAGAAGGAGCACTGCGGAGGCATAGCAGTAAATACTTTTGACTGCACCCCAAGAAAGGGGAATCTAGCGATCGAGGAAGTCAACAAGCGATCGAGGAAGTCAACAAGCGATCGAGGAAGTCAACAAGCGATCGAGGAAGCCAACAAGCGATCGAGGCAGTCAACAAGCGATCGAGGCAGTCAACAAGCGATCGAGGCAGTCAACAAGCGATCGAGGCAGTCAACAAGCGATCGAAGAAGTCAACAAGCGATCGAGACAGTTAACAAGCGATCGAGGGAAAGGACGCAGTTCTCTCTCTCTTCAGTTGTTCGCGAACGGCGTTCGCGAACAAACTCAAATTGGTAAAATAAGCGATAAAAAGAGGTATAATGCTCATAATTGGGCAAATAAGGGGCTTCATCTGAGATATTATCAAAGATGTTCCATATCGCCGACGCAGAATGCCGAATGAATCAAAACGTCTCTATTGCTGCCACTCTCCCTCCCGAACAAAGAAAAAACTTAGCAATAAAAGTTTTAGCTAAAAATGAATGTATCACCCATTTGGCTGCAAAAGAAAAGGTTAGTCGCCAATTTTTATATCGACAAAAGAAAAAGGCAACTAAGGCAATAGATTTGGCTTTTAATTCTATTGATAAAAATGATGATGTTCTTTTTTATTTACCTGTTACAAAAATTTGGTTAAAGCAGTTAATTCTCGCTTTAATTCTAATTTGTCATAGTTCTTATCGAGGAGTCAAAGAACTTTTAAGAGATTTATTTGACATAAAAATTAGTATTAGTTCGATACATAATCTTATTTATTCTGCGGCAAATAAGGCTAAAGAAATTAATGATAAACAAGACCTTTCTTCAATAAAAGTTGGTTCCCATGATGAAATTTTTCAAGAGGGTAAACCAGTTTTAACTGGCGTAGATAATTTTTCTACTTATTGTTATCTTTTAAGGAATGTTGAGCATCGTGATGAAGATACTTGGGGATATTATCTGCTAAAATTGTCTGAAGAACAAGGATTAAATCTTAATTATACAATTGCAGATGCTGCCAAAGGACTTAGAGCAGGTCAAAAAGCTGCATGGCGACAGATGGTTTTATTTTTTATAAAGTATCCCTTCTCTTAAAGTTATGTCCCTTCGCAAATAAGTTATCGGTTATAAAGGGATACTTTATAAAAAATGAACTTCATTGTAGGCCCGATATTCCCTGTCATGGTGATATTTTTCATATTAAACGTCAATATCAAAAAATGCTTTTATCTGTAGAAAGATTAGGGATAAAAGCGATTAGATTTCGAGAAAAAATCGAAGATAAAATTACAAAAATTAACAGGGGAAACCCTAATTTTAAAGAACTTTGTGAGCAATTAATTTCAGCTCTTAAAAAAGAAGAAGTAGCCCTTCAATTGTATGACGATCTCCAGATTTTAATTGATTGGTTAAATAATGATATTTTAGCATTAGCTGGAGCAAATTATACAGAACGCCTGGAATTATATAATTTCATCGTAGAAGAACTAAAATTACGTGAACAGCTATGTGCTCATCGTATCCGTCCTGTCAGGACGGCCTTGGAGAATCAGCGGGAAGATTTATTAGCTTTTGCTCAAATACTCGAGCAAAAATTAGCTGAAATAGCTCGTAATTTTGAAGTTAGTTTTGATGTTGTTCGAGAAATTTTATACCTTAAAAAAATACCGCAAGCGAGCTTATCTTATTGGGAAACTTACAATCAATTTTACCAAAAATTAGGCGATAAGTTCTATTTTTTACTTGACTCTATTAGTCAAGCTATGAAAGAGACTCCCAGAGCCAGTTCAATGGTAGAAAATCTTAATTCCCGTCTGCGAAATTACTTTTTTTTACGCAAACAATTGGGGTCAGAATATCTCGATTTATTACGTTTTTTCTTGAATCATCGCACCTTTATGCGTAGCGAACATCCTGAGCGAGTAGGTAAAAGTCCTACTGAGTTACTAACAGGAGAAAAGCATCCACACTGGCTGGAATTGTTAGGATTTAAGCGATTTCAACGCTCTGAGATAGCAGCTTAAATTTCTAATTTAATTCTGTCGCTTGTATTATGCTTGCAGTGTTTGACTGCTGGTACAATTCGTGCTGTTTTGTAACCCATTTTTTGGCTTTTTTAATCCATGCCAGAGCAATTTACCGGAGAGCTCAAAATTAAATGTCATAATAAAAATATTGAATGGCATATATATTTTTGTTTGGGTAGGATAGTCTGGGGGAATGGAGGCTATCACCCTCATCGTTGTTGGTTGAGAGCTTTAGTACAAAATTGCCCCCAAATAAAATTAAATCCGGCGATTATTTCTGGGGCTAAAAAATATCAATGCTGGCGTTATCGTCTTTTGATTACCTTATCGAAAAACCAACAAATTACTCAACAACAATTTAGCCAAATTCTTCAAACTTCAGTCGGGGAAATTATTTTCGATATTCTTCAACAAGAACAAAAAGAACCTTTAGAATACTTGACTCAAAAGACTTCAGCTAATTATCTTTTAGATTCGGGTTTAAAAATTTCCGAGCTTCTTTTAGATCTAAATATAATTGTGCCCAAAATTCAAAAAGAGCAGCAAAATTACTTGAAGTATTTTGACGAAAAACTCGGGCCTTGGTCTCCTCATCTAGCACCAAGTATTAAAAATTTAGCCTTATTAAAACAAGCAGTTAATCCAGATATTTATCAAAAATTTCTTGAGTTAATTAATGGTCGAAATACTTTGAGAGATTTAGCTGTCAAACTCTCGCGAGAACTGGCACTTTTAAATGCTTCTTTAATACCATTAATTCAACAAGGATTGTTGGAATTGGTCGAAATCGACGATCTCCCTGAACACAATGTCTCTCTAGACTTTTTCTTCCCTTCAAATCCTCTGACCATAAAAAAAAATTCAGATAAACCTCTAATTGCTTGTATTGATGATAGTCCTTCAATTCTTCACATTATGAAAAAAATTATTCTCAATCAAGGATATAGGTTTCTCGGTATTCAAACCAGTCTAAAAGCTATTCCTACTTTAATCACCCATAAACCCGATCTAATTTTTTTGGATGTAGGTATGCCGATTGTTAATGGTTATGAAATTTCCTCTCAACTAAAAAGAATTTCTCAACTTAAAGATCTACCCATTATCATGCTCACTGGTCAAGATACTGTAGTCGCTCGTCTTAAAGCTAAAATATCTGGAACTTCTCAATTTATTACTAAACCAATTGATATCAATCAAATAGTTAGCACAATGTCTAAGTTTCTCACCCACACCTAAAGCTAAATAGTCCGATTCTTAAACAGGACAAACCGGGGTCGAGCCGAGATACGTGTAAATCCGGCCATATCGGCTTAAAACCATTGCTCGGCAAAGCTTTCAGAAATTAGTTAAATCCCGATCTACTTTGGGCCCAAGTGCGATTGCTTTCCACTGTGCTTGAGTGACTGGAAATTGACCCATGAAAAAAGGTTGAATCGTTACACAGTGCTGAGGTCTTTGAGAAGCTTTACTGTATTTTTCTCCTTTTGGAGCGCCCATCATAAATTGGCCGCCAGGAATAGCTACCAGATTTAGAGTGACACCATTACCTAAGTCTTCAGTGTAATATTGTGCAACTTTATGAGAAGTGTTTATTTGTTCTCCCTTCTCATTAACAGTAATTACAACAAAATTAAAGGAATTTAATTGAGGGGTTTGTTGTATCATTTCCAGCGAGTGCGAAAACTGGGATAATTTTACCAAAATTTGACACTCTCTTAATCTCCAACCACCAACCGACTGCGATCGCCTCTCGTAACACTGGCGATTTACTTGTTTACCTTCAACTTCAAGCACAAAACATGGGCGCTCGCCATCCCCAACAATTAAACACGAGCGTCGATTACCATATAACTGCGCACCTGCATTTGGTCTTGGCCATCGCACCCGACCATAACGAAATCCCCAGTAGATTGTTTGTATGGAGCCGTTGCCAGAGAACTCTCAAAATTCAACCAAGCCTGTCAAAGTTCGTAAAACTCAGAATCGAATAGGAGTACCAGCTCCTTTATTCACTCGCCTCAAACAGATGTCAAACGATCGAGGACGACCAATGAATCATATATTGGCAGAAGCACTGTCAGCATATTTGAACGAACATTCTTGAATTAATCGGGTTTAAGGTTATTGCGATCGTTCCCATTTATACTTATTGAATATTAAATCGATAAAACGAGCAGATTGAGGAATGCAGGCTGCCAGTAATTGTTAAAAGCATTAAGATCGATATTAGTGTGCTGCGACGTTGGTGAGAGCTGATTAAGTTTATCGATGCTAAGCTTATATCCCTGTAGAACCAAATCCCCCATCTCCCCTCGTAGTCGCGGATATTGTGTCAACTTCACAGACATCAGCTCTCAATACTGGTGCAATAACCATTTGTGCAATTTTCATACCTTTAAGCACCTTAAATGGTTCTTTGCCATGATTGATGAGGATAACTCCAATT
>JASJDA010000369.1 GCA_030065755.1 Prochloraceae cyanobacterium | reverse complement strand
AGAATTGCGTTTTAGAAGCAGTAAATGGAGACAAGGCACTAAAAACAATGCCAATAGAGTAGCCCCAATTACCCCACCCGCAATACATACAGCTAAAGGAGGCCAAGATTGACCGCCGTCTATCCAGAGAGGGATAAAGCCAGCTACAGTAGTTAAAGTAGTAGTAATAACGTGGCGCGTCGAATGAACGATCGTCTCCCGAATAGCCCTGAGGTTCCCAATGCGCGCTAGGGGATGGGAGCGTAAAGCTGAAAGAACCACGATCGAGTCGTTAATAGCTATTCCAACTAAACCAACTGTGCCCAAGATAGCCATAAACCCAAAAGGATAGCCAAATATCCACAGAGAAAACAGTCCTAAACCGACCGAACACCAAGCAACGATAGTGATAATTGCTGCTGCTCGGAAAGAACCAAAAGATAAAACTAAGATCGCCAGCATCGTCGCCACAAGAATCCCTAATGTAGACATTAAGTGTTCTATAGCTTCATTGCGTGCAGCGTTTTCTCCGCCAAATTCGATAGAGTAGCCTGGGGGTAACTGAAAATCACTGGTTTTAAGTTGCTTTCTAAAATCATCTAAAGCAGTTGAAGGCAGAACCCCAGCAGTAACAAAAGCTTGTACCGTATTAACCCTTTTGCCATTGCGCTTGACAATAGTGGCTTCTTCGGGAATAAGTTCAATTTTACCTAAAGCAGAAAGAGAAACCGAAGGTACACTCTCTTGAGTGGAGATAGTCTCTGAAAGAAGATCGAGAGAAACAATTTTATCTAAATCAGAGCGTTTGGCATCGGATATGCGCACGCGAACTGGCAATTCTTCGGTACCTTCTAAAATCGATCCCCCTAGAGAACCTTCCAGCTTGGCTTCGAGTTGCTGCGCAATTAAAGTATTGTCCAGACCAGCAAGTCGAGCCTGTTCTTCATCCACCTGCAAAGCTATTTTAGGTACAGTTTCCGTCAAATTGGCGCGGGTGTAGATGACGTTGTTAACTGTAGTTAATTCTGCTTGTAATTGTTTCCCTAACTCTCGCAGAACATCGAGATCGTCACCGAAAATACGTACGGCAATGGGAGCGCTAATGACGGAGCCTTGCTCTAGCTGTCTTACTAATACCCTTGTTGAAGGAAAGGCTAGATTGAGTTCTTTTTGTAAGCTCTGTATTAATTTGTCGCTAGCAAAACCAGAATGTAATTGAATTAAACCCTGAGCGTAGTTAGGAGAATTTTTCCGACTTCGAGGAAGATTGTAGTAAAAAGCTAGACCATTTTTTCCTAAAAACCATTGAGTCTCTTCTACTTCTGGATGTTCGAGGATGATTTGGCGCGCCTCCATTGTTAGAGACTCAGTTTGTTTCAATGAAGATTGAGAAGGAAGTTCTAGCTCTACATAAAACTGATCTCGCTCGGCTGCAGGAAAGAATTGCCTTTCTAGAGTGGTCGCCATTAAAAGACCGCTCAAAGGTAAAATTAAGGCAATTACCACTCCAAGTACTGGTCGCGCCAAAATTCTATCTAAAATTCGGCGATAAATTAAGGTTAATTGGGGACTGGAAAAACCGTTATTCCAAAAACTTCGCCAGGATCTGTTTGTAGAAACAGAATTAACGTAACTCCATTGCTGTTGTTGTTCTCTTTCTCGATCGCCTTTTACGTGAAGTTTTCCAGCAATAGCTGGTATGACGGTTAAAGCCAAAAACAAAGAACTAAACAAAGATAATATTACGCTAACAGCAATACCGCGAACGAACTCTCCTGGACTGCCTGGTAGCACGATAATAGGCATGAAGGTTAAAACGGTAGTTAAAGTAGAAGCTAGTAGAGGAATTGCCAGAGAACGAACGCTCTTAGTTACCGCATCTATAGCTTTCATACCCTGTTTCAATCGACGTTCTACTTCGTCTACCACCACAACTGCGTTATCTATTAATAAACCCAGAGCAATTACTAGTCCGGTAATAGAAACTTGATGCAGAGGAACTCCCGTAAGGTTCATCCCACCGAGTACCATGAGCACTGAAAGCGGTAAAGATGAGCCTACTACCAAAGCAGATTTCCATCCCATTAGCACGACAGTAGTGATAAAAACGCAAATTACCCCCAAAAGCAAATTTTGGGACAGATGGTTTAAGGTTCTTTCTACGTAATTTTTTTGATTAAAGATAACATCTAAACGTATGCCATCGGATAATCTTGTCTTAAACTCCTCCAAAGAGGCGTCAGTTTTAGCCGTCCAGAGATCGATCCGTTGAGTCGATTCCATCAAGGCGCCAACAACAACTCCAGGTTTACCATTAATAATGGCTTGCTCTAAGGGGGGCTCTTTGATTCCTTTATCAATAAAGGCCAGATCTCCTAAGCGAGTGAACGTACCCGAGTTATCTTGAGAATTGCCGCAGCGATCGCATCTAATCGGAATATCTCGAATGCGCTCGAGAGAATCTAACTCGGTTTTGACTTCGATGAGAAGGTCGTTATCATTGCCGCGCAACTGACCAGCAGACACTTTGGCATCGCTCATTTCAATTTGTTGCGATACATTTTGGAGGGTCAAACCCAAAGCAGCTAACTTGGAAGAATTAATATCAACTATAATTTCTTCTTCGGGAGCCCCAAATAACTCCACTTTTTCGGTTCCGTTTATGCCTCGAAGTTTGTCTTCTAACTTCTTGCCTAGACGACCCAAAATAGTATAGTTAACTTTTCCTTCTAAATTCCAGGTCAGTGCGACGAGTTTAGTGTATGCTTTAGAATCTATTTCAGTATATTCAGGTTCTGTAGCACCTTCAGGCAGTATGGGATTAACCTCCTCGAGTTTGTCCCGAATGCGAGACCAGGCATCGTCAACATTGGTAACTTCGTCTTCTAACTCCAATGATATTGAAGAGCTACCGAGGCGCGAGGTCGAGTTGATTGCTTTGAGCTCAGAAATCTCAGATAATTTCTCTTCAATTTTCTCTGTCACTAAAGATTCCACCCTCTCAGCACTCGCTCCAGGAAAGAAGGTTCTCACTAGGGCAAATCGCTGGGAGAGTTCGGGATCTTCCATTCGAGGTAGCACTTGAAAAGAAGAAATACCCCAAACCAGAATTAGACAAACGGTTAGAATTAATAACCTAGTATTTCGGTAGAATAGGTTCCACATTATTATAAAGAAGAAATAACTATTTGATTGGGAACGAGGCGGTGAGTTCCGTTGATAACGACTCGATCTCTATCTTGTAAGGTGCCGCGAACGAAGACTCTATTACTCTCCATGTGTAAAATTTCTACGAACCTTTTTTCGATATGAAAAGCTTTCTGCGTGCTAGAATCACCTGAGGATACTTCTGCTGGTTTACCCAATACGTAAACAGACCACAAACCTCGCCCTCCTCGCACTAATGCGGTTGTAGGCAGCCAATATCCAGATGAAGATATATCATTTTGTATATTTAACTTAGCTACTTGTCCTGCCCAAACTTCTCCTCTTGCGGACTCGTCTAAGGTTAAGACTACAGTTAAAGTCCGGTTGCGAGAGTCTAATTCTGGCAAGATCGAGCTAACCGTCGCTTCATATTCTTTGTCTCCTATTTTGAGCTTTTGGCGACTGCCTTCTTCAATTTTGTTATCTGCGTTTACAGGAATGCCAATTTTAGCTTCAATTTTTCCATCCTCTACCAGACGAACAATGGTGTCGCGGTTAGAAACTGCAGTTCCTTCGTCAACATAACGAACGGAGATAGTGCCGCTAAAAGGAGCTTTAAGAATGCTTTTTTCCTTATTAATCCTAATACTTTTAAGACTTGCGTCGAGCTGCTTTATTTGAGCTTGTTGTGCTTCGATGCGTTCGGGTCTCGTCCCTTCCCGCAGTTCCTCTACTTTGCTTTGAGCTTCGTCAAGGAGAGCTTGAATTCTTTGTTCTTCAAAGAGAACCTCCTCAAATTGTTCGCGAGATATTGCGCCTTGCTTATATAAACTTTCCCGTCGCTTGTGTTTATTTTCAGCCAGTACTAGTTGCGATTTCAGATTTCTCACAGAGGCTTGTGCTGCTGCAATAGTCTGTCTGCGAGGTCCGGCCTGCTTTTCTCTGAGTTTGGCAACTGCTTGGGCTCGTTGGGCTAATATCTCTTGCTCTTGAGCGACTAAATTTCTGGTGTCGAGAGAAGCAAGAGGCGTACCTTTGCTAACTCGATCTCCTTCTTTTACTTCGACGCGCATTACTTGACCAGAACGCTCAAATCCTAATTCGCTACTGCGATAGGACTCAATTTTTCCCGTATAGCTGCGACCGACTTGATAAGCTTTTTGTTTTTCAAGCACCATTGTCTCAACTGGAAGCAAACTACTCAAAGCGGTTGTCGAGCGAGGGCTTTGACGAGAAGACTGGTTGGCTTTAGCTGTTGAAATCCCTGAGAACCATTTTTGGAGCACTGGAGTCACCCCAATAAGTATGACACTTGATATCAACAGGTTGGTTACGGCCCACAACAAGTGCAACTTTTTGATTTTGTTTTTGTTTGCTATCTTTTGCGATGCTTCTTTTCGCGGGGATACTATTTGCTTGTTAACTACAAGTTTTTTTTTGTTTTGGGGGACACTTCTACTATCTAACATTTTTTTATCTCTCATAAAAAAGGCGCTTGTTAAAGCATTTTAAATAAACCCATATTTGTGGTTTTTTTTTGGGGGGATTGTGAGTTTTTAATTTTGGGTTTGGATTTAATAATTTTGGATTTTTGCTTTTCCGCTCGTTCTCAAAATTTACTATTTTTGATTGGAGCTATCCAAAAGATTGAAATCTAACTACTAAAATTTTTCTTTCACCTATTCCCTGACAAAATTTTTTATTTTGACTAATTCTAATTGACTATCGCTCTTTAACCGTTACTCTTTATACATTTTAATTTCGAGCGATCGAATTGAAAAATGCGTATTTATTTGGACGTATTTGCTTTTTCATATATAACTCAAATCTCATCTCTTGACAAGTACTATATTTTTTAAAAATCCGCGTAAATACCGTGACATTAATCAGTTGTAAAAAATCAACTTTACGGGTTACTAACAAACGAAGAATCTTTTATTAAGTTATTGCAAAGTAGAACGTACACTCTTGCATCAATTGATTGTAAATATTTATAATTTATTTACGGAAAGGAGGTTCAAAATAGTTCAATAGCGATCGGCATCACCATGAAAACAACAATAAAATCACTAAACTAATACAAGAATTAATAGATAACATTAACACGAAAAACAAAAAATCAATCTTTTTAAAAGTTGCTCTTTACGGTATTTGCGCAATCATATTTATCAAGTTATATCTAAGTAACCTTATTGTTAGTTAAGGTAAAAGAGACAAATTATTTTAAATAGATCTGTTAATAAAAATCTATCTCGATAATAAAAATCTATCTCGAGCCAAAATTGATGACGACCAAAAACATATCAGCTAGCAAATCTTGGGAAAAAAAATTATATCCAGTTCAAATATTGAAGTTTTGCAGAGTATTGATTCCCCATATTGGTCTTATTGCCGCTTTGTGGATGGTTTGGCAGCAAAGGTTGCATCTCATTCAATATCTGCCTTTGTACGTGTTGACTCCTTTAACAGGAATAGGCTTCACAGTAGGATATCACCGCCTATTTGCACATCGCAGTTTTGAGGCGAAAAAGCCAGTAAAAACTACATTGGCAATTTTGGGTTTAATGGGATCCCATCTAACTATAACCGAATATGCAGCAGTGCATCGCTGTCATCACGCCTTTTCAGATCGATCGGGGGATCCCCATTCCCCTCACCTGAGCGAAGGGGAAGGCTTGCTGAAAATGACAAAAGGTTTGTGGCACTCATATTTAGGATGGTTATTTGACCGAGATCTCAACCTAAAAGATAAGATCGATAAATACGCTTCTGACTTAACTGAAGATTCTGTAATCGTCACCCTCGATCGCCTGCACTATCTCTGGATACTCCTCGGCATACTAATACCAACCTTACTCGGTTTCGCACTTACGCAAAGCTGGAATGGAGCTTTAATCGGATTTGTTTGGTGGGGATTATTGCGAATGTTTATTCAAGATCAAATAGAATTCGGTATTCGATCGTTCAGTCACTACTGGGGAGATCGCTCTTTCAAAACCAAAGACTTCAGTACTAACAATTGGATCGCAATTATCTCTCTTGGAGAATGGCACAACAACCATCACGCTTTCCCTCACGCAGCCAATCAAGGTTTAGAGCCTTGGCAATATGACTTGAGTTATAAAATAATCCTAACTTTAGAAAAGCTAGGTTTAGCCAGCAATATCAAGCGAGTATCTCCTCAAGAAATTGAACTTAAAAAACTGGCTTTAAACAGCAGCTAGAGTTTTTGAGAAACTCAAGAACGATAAATGAAAGAGTTAGTTACTTTCCAGATAAAAAAATGAGTTTTATTGCCAACTGCAACCTTAAAAAAGGAGTATACTGGACAGATCGACTTTTGAAGATCGCAGTTACTCCAATTTCCTATCTTCTAAACCCGATCGTAATTTTACCCTACCTAATCGTACTTCCTTTGGAGGGTGCTAGCCTTCTGGTCTTCTACATCTTAGAGATATTTCGTAGAATTCCTGGGGTTAAATGGGTAGAAAAGACGATCGATTCTGCCACAATCTCTCTAGCTCGCAAGATTATGAAGGACGAGCGAGACTATCCTCTTCTGAAAGTTGCTTTGACTATTACTCCCTTGGTGGTAGGAGCTTTTATCTGGCAACTGCTGTTACCAGAATTTAGCTGGGGATTAGCTGTAGTTTATTACATTCTCTTATTTGGCCCGAGAAAGTTAGATTTTTACTTTCATTTTTTTGCTTGCAAGCACGTAGAAGCTCATCGCCTCAAGGGTTTGTATAAAGAACCATACAGTTTTTTACTCGATCGATATTTTGAATGGTTTCTCGGTATTTTTTACGGCAATATTCCAGAAATGGAAAGATGCGCTCACGTAGGAATACACCACGCAGAAAACAATAACGATCGAGACAATCTATCTACTCTTCAGTACGATCGCACCAACTTGTTCC
>JASJDA010000076.1 GCA_030065755.1 Prochloraceae cyanobacterium | reverse complement strand
ATCTAAATTCAGCAATTAATCTCAAGCTGGCAAAAGAAGAACATATTACAAATAGGGTTGGTTCAACCCGAATTTACGCCTGTGTCCACGATCCGCGCCGACGGTCATGAAAAAAGCTGTAATGCAAGGAAGCAGGAAGCAAACATCAAAGTGGATAACTTTGGATAAGTTTTGCGGGACAGGTAGTCTCAACTCTAGTTTCTAACCAATAACTCAAAGTTCAAAGACAACGGAATCTATTTTCGTTTTTTAACTTGCGATCGAAAGTAACTGTTTCACTACAACCTGCGAGGTTCGCAACGCTGCCAATAAGGTAATCGCTAAAATCAGCACTCCCGACTTTAGCCTGTAAAAGAGCCTGGTAAACGGCAGAACGATTCTCAAATTCAAAGGTGGGACTGCCAATCATAGCTTCTATAGTTTTAAGAATATCAACTCTCTCGAATTTATAAGGTTTTCCTCTCAAAACCCAAACTAGTTCGCAGAGAACTACGTTAGTAATAAAACAACCCTCGCCACTAGTAATTATAAGATTAGCGGCTCGCCATTGCGTTTCGTCATCTTTGGTTAAATAGCGGACTATGACGTTAGTATCAAGTCCAATCACTGGCTGTCTCCTCGATCGCAGCTTCCATTTCCTCTATTGTTGCTGCAGACTTACCCTTCCGATACAGTATTCCAGATAAGCTTTCAACAGGAACATTTAAAGGAAGGATTTTAACTTCCCCTCGATCGTCAATAACGAACTCTACCTTTGTTCCAGTCTCCAATTTGAGATAGTCTCTAATTTCTTTGGGAATAGTTAATTGTCCTTTGCTGGTAATGGTTGCACTAACCATTGTAAATTCCTTACTTACTTTCCTTACTTTATTGTAAGACAAAGCCCCAGTCGAGAAAAAAGTATATTAAGTTGGAAAAAGTCTATAAGATATAGGCAGAAGATGTGCGATCGAGGATAGTAAAATGACACAAGCCCTAGACTTTAAGGAGACGATCGAGAATCAGAAACAATTGATTGTAAAATTGCAAGAACTCCTCAAAAGAGAAATTGAAGCCAAAGCTAAATCCGAGAAATTGGAAGAATTATCATCAGCTATTGAAAGTGCTACAGAAGCTCTCAATAATCTCAAAGAATATTTTGAAGATCGTTAAAGTTGTTTTTTTTCTGTCTCGTTATGTTAGTTCGTGCTTTTCCAGGGGAAAATTATGTATTAAGGAATATTAAGTAAACTTCATCTTAAAATCTATGTTTGCTCAATTATTAGGTATACCAACTTTCACTGTCTCCGACCAAACAGTCGTCGATTTCTACTCCGAAGTAGATCGGCTGAACTATCTTAGATTCGTTTCTGAAAAAGCACCGCGCTTGTATAAGTGGATTGTTGCCCTATCTTATGCCATTAGCTTAAAAAACAGACGGGAGGTATGGGGTCTTTTTCAAGTAGGAGTAAAAGAATTCGGATGTGAAGCGATCGAAGAAGCTTATCAATGCGTCCTCGATTCCATACAAACAGATGATATTGATTGGTTACTCGAAGATCTTAATGGGTTGCTAGAAGTTTTGAGTGACAGCTGCAGTGGCTGAGCTCTTAAAGTATGTTTAAGCTTTTATATTTAAGTTACTATGCGAACTGCCCGCGCTGATTTAAAAAATACAGCGTGGGCTTCCTATCGAGAAACAGGCGTTATCGCGCATTAAGCTAATTGAGAAAATGGTTGCCAGCTTAACACGTCTTCAAGTAGGGCACAATAGCCACTGACATTAGGATGAAGACCGTCTGAACTCAAGTGCGCTTGCAGCCAATTTTCATCTCTTTCCATCCAAAGGTCGAAAATATCTAGATAAGGAATATTGCGCGCTGCACATAGCTTTTTAGTAGCTTGTTTATAGCGGTATTGGTCAATATGATTGAAATGAAAGCAATCTAAAAAAGGCATCTTGCTTTCGTCTACTGGCACCATACCTACAAATAGTACAGAAGCTAACTGCTGCGATCTCTCTATCAAATTGACTAACTTATCTTGAAACTCGTCGAAATCAGTAAATAGTTTTCCCTGGCGATTTCCTTTACGGGCTGAATCATTAACTCCTACAGAAAGAATAATTACATCTGGTTGGCGATTGAGTAGTTCTCCACGATCTCCAAATTCTCGCTCTAGTCGCTGAGACACTTTTGCTACCGTATCTCCTCTAATTCCTAAATTATACAGAACGTGACCAGGAAGCTCTGGATTCATCCACTTGCGTCTTAGTCTTTCTACCCAGCCTCCACCTGCGGAATCACCATAACCATAAATAAGACTATCTCCAAAAGCAACAATCCTCAGAGGACGAGTAACATTTTTAGAAAGCTGGTGTCTATAGGGAGAAACAGTTTGCATATATATATATAAAGATTTTTATCTTAGTTAATATTTACTATTTTTACATTTTTTACATAAATATACATAATTTTTTTTTGTGAAGAACGTACTTGGAAAAGATAAAAAACTAATTTACCGTTTTTCTTGCAGTGATGCGCCTACGATTTAAAATCGTAGGATGAAAACAAGTTGGAGATTTTAATCTCCTGTATCCCAAAATATGAGATAATCTGTTTAATGCGAGTAGGAACAAGGTTTGTCCCGATGAACCTTTGCTAGTGGGGTGCAATTCCTGTCAGTAGGAAACTAGTAGGATACATATAGATCGCTACCAAGACCAAGGCAACAGACGAGCAGGCAGCAAAGATAGGGATTTATAGCTTTAATTTAAGTAAAACCACTCTGAAAGTGATTTAAATAATGAAAAGTAAGCGCAACGCATATGGTGTGAATCATCAGTATGTCAAAGCGTGTAGGTGGTTTTTGACTGCCACCACCGATTAATTGTCGGTGACAGCTAAGTGTGAAACGTGGAGAATCGTGGTTTTAACCCGATTCGGAACATCCGCTTAGAATCTCTCGTGTTTTAACCGAGAGAGAAGTCAAAGACAAAGTAAAATCAAATTTGGTGGGTTAGAAATAGCCCTAACCCACCTGACACCTGACAAATTTAAAAATAGCGAGCGCTTGCTAAAAGCTAATTAAACCGACCTTGTCTTCTCCAACCACTCCACATAGGAAAACCGTTTTCATTTCTCAGTGTCAAGGTTGCGTCTCCCTTCTTAACTCGGGCTGCAATTATAGCGGGTTCTCCTTCAAACCTAACTCTAGATCCTCTCACTTCAATCGTTTCGTTTTGCTTGATTCTAAAGTTCTGCCTTTGAAGATACCAGGCTGGTCCTAAATGAACTTCAACTGTTTCATTCCCTGTTTTCACCCGCAGATGCACGCCACCAGACCGACCTCTCGTTGAAATGACGTTATTTACGCTAACAACTTTACCAGCGATCGTTTCTACAGTATTGATGTCGTACATTCTGCCGTAGTGGGAACCGTATATCCAACCACGTCTTCTTTCCCCCCAAGGGCACTTCATCAGGTCATACTGTGCTATCTGTTGCTGTTGCCGATATTTAGAAGATAAGAGCGATCGTTGTTGATTACTTGTTTGTACAGGGCTAGCGATCGATAGAACCAAGACTATAGCAGCAATAACACTGGGAATAATAGTTTTATTGATGAGGTTACTGCTCATTTTTCTGTCCTCCTGGCGAGCCACCAGCATTCTATTACTATAGTAAATAATTCCCCTAACTATTTAACTAGAGAGTCAATAAAAGGTAATAAAAAATAGCACCCAGAGGTTCGATAAAATATGTAAAGAAAATGAAAAGGAAAACAGAATGCGAGTTGCGATCGTTGGTGCAGGACTAGCAGGAATGGCGACAGCCGTAGATTTAGTAGATGCAGGCCATGAAGTAGAAATATTTGAATCTCGTCCTTTTATCGGCGGAAAAGTCGGCAGTTGGGTAGATGCAAATGGAAACCATATCGAAATGGGTTTGCACGTTTTCTTTGGCTGCTATTACAATCTGTTTGAATTGATGAGAAAAGTAGGCGCGATCGACAATCTGCGTCTCAAACAACACACCCACACTTTCATTAACGAAGGGGGAAGAATTGGAGAACTAGATTTTCGCTTCCTCACCGGCGCACCTTTTAACGGTTTAAAAGCTTTTTTTACCACCTCTCAACTATCAGCTATAGATAAAGCAGCTAACTCGATCGCTCTGGGAACTAGCCCTATAGTTCGAGGTTTAGTAGACTTTAAGGGAGCGATGAAAACTATTCGCGATCTAGATTCAATTAGCTTTGCTGATTGGTTTCGCGGTCAGGGGGGAAACAATGGTAGCTTAAAAAAAATGTGGAACCCGATCGCCTACGCTTTGGGTTTTATCGATACTGAAAATATATCCGCACGCTGTATGCTAACTATATTTCAGTTGTTTGCTGCTAAAACTGAGGCATCGGTGTTGCGGATGTTAGAAGGTTCTCCCCACGAATACCTGCACAAGCCAATTATCGATTACATCGAGGCAAGAGGTGCAAAAATATATACTCGGCGTAGGGTCAGAGAAATTCTGTTTGAAGACGATCGAGTAACTGGTATGATTGTCGCTAACGGCGAGACAGAAGAAACCATTACAGCTGATGGCTATGTATGCGCTTGTGACGTTCCTGGTATTCAAAGGCTTTTGCCTCAAGAGTGGCGCAAATGGTCTGAATTTGATAATATATACAAACTAGAAGCCGTACCTGTAGCTACAGTACAATTGCGTTTTGACGGTTGGGTAACAGAAATGCAAGACTCCCAAAAACGCAAGCAGTTGGAGGAAGCAGCAGGAATAGACAATTTACTTTATACTCCCGATGCCGATTTTTCTTGCTTTTCAGACTTAGCTTTATCCAGTCCTGCGGATTATTACAAGCAAGGAGAAGGCTCCTTATTGCAATTGGTATTAACTCCAGGAGATCCATTTATTAAAGAGAAAAACGAAGATATAGCTAACCACGTACTCAAACAGGTTCGCAAACTGTTCCCCTCTTCGCGAGAATTAAATATGACTTGGTATAGCGTGGTTAAATTAGCTCAATCTCTTTACCGCGAAGCACCTGGTATGGATCTCTACCGTCCCCCCCAAAAAACACCCTTACCTAATTTCTTCCTCGCTGGTAGCTATACCCAACAAGATTATATCGATAGTATGGAAGGGGCTACTATCTCTGGTCGTCAAGCAGCAAAAGCTATTTTAGATAATGCCTCAAAATTAATTACTCCCGAACCCTCAGCAGTTAGTTAAAATAATTCTGCTAGTAATGGTGGGCTTTTTGCCCACTAACCAACTATCATTGCTTATCCCACTAACAAATAACTAATAATTAATACGTCAGCACCCCGCACTGAAGTAGCTGGGCAACGCGGCCTCCTCTTCAGTTAGCTGACCAGCTTAAGTCTTAACTGACTACGTTATTGGCAAGAGTTAAAGTTCCTACCTTGGAATGCGTGCCAGTTCCAAGCTCTAGAACTCAAAGGTTAAACAGTTTTACGAGGGGGTTACAATGAGTTCATTTTTATTAGGGAAGTCTTTTTACGATAACTTGTCTGCTGCGGTAATTAACTTAACTGCTACTGAGGACTTCCCTAATAAAAATAAATACATCCTTCGGGGTAAGACAGTGCCGATCGAGATAGTACCGACCAATAACATTAGCGAGGCTAACTTTACCCCAGCAATGGGAGTTTTTGAGGGATACAACAATTTCCCTCTCCCCTTTCGGGGACTGCGGTTAAAACCGCTACTCGTTTTTCCGAGAAATGTTTTTATTTTTATTAGGGAAGTCTTTATCTTTACTCCCGTGAGGTTTACATGACAAACTGGTTAGAACATAGCGTACAAGTTGAAGTAGATGCCCCCATAGATCTAGTGTGGAGTTTGTGGTCGGATTTAGAACAAATGCCTCGTTGGATGAAGTGGATCGATTCCGTTCACATCTTAGAAGATAATCCAGAACTTTCGCGTTGGAAATTGGCAAGTAGTGGGTTTGAATTTACCTGGTTGTCTCGCATACTTAAAATCGTTCCCCATCAGATTATTCAGTGGGAATCTGTAGATGGTTTGCCGAATCGTGGGGCCGTGCGTTTCTACGATCGCCACGGTAGCAGTATAGTAAGATTGAGTTTTGGCTACGCTATCCCTGGTATCCTGGGTAAAATTATGGACAATTTATTTTTAGGTCGGATAGTTGAGTCTACAATTGCCGCAGATTTAGAAAGGTTTAGAGAATATACTAATAAAATTCAACAAGGAAAATCATAGCATTTTTATTCGCTCGATCGCTTCGATCGCATTTATTTTAAGCGTTACCATTTTGTATCGTTTATCTTTTACTTGCTTAATTTCGAGAGTTTTGCCCAGATATAAATGTTCAATTTTATAATTTTTTAATATAAAATTGAGCTGTTTGATAACCATTCTTATTATTTTCTTGTTTCATTAGTCGTGTCGCAGTTTTTAAATCTTCGATCGCTTTTTGTTTATTATTTAATTCAATCCATATTAATCCTCGATCTAAATAATTAAAAGAATAATTGGAATTCATCTCAATCCCTCGATTAAAATCTGCTAGAGCTAATTCCCATTCTTTTAACTTTCTGTAAATTGCTCCACGATGACTATATGCAAGAACCTTATCTGGATTTTTTTCAATGAATTTATTCCAGTCTGCTAATTGAGCTAAATCCGATTTTCCCTCAGCTGGAATAACCTTAGCCGTAAAGGAGGTTTTTGGGACTAATCTGTTTGATAAAAATAATATGTCTAATATCTTGGCGATCGTCAGCCCTAAAACTACCGATATAACCAAAATTATAGATTTTAACATATTTCTTCTCATCAGTAATTTTTTATTTAGAAAATTATTCATATCATAATTTTAGTAGATCGCAAAACAAGCGATCCAGATATTCAAAAAAATCAAATATTGCCATCTTAAATTTGTACAAACCAAATATTAATAAATACTTCTTTTCCTACATCGATAGTTGTCTTTTTACTTTTAACTTTTAACTTCTGCGAAGCAGTATTACCTAATTGTTTCTGCTTTACCTAAAGGAGAGAAGCGAATTTCAATTCTTCTTCTGCTTGCATCAGATTTGCGATTAACAGAAGCAAATTTCCCTGAAGGTAAAAAAAGTTGTGCAGCAGAATAGGCGCGAAATTCTAACCCTTTTAAGCGACCTTTTTTTCGAATTTTTTCCAACTCTTTAACAACTTCTAAAGCTCGCATTAGACCTAAATCTGCATTAGAACCTGGGGTTAAACTGCTAACTGGTGCATTTCCTTTAGCTACATCTTCTAGTTTTGTATCTAAATTACTAGAACCATTACTGTTTGCTTGACCGTCTGTATGACCGATTATTTCTACTACATAGATACTGCGTTCTTTGGTAATTCTTTCTATTTTACTTACTAATTCATTTTCTATATATTTGCGCAGTCCTTCTGGTAATTTGGCGCTACCAGAACCAAATTGATACTCTCCTGAGTCTTGAATTACTACCACAGGAGGAGCGGATTTCAAGCGCTGTACTTGAGATTCTAGTTCAGATGCTTGCTTGTTTCTTTTGTCTAATTCATTTTGTAAATTATTAAAATCGCTCTGTTGTTCTGCTAGTTCTTTCTGCACGCTATTGAACTGAGTACTTTTTTTATCTAATTGACTCTCCAAATCTGCTAACTGTTGCTTTAAGTCTCTGACTATACTTTGACTGTCATTGAGATTTGACTGAGTTTCTTCAGCAGTATATTTGAGAAATAATGATTTAAATAAAGCCAATAGTAAGAACAGACTGATAATCATAAAAGCATTAGACATCAAATCTGTAAAAGATGGCCAAATATTAAGTTCTTCTGATTCGTAAGAAGAACGATAACGCTTACCCATAGTTACGATTTAGTTAATTTACTTAGTAGTTGTGCTAATTCAGATTTTATTTCTTCTAAACTTTCTTTTTCTACTTCACTGCGTTCTTTACTCATATTCACCATCTCAGCATACTGTTTGTTGAGATTAGTTATTCCTTCACTCATATTTAGTATATTATTGGCTGATTTTTGTAGCGTTTCTAAACCCTGTTCGATTGATTGGGTAGATTTTTTCAAAACTAATGAGGATTGAGAAAATTGATTTTGAGCAATGGATAAATCGTTAGTTGCTGAGGTTAGCTTTTCTGCAAATCTACTCTCTTCCATGATGCTAGCAGCTTGTTGAAACTCCCTAGCGCTGTTTTCTATTGAAACTGATGACTCTAGCAAGCCGTTATATACTTTTTTAGCTAATTCATTTATTTGACCGCTTTCCGCTACTAGTTTTTCTACTGGTTCGGCGATCGAGTGAGCGATAGAATCTTCAAAAGTACTGCCAAATCTGTCTAAAAAACTACCAAATTCGCTAATGAGGCGATCGACTGCTTTTTCTGTAGGATTTTCACTGGGTAAATAAGGCAAATAAACATTGTCAACATAATCTTCTAAAGAGTTAATGACTGATGTTTTAGCAATATTTGTATTCCAGCTTAAATTAACCACTGTTAAAAAAGCACTGCTAGCGACAGCAACCAAGCTAGTAATAAAAGCAATTCCCATTCCCTGAAGGGGCTGATTTAATTGTTGGACTAAACTTCTAACATCTTCAATTTCAACTTGAGAGATAGTTTGACTGATGCTAGCTAAGTTAATAGTAATTCCCAAAAAAGTGCCTAAAAGTCCAAACGAGAGGAGTAAATTAGGTAAAACTCGCGTAAAGTGTCCGATCGATTCGCAGGGTAAGGGCAAAAATAAAAATCTAAAATGTTCTTGAGAGTACAGACTTTCAACAACTGCTACTGTATTGACATTTTCTATCTTCGTAGTATCAATTTGTTCAAATCTTTGCTCTAGTTTTTCAATTATTTTCGGTTGTCTCCCTTGTCTGATTCCTCCTTTCAATTTTCTCACCTTAGATCTTAAATATTGTAAATGACTGTAAAGAGAAAAACGCAGGAAGATAGCCACAATAGTAGGTAAAACTACTAAAACTATAGCAATAAAAATTAAATAGGGCGGTAAGAGAGCAAACCCGATTTCTAGTTGTTCTAGGAATTCAGACATGACAGTGAAGGGTTGAGATTAAATTAGTCTAGGGATGCCTAGTCAATGAGCTAGGTGAGGGGCAAAAGAGAACGATCTATACGCTAGTAAAATAGATCTAACAAATAGATCGCTTCATTGCCTCTTACTCTAACAGTTAAAGTTTAGTAGCTGCATCCTAAAAATGATAATTTTTTCACTGTCATATTCTCTTCTAGCAAAAAGATTCTATGAACTCGCAAGCTTATTTTTCAAATTGTTCGTAAGCAGCAACAATTCTTTGTACTAAAGGATGGCGGACGACATCTGCTTGAGATAGCTGACAGAAAGCAATCCCCTCTACCGATTTGAGCATTTTCATAGCAATTTCTAATCCCGATTTTTGCAGATCGTGGAGATCGGTTTGAGTAATATCGCCAGTTACGATCATTTTTGAGCCAAACCCCAAACGAGTCAGTACCATTTTCAGTTGTGCTGGGGTAGTATTTTGGGCTTCGTCAACGATAATAAAAGCATTGCTGAGAGTGCGTCCCCGCATATACGCAAGGGGTGCGACTTCAATTTTGCCCCTCTCCATGAGATCGGGAATTTTTTCTGGATCGATGAATTCGTATAAAGCATCGTAGAGAGGACGCAGAAACGGATTTACTTTTTGTTGCAAATCTCCTGGTAAAAAACCGAGTTTTTCCCCAGCTTCTACTGCTGGACGGGTCAGGATCAGGCGATCGCATTCGTCGTTAAGTAGGGCTTTTACTGCTAAAACTGCGGCAAGAAAAGTTTTTCCCGTCCCAGCAGGGCCGATACAAAAGGTGATATCGTGGCTTTGGATGGCTTTGATGTATTGACGCTGGCGAAAGGTTTTTGCTCTAATTAATTCACCCCTGCGAGTGCGCGCTAGGATGTCTTTTTGTAAATCTTGTAACTCTTCTGTGCGTCCAGTATCGAAGGCGTGAAAAGCAGTTAAAATTTCTGGTTGGGAAATGGTTTTTGCTTCACTCCAATAGGGTTTGAGCGATCGCACTACTTCCACGCAACGCTGTACTTGCTTTTCTTTCCCAGAGATGAGTAAATCTTGACCTCTGAGTACTAGTTGCGCCCCTGTATGACGGGAAAGGAGTTTGAGATTTTCTTCCCCCACTCCCGCTAAAGAGATCGCGCTTTCATTGTTTGGTAGTTGTATTGTTTGGGATGTTTGAGTCATCTACATTTTTCGACAGTCTAAACTAAATTTTCTACAACAATATCGGTAGCAAGTTTCTTTTGTATTACAAATATAATATTCACCGATTACTATTATTGTAAACCTCGATCGGCACTGATTTATTAGACTCGTAACAGAGCTATTCCCTAAAAGTTCTATGCTAGTGACATCCTCCCCGACTTGCGCACTTCGCACGAGGAGGGGCGTGTCCATTCCTCGCGATTTGGCTTTCCTGCTGCAAAGAAGTGCCAACTAGACTGATATTGCTATCAATCTCAAGCTGACCATCGTTTGCGGATTTACAGACAGCTAATTTTGTTTTTGCATAAAGTTATTCGCTCCTATCTCGAAGAGATCCGCTTCGCGGCGCGCCCTAGTAGAGTCCGTGTGGGATAATCTTCTAAAAGGACTTTTACAGCTAGGGCGATGCCATCCCACAAATTTTCCTATAGACCTCCCGAAATAAAGCGCTCGCTGCGCTTATTTTGTATTATTTTTCTATGTCTGAGTTTGTTGGTAGTAAGTGGTTGTCAGCAAAATGCTCAGGAAAAACAAGGTGTAACCAAAATAACTTTTTGGCACGGTATCAATCCACCAGAAAATCGGGATATATTTAACGCTCTATTAGATAAATTTAACAAAACTCACGAAAAAATAGAAGTAGAAGCACTTTATATAGGTCAACCTGACGAACAACTCCCGAAAATTATTGCTTCAATAGTAGGAAATCAACCTCCAGATGTACTCTGGTTTGTTCCTCAATTGACCGGAGAATTAGTTAAATTAAATGCCATTGTTCCTCTAGAAGATTGGTTAGATAAATCTCCTTTAAAATCTGAAATTGACCCAGCAATGTTTGCGACAATGAAACTAGACGATCGCATTTGGTCGGTGCCTTTTGCTACTAATAATGCAGCAATGTTTTATCGTCCCAGTCTCTTTAAAGAAGCTGGAATTACCAAATTACCAGAAACATGGGATGAATTACGAGAAGTTGCGGGTCGGTTAACTAAAGACTTAGATGGAGACGAGCGCCTCGATCGACACGGATTGTTATTATCTCTAGGAAAGGGTGAATGGACGGTATTTGCTTGGCTGCCTTTTATATATAGTGCGGGGGGAGAATTATTACAAAACGATCGACCCAATTTAGTTAATTCTGGAACTGTAAAAGCTCTACAATTCGGTACGGATTTAGTCAAAGATAATGTCGCTATCCTATCTGCACCAGAAAGAGGTTACGAATTAGATAACTTTTTATCTGGTAAAGTTGCTATGCAGATAACTGGGCCTTGGACATTAGCACAACTGAAAAAGACGAATGTAGATTATGATGTATTTCCTATTCCTGCTTTAGAAAAAAAAGCAGCAGTCTTAGGAGGAGAAAGTTTATTTGTTTTTAAAACTGACCCAGAAAGAGAAAAAGCTTCTTTAAAGTTCTTAGAATATATTTTAAGTGAAGAATTTCAAACTGAATGGGCATTAAAAACGGGTTATTTGCCAATTAATTTGAAATCGCAAAAAAGCGAAAAATATAAAGAGTTTGTCGAGAAACATCAGGTATTAAAGGTATTTTTACAACAAATGGAATGGGCGCGATCGCGTCCAATAATTCCTGGATATACTCGCCTGTCAGAAAATCTAGGAAGAGCAATTGAAGCGTCTTTGCTGGGAGACAAGAATCCCGAAGAAGCTTTAAAAGAAGCTCAAAAACGTTGGGATGAAAGTAAGTAGAGTATTCAAATTTATGTCTGTAATTCAAGAAATAATTACTTGTCCTGTTTGCCAGCGATCGATAGCAACAGATTCGCGAAGATGTAATTTATGCGCAGATTTTTACCAGGTGTAAATTTCTCGTTGATGCGATCGAGAGGATAGAAAGGCGATCGGGATAATTAATTGAATAAAGTTTCAATTAATTTACAAATAAAGATCTTCATTCGACCGTGGCTCGACTGTAATTAATCGCAGGACAAACTGTTTATCGGTACTTAAACATTTATCAAAGTTAAAATAAGATATAATGCTTGTATTACTTAGCTTTCACGTTGCCTGTATAGGTCCTCCCAACAGATGAAAGAAACAACTCCTGACGCCATGCCGAGAAATGAATCTATTTTTAGTAAAGTACCCCTTAATTGTATCAGCACGCTAATTCACTTCCAGAGGAAAAAAAAGACCCATTATTTCAGAAAAAACCAGAGTTAGCTTTAAGTTTAATAGACAAAACAAGAGAGCGAGGATATGAACCAGGAATAGTATTAATAGATTCAGGGTATGGTAACAATACTTCCTTTTTAATAGAACTAGAAAAAAGAAATTTAAAATATTTAGGAGGACTGGCTAAAAACCGAAAAGTGAAAGTTGTTAACAATTCAGATAATAAAGAAGAAATCAGATTAGATATCTTAGCAGACTCATTGCCTGAAGAGGCTTTCACTGAAATCACAATCGAGAGTGAAAAACCCAGAACTGTATGGGTGGCAGTCATGGACGTAGAAATATCACGCCTACAAGGTCATCGAAAAATTGCTATCGTTATGAATGCTCCGACTTTTAAAAAGGCAGAAGATATTGATTATTTTATTACTAATGTTAAGTTATCATTAGTAACTCCAAAATGGATAGTTGATACTTATTCTGATAGAAATTGGGTAGAAGTTTTCTATCGGGAAATAAAAGGATGGTTAGGGTTAAAAGAATATCAAGTTAGAAGTAAAAGAAGTTTAAAAAGACACTTTATATTAGTTTTCTGTGCTTATACTTTTATTCTTTGGCATAGGTTTACTGGCGGGTTAAGAAGACGTTGGGCAAACAAACCTTTAAATACTTTTCCAGAAGCATTGGAAGCATTTCGTACAGCTATGTCTTGTCGTTTCGTTAAATGGCTCAACCATAATTATGATGTATTCGTAGCTTATAAAGCGAGTTTAGGCTACATTGGGGCTTGATTTTTGTTTAAGTACCGTTATAAATTACCCCATCATGGTTCGATCGCTTTTCTAACGCCTCGATCGCCTTTCTCCCGTCTCGATCGCTTTTCTACCGTCTCGATCGCCTTTCTCCCCTCCCGATCGCCTTTCTACCGTCCCGTGCCGCTACGCGGATCTCGAAGAGATCGCATCAACGAGAAATTTACACCTGGATCTATTTCCCAACCCTCTCCTTAACCGAGCAGTATTGCCTTAACTCCTCGATCGCTTCTTCAAGATCTCGATCGTGCCAATAAAACTAAACCGTATAGTCCGAATGGGCTGAGCGGCTCTCGATCACCTCCTTGTAAATAGTTATAAGTGTCTTGTAAGTGTTCATTCTCGATCGCCATCTGGGTTATCGATCGCTAATCACCTACCTGCCTGCGGCAGAGACTTACGCATTGCTACACTCGCGAGCGCCAGTTCAATTCCTCGATCGCCCTAGTGAAATCTCGAGCGATTCTTTTTAAGTACTCACAAGTGTCTTGTTCTATTTCTCACGATCGCCAACTGGTTTTCTCGATCGCCAATTGGGTTTGATTTTTTTTCAGAGAAGAGAAAAGTTCAGACTTTTTTTTGCACTCTGAAAACGCCGAAACCTATGTAGAGCAATAAAATTGCTCTCTCCGAGTTATGCTGACTTAATAATCAATAAAACAAAATATACACGCCATTCACTCGCCAAGTTGGAGGGAACCAATTTTCTTAAAACATCAATTTAGCCTTCGAGCGGGATTTTTTACACGCCACATCAGAGCTAAATAGTTGGCGTACTCCACAATTTGCCTTCAGCTTTTCTCCTTCTTGCCAAACCCTCTTCAACATTTGTACCTGGATTGCGATATTTATACATTGTTTCTGGAACTTCACTCCATTGCTTATTTTTCAAAACCCGAGTCATTGATGGGAAACCGCTGTTTCTATAAAAATAAGCTCCAAGATTATAAGCAAAACTTAATAAAGCTCCCCGTTGATTATTATTCATTTGATTCCAATAGGGGATAGTTTTTTCGAGAATATCCCAATAATTAGTTTTTAGTTGGATTTTAAGGAGTTTTTCTGCTTCTTCAATACTAATACTATCTCCATATTTAAAAGGACTACCATCGAGTTTATAAGTGCTGCCATATCCAATGGTGACTTGCCTGTCACCACTTAGGGGATCTGGATAGGCGTAAACTCTTCCATCATTTCTCAGCTCATGACAACCTTCAAATTCTTTGATTAGATCGATGCCACATTGAGGAATTTCACTATCAGTATTAGTATTAGTGTTTCCAACTGATACAGAAACACTCGAAGAACTATTTTTAGGTGTAACAGTCTCTGGAACAAGCTTAATTGTGGGATGACTAACAGCATGACTCCAATAAAAACCAGCATTACGAGCGAATCTATAGCTATAAGAGACGTGGTCTCCTAATACGTCACCGCGACTATCACCACTTTGATTAGTTCCATACTGATAGCCGCTAGAAAAATACTCTCCCCAAGGATCGCAACAAATAAAAGCACCCTTACCATCGTAAGCTTCATCGTCATAGCCACAACTACTTCTCGATGACGAGTCATTAATTCTTCGCTTTTCCATCCTGCTTCAAATACGGCTGCATGCATCACCCAGCACTTCTTTTCCTTCTGGCCAGATTTGTTGAGAATGGATGCTTTCTAATGTTTTATTCGGACTCAGCAACAGCCCTGTGATGTAACGAGACACATGGTCAAATCCCTCCTACGGTATTTCTTGGGTTGAATATATTCAATTCTTTGCTCTTGAAATTCGGGAATTAATGAAGTTATACCAATTCTCAAAAATGGCTAGATAGATAGAGCATCAAGAATATATTCCCAACCTGCCAACGATCGAATTATTTCCTGTGATAAAGAGTTGAGAATAGTAGCTACTTTATTTTTTAACTCTTCTAAGTCTATAAATAGGCTCGATCAAAGATAATATTTGATATATTCCCACAGTCTTTCAATGGGATTTAATTCAGGACAATAAGGCGGTTGAAATAAGAGGATAATATTAGATGGAATCATCAATAATTTTAATTCTTCTACTGATTCCGCGATCGCTATCTTAGATACTCCTGACATTGATTTTTTTTGTTTTTTTATTAGTCTACCAACCCTCTCATTACTTTTTCAAATTGGTATTAAGCCCTCAGAAATGCGCTAATTACCAGCGAGGTCTGAGAGCTGCAAGGTTGATTGCATCTGCTGTTTAGCATTGATTGTCGCCCCGCTAGACTTCGTCGAACTCACCTTACCGATTAACTTGCCAAGTCGTGTATTAAAACGTCTTTGAGAATTCAATTTGTAAAGAAATATTACAAAAAATAGGACCTTTGCGTAAAGCAAAGAGATTACCTCGGAGTGATAAGTGTAAGTGATAAGTCAAAACAATCTGATAGGAGTTTAAATTCCATTTGACGGAAAATTATCAGAAGATAAAGGAGAGTAAAAGATGGAAAAATATATACTTCAAGTATCCGGTCATGGAGGAGATCAAGGGGGCAATAAGTTTCCGGTTGCTGATAAATGGCAGTACAAGTTCTTTAGTCAGGTGAATATCCAGACAGTTTCCGTCTAATAATATAGTCAGGCGTGTATTGATAAAGCTGAATTTTGGTGTAGCACCAGAAGCAGAAATCGCTGCTGCTCTCGTATTAAACGGAACATCAGGAACAGATGCTCAGATTCTAGCAGGGATTGAATGGGCTATTCAACAACAAGTAGATGTTATCAGTATGTCGCTGGGTGGATTGACGCTAGGTTGGGAAGTTCCAGATTCATATACCGAAGCAATACTAACTGCACTTATGGCTGGGATTCCAGTTGTTACTGCTATTGGTAATGAAGGCAACCAAACTACAGGCACACCAGGTAATGATTATTTAGCTTTTTCTGTGGGAGCTACAGATTACCGAGATCGTTCAGCAGGTTTTAGTGGGGGTCGAGCTCACATTATCACCAATTCGCCATATATTAACCCAGAAAACTTGCCTTTAGTCTATTCAAAACCAGAAGTATCTGCGCCAGGAGTAGCTATTAATTCTTCTATTCCAGAAAATAAATGGGCGGTATTTAACGGTACTTCAATGGCAACTCCACACGTCGCTGGTGCGCTCGCTTTGCTATTAAGTGCTACGAATATTCGTGATGCTGTATCGGGACCTGAGAAAGCCTTTTTAGTTCAAGACCTAATTACCGGAACAGTAGAAGAATTAGGTGAATCTGGGAAAGATCATCGCTATGGATTTGGACGTATTGATGTGCTAAGGGCTATTGGCTTAGCTAAAACAAGGGGGTATTAATATGGAAAATCAAAATTCATTTATGGAAAAGTTGCGTCATACTGAACTACGGCGCTTGGTTGAGGAAGGTTCAAACGAAGAAATAAGTGTTATCATACAGCCTAATTTACCGGAAAGACGCATAAAAATAAAAAAGTCTTTTCAAAGAGGTATAAATTTTAATCGTCCAGTAGATATTGAACCTTTATCGTCAAAAGAGCAAGAAGATGCTGAAAAACAGATAAACGAAGTCTCTAATTTTTTGGAAAAACTATTAGGAAGTTCCCCCCATTGGCTAGACTCAGCTCGCTCGTTTGTTGTTAATGTTACTCCAAAACAACTACGGGAAATTGCACAGTCCCCCATAATCAAAGCGGTTTGGTTAAATCGGAAGCTTTCAAAAAACTTTGGCTCTTCCTACTTAACTATGGAGGTGTTGGTTTAACTTAATGTCAAAAGAAGTCCCACACCTCATACTTTGCAGCTTGTAGCTTGATGCTATGTTCCATCCCCCAGGCCGGAGCTGCTTTTTCACCAGATGTGTTGGGCGGGGAGACAAGTTAGTGGATGCTGTTCGCGAACTAGCTCCCAACCCTATCCTTAACCGAGCATTATTGGGATATTTTTGTTCGTCTGAGGGATTTAACTCTTCTACAAATCCCAGACGAGTAAGTTCTTTAAGTATGTAATATGGTGGAATATCTTTTTGAACGAAATGTTTCGCGCAGTCCCCACCTATAATCTTCGATTTAGGTGGGGTTAGCGAAACCAGAAAAAAAACGCGAAGCATCCTTATTCGGGTTGTTCTTGGTTTTGTACGTACTCTATGAGCTTTTCTAGTGGTGCTTGTGCCCCAACACTAATAATGGCGTAACTTCCCGACCAAAATTGAGGTTTACTGCCCCAATAAAATTGAGATAAATGCTCTTTATACTCTGACCGTAATCGCCGCGAAGTTACGGTTTTAATGTTATTAACGAGTTTTGATAGATCTACACTAGGATGAGTTTCAAACAGTACGTGTACGTGGTCAGACTCGCCTCCAAACTCAATTAAGTCACACTCCCACTTAAATAAAAGTTGTTTGATAATTTCCTGCATACGATCTAATACTTCAGCAGTTAAAGACTTACGACGAAACTTAGTCACTAAAACCAGATGATAAATAAGTCGAAATGCACTATTAGAGCGAGTCTTAAGTCTTTGCATCTTGCAATAACTAATTTGACAACTAAATCTTAATTTAGTAAACTATTATTAGTCAAGGTCGAGGCTAATCCTGATGAGCCAGAAAAAAACTAAAAATCAGACTAAGTCTCAAAAACCAATCAGAACAGACGTTTGGGATTTATCGGCAACAGAATCACAAAAACATCAGATGGCTCTAACTGTGGCAGAATATCGTAGGTTTTTAAGACCTTTGGTTTTAGTTGTCAATGCTCGCTGGATTAGTTTAGGCAATCTGACCACAAAGGAGCGAGTAAATGCGGTAGAAAAAATCATTCATCAAACTGCTAAAAATCCTGTAACTAAACAGCAATACTTTCAAAAAGTTGTTAGTAAATATCCTTCTTTTCGGAAGTTTCCTAGTTATTTAAGACGTGCTGCTATTGCTGATGCTATAGGTATTGTATCTAGTTTTCATAGCAGATATAGACAGTGGCAGTCAGGAATAAGAAAAAGTCGAGAAGCTCGACCGCCAAAGCTAACGGTTATGTGCAATTCATATCCAGCTTTATATAAGGGGCAGCAAATTATTTATAACTCAAACTATAGTAGGGTTGCTCTTAAAGTATGGAATGGTACTGATTGGATTTGGCTATTAGGTATTAAAGTCAAAAAACACGGGTTAAATCGTCATTTAATTACTGGTAATAAAATACAATCTCCTGCTTTAGTAGTTAATAAAAAAACTTGTCAACTTTCTATGCCCGTTCAGGTGGAGAAAGTTAAAATGGCGTCAGCAGATTGTGTTTGCAGTGTAGATTTAGGTATTAACAA
This sequence comes from Prochloraceae cyanobacterium, assembly GCA_030065755.1. Taxonomy (GTDB): domain Bacteria; phylum Cyanobacteriota; class Cyanobacteriia; order Cyanobacteriales; family JASJDA01; genus JASJDA01. The sequence goes on along the minus strand of JASJDA010000076.1, from coordinate 9,497 downwards.
TGCTGCTACGGCTTCAATAGTTGCTAAAAACGGTACTGTAAAAGCGAGAAAGTTTATCAATCCTGCTAGAGACATAGACCGTCGTAATCAACGCAGAATGATGATTTCTAAGAAGTCTAAGCAGACTAAAAACCTGATCGAGTCCGCGCTACCAAAAGGCTTTTGTCAAGGACTTTATCGCAAGTCAGCTAACATCAATCTAGAGATTTCTCGAGTGGTTATGCGTAACATTATTAAGTTTGCCAAAACCTATAATGTTAAAGTTATAGTCTTCGAGAATTTAGCAGGTTGGAAGGCTAAGGCAGGTAAAAAAGGCTCGTTACAAAAGCAAAAATTTCACCTCTGGTGTCATAGAAAAATCGTTTCTTCTACACAAGAAAGATGGTCTGAACTAGGTGGAGAGATTGTTTTTATTAATCCTAAATATACCAGCGCTTATGCTTTTGATGGTTCGGGTAAGGTAAGGCGAGATAAAGACAATTATTCTTTGTGTCGTTTTAATACTGGAAAGCGTTACAATGCCGATCTTTCAGCTAGCTATAACATCGGAGCTAGATATTGGTATGGTTTGCTTTTAGGTGACAAGTATTTTTCTAGAGTGTATGAGGGCAAAAGTTCCCACGGCACATCGAGAACGCCGATAACTCTGGATACGTTAAGAAATTTATCTGTTTCTTAGCGCACGAATCCCCACCTATAATCTTTGATTTAGGTGGGGTGCGTTCAAGTAAGTTGATTTAATTAAAGTCAATCTTCCCTCGCTTCCCCCGATATCAGTTAGCTTTCAATTGACCGACACTATGTTGTAGTGTTTCAGACGCTGCTAGTAGTTTATTAGAAGAAACAGATAGATCGGTAGTTAAGGTTGAGGTTAAAGAAGTAGCGGTTGATGCGACAGAAGTAATTTTTTGGCAAACTACTTGAAAGTTTTGAGATTGATCGCTCGCTGCTCGATCGATCTCTTGGAGTAACTCATTAATGCGATCGCTGGTCTGAATAATTCTTTTAAGACAAGATCGACCTGTATTTAATAATTCGGCTTTAGCAAATGTTTGTTTTCTAGTTGCTTCGAGACAAACTACTACTTGGTGTATTTCCTCCTGAATTTCAGCGATCGACCCTTCAAGGTCTATTGTCGCTGTAGTAGATTTGTGAGCCAGGGAAGATATTTCGTCAGCGGCTACTATAGCACGATCTCCTCCGCGAGATGCTAAAACAAAAGCATCGATCGCTAACAAGTTAGTTTGCTTAGTGAGGTTAGCAAACATAGTAATTTGTTGGGAAATCTTGTGGGAATTTTCACCTAAAGTTTTCACCTTATTAGTTGTTTTTGCAATTGTTTCCCCTATGGCTTTCATATTCCGTAAAGTCTGTTGAAAAACCCGATCGCCTTCTTTTGTGGTCTGTGTTGTTTCCCCTACTAATGCTTTTAGTTGTTTGACCTTATCTCCTACTGGTCCGATCGAGCTAACCATTTTTTGAGCCCGATCTAAAGCAACGGCAATTTCTTCGGAGTGTTGGACTGCTTTGCGATCGAGTGTTGCGATCGAAGATTTATTTTTTTCGGTATTGTCGGTTACTTCTTTGGCAGCAGTTTGTACTTGAAGTACTATTTGTCGCAAGTCTTCAATAGAACTGTTGTACGATCGCGCTACCGTACCGAGTTCCCCTTTAATGACTTTAGCGCGAACGGTAAGATTTCCTTCACTAATATGTTTAATATCTTTGCTGAGAGCTGCCGCATTTTGCTGGAGTTTTTCTGCTGCAAATTTTTGTTCTCGTTGCAAGATGCTTTGTTGCTCTTGTTCTAGTAACAGATTAACGCGATCGAGAGCTAGTCCTAATTGTGCATTTACCCAACTGAATAAGTCAATTTCTGTTGTTTCCCAGTCCCGCTTCTCAGAATATTGATAAGCGATCGAAAGATGCTTCAGTTTTCCACCTACTACAATTGGAGCTACTAAATAGGATTGGATCCCAAAAGATTTGACTTGGTTGCGGCGATCGAAGCTCAGATTTGCTCGCTCGACATCAGAGATTACTTTTATCCAATCTTTTTGGTTTTTGTTAATCTTGTCTAAGTCTATGGGAGGAGTAGGAATTTTCTTTTCCAGATTTGCTGGTGAATTAGGGTTGACAGATTTAGCTGTGACTTGACTTATGCCAGTTTTATCAAAGCTATAGACTACAACTATGTCTGTATCGAGGACTTTTCGCACTTCGTTGACTGCTAACTCTAAAATCGATTTAGCCCCAACAGAACTAAAAATATGAGTAGTAAATTCTTTGAGAAACTGGTGTTGTCGATTGTGTTGTCGCAGGCGTTTCTTGCTTTCTAAAAGTTGATTGCTCTGTTCTTGTGTGGTTTTTTTGACCTTTCTATTTAATTTTTCTAAGGCTGATTCTGTTATATTTGCTTTTTTTAGAGCAAATATGGTTCTGCGGTTGGCTAAGCTGAGTTTGTCTACGGTTAAATACCCGATTACCCCTAATAAAATTAAGGACAAACCATAAATACACAAGCGATAAATACTAGTTCTCTCAATGGCTTTTTGATAATAATAATTGTATTTATCTTCTATTTTTTGATTGTTTTGCGTTAAGGGAATCTGTACCAGTTTTTCTGTTAATTCGTCAACTTTTGACTTATTTTCCAGAATTATTTTGGCGTGCCTTAAGATCAGAGCTATTTGCTTTTTATCTTTAGGGATAGTTATTTCCTTTTGAAGCTGCTCGATCTTATTGACTTTTTGTCGAATTAAAGATTCTACTTTTTTATCGAAAGAAATATTGTAGATCAATATTTTTTGTAGGAGTCGATCGAGACTGACTTTCAATTTCGGATTCGAGTTTAAAGAAGAGGAATTATCCACTACATTTTCGATCGCCGGTGGCAAGTAATGCAAGGAATTTTTAAAAATTGCATTTAGAGATTTGAATCGATTTAATAATACTTCTTTTTCTTCTATTAATTGAGTGTTTTCTATTAATGCTTTCCTCAATTCTATTTGCCCAGTTTTTTCAATGTATTTGGGAACAATACTAAGTTGCTGATTTGTTTCTTGTACTTTTGATAAATATTGGTTCAATCCATCGTAAGAATTATATAGTTGATATCTCGAATTCAGAACATCTTGGTTAAAAAGTGCATCTTGCTCCTTTTGTATGCTGATATTTTTTTGATATTGCTGGTGTTGCTCGAAGTTGAATGACAGATTTATACGAACTATAAAAGTTAAAAGTAAGATAGCGACTAAAATACTAACTACCTTTAACCACTTACCTCTGTTGTGAATATTGCTATTCCAAAGTTTATCTTTGAAGTTAGGAACAATATTTTCTAAAAATTTAAGCGTGTTTATTTCTCTCGGTTTTTCCATAAATGTTCTCCTTGATACTCTCCTGTAAGAGTTTTCAGAAAATTAACAATATAATCAATATCTTGGGTTGATAAAGGTCGTCCTGATTGATATTTGCCCATTATGGCTACAGCTTCAGAGAGAGTTTTCACCGAACCGTCGTGAAAATAAGGTTCGGTCAGGGCTATGTTGCGCAAACTGGGAACTTTAAATACGTAGCGATCTTCTTCTTTTCCGGTAACGTTGTAGCGTCCTAAATCTGCTTTCGTTAATTTACCGCGATCGTGAAAGTAATTTCCCATCACCCCAAAACTTTGAAACATATTCCCTCCGATATTTACTCCTTGGTGACAAGAAACGCAGCCATAGTCTTTAAAAAGACTGTAGCCTTTCTTTTCTTCTATGGTCAGAGCATCTTTGTCTCCTCGCAAATATCGATCGAAGCGGGAATTGGGAGTGTATAGAGACCTTTCAAACGTGGCGATCGCTGATTTTATATGAGTACCATTGATGCGATCGTGGTAAACTTTTTTGAACTGGGCAACATATTCGGGAGATTGTTCGAGTTTGCTAACTACTTCTGGCCAATTAGAATCCATTTCGTTCTTTGAATATACTGGCCCTTCAGCTTGCTCTTCTAAGGTTTTAGCTCTTCCATCCCAAAACTGTCTGAAATTGAATCCAACGTTGTATACTGTAGGGGAATTAAAATCTACTACTGCTCCTCTAATACCCACCGAACGTGCTTTACCATCTATACCCCCATTGTTGAGAGAGTGACAGCTAGCACAAGAAACCGTATTATCTCCTGAAAGTTGTGGTTCGTGGAATAGTTTTCTACCTAATTCTACTGCGCCTTCATCGAGTTCTAATTGCAAAGGAATTGGCTTAATTGGATCGCCAATTTTGCTAACAGTTATTGTTGGTTGGGATGGGGGATATGTCGATTTGTTTGCTGGTTGATAATAAAGCCACAATACTGATACAACTGTACAAAATAGTAGAGCAGGAATTAAGTAAAACCTTCTACTCAATTTTTTTAGATACGATCTATTCATTTTATCTGTGGCAAAAAAATTGCAGATTTTAGTTATGTTTTTTCTCTAATAAAGATTAAAAACATAACTTGCCCAATAGTGTTTTTTTTAATAAAACTTTTAAGGCATCTAACAAGATTTGGGGATTATTTTGCCCATTGTATATATTTATATAGGGAAATAGATAAAATTTAATTTTTTAATAAGAAGTACCATCTTGTCTAGTAAAAATCCAGCCTTGAGGAGTGTATTTAGCAATTAGATCGGTATCGGGATAATTTACTTCATCTTCTGGAGTGCGATCTCCTATTTCTAAATATAAAACTACTGAATCAGACTTATTAATCAAATGATGGCCGTCGGCATTTCCTGCAGGAAAACCAGCCATATTTCCTGGTTTTAGAGTTTGTTCTCCTGAATCAGTTACCAGGGTGACTTCTCCTTCTAAAATATAAATAAATTCCTCTTGTTTGGAGTGCCAATGCCTGATAGAAGACCAACTTCTTGGTTGTAGTGTAACTAAATTCACGCCAAAGTTTTTCAAACCAGCAGCATCACCCAAAGGTTTTTTCGATCGACCAGCCACCAAACTTTTAAATTCTTCTGGATAATTTGACCCTTTCCTTTCTGGTATTTCTTGAGGATTAATTAACATTTGTTTGCTGATTGCTGTTTGCTGTTTGTTTATCTCCCTCTCTCCCCCTCTCCCCCTGCTCCCCCTGCTCCCCTGCTCCCCTGCTCCCCTGCTCCCCTGCTCGATCACTGCCATTCCTCCAACCTCAAGAGCCAATTTTGCCACATAGCAATCATTTGTTCTCTTCGTCTCTCAAAATTAGCAGCAATACCGATCAAAATAATACCACTAACTAAACCAATTATCCATTTAGAGAAAGAATAAACAGTAATCAAAACAACTAATTGATAAAAAATAGTCAGAAGAAAAGTAATAGTGCCGACAAACAAAAAAGCTCTAATTTGTAAGCCTAAACCAGCAAAAATAGTTATTAAACTAATAACACTGGGAATAATACCTAAGTTCTCTTGATGCAAAACTAAAGCTGTTACACAGATAATAGCACTACCTAAAATACGGAGAGTGTGACGTTCTTGTCTTTGTTCTGATTTAATTAAATTAGGCTCGAATTGAGCGATATAGAGTAAAGAAAAGCCGACAATAGAAGCAGACCAGAAAATATCTGTAAAATCCCTCTCCCAGAGAAAACGAGAAATTGCCCAATTAATAAATACTAAACTCAGATAACTCCAACGAATATTGTGACGATCGCTAGCTATGTAAGCATAAAAAGCAGCAACTACAACTAAACTCAAATAGGAGATATTATCGGCAACCAATATTACACTCAAACCAGGACTTACTAAACTAGAATTTTGCCAAGGAGTCGATCGCCATCCCCAACTTCTCCACGGTAAGCGATCGACAAAAGCAGCAAAAATACAAGCAATAATTACCACCTGTCCGTTAAATATACTGAAATTCGTCCAAACTAAACGGACATATAAACTTGTTGCTAATATCTGTACTATTCCCACATAAACCCAAAGATCCGAAGCTTTATTCTGGGAATTCCGTGCCTGCAATAAGGCATAAACGCCTAAAATTAGACAAACAGCAATACTTATGGGAGTAAAACGGGGATTAGTTTGTATAGCAAAACAAGCAGCTAAAATCTCTAGAATAGTAGCAATTAACCAGTGAATGCGGGCGGTTATTTGAATTTCTGTCAAACTAAAATTCAATAAAGTATCTCGCACCGCTACGGGGATCTCTTCGAGATCGCGTTTTTGCCAAAACCAAATAAACAGACTGTAAACTACAGCGATCGCCGTGGCTACAACAGCTAAAATCGTCAAGCCATCAGCAGGACTTCCCCCAGACGATCGCGACATCTGGTAGATGACCAATTCATACCAACTAAGGGAAATAGCAACAAGAGAAACTCGACTGAGACTTTTCTGTTGGGGGTAGTAGCTTCCTACTCCCATACCAGTTATGGCAGCACCTAAAGTAACCAGTCCGGTATAACCTGTAAAATAACCCCATCTCCAACCCACGGCTATTAAAGCATAGATTAAAGGGACGGCTTCGATCCCGATCGATCTCGATAAATTCGACCGACCCGATAACCAGAAATTGACTAGTAATAGACTCGACAGCGCCAGAATAGTATTAGCGATCGCAATTTCTAAATTGGAACCCCCTAGAAACAAAATTACCTCAACGATCGCAGTTTCTACAGCCCAACCGACCCCAAACACTGATAAATTGTTAGGCGATCGCCAATAACGATAGATAATTCCCATCCCAATCGCAGCAGGTGCTAATGCGTATTGCCAACTAGGAGTAATAAAAATAAAATCGATTCTGAGATAGTGTAAAGTCAGCCAACCTAACTCGGCTACACCCAGAAAAATTGCCCAAACATCGGATGCTGTCCCGTATAAAGTAGGTAAAGTCCCTGGATATTGTGGGAGAAATCTGCCGAGAAAGCATAAAATAACGACAGCGATCGCCCCTACTAAAAACCAATTTGGTAAGGATAATTGCTGCCAAAATACAGCAGAAACGAAACTAAGACCAAAACCTATAGTAATTGTCGCCAGGACTTTTTGACGCAGGTAACGGGTATTGACAAACATCAATCCCGTAGCGCAACTCAAACCTAATAATCTCGTTTCGGGTTGCCAAATAGTTAAAAACTGCATTGCTAGCAAAGCCAGACAACTAAACCATATGGCTTGGGTGCTTTTTTTTCTGGGCGATCGGCTGGCAACTACTGTTAATGTTAGGGGAGTTAACACCCACAATAAACCCCCTTCGCTGCTAAAAATGAATGGTAATAGCAATAAGTAACTGAGGGATGCTAAGACAAAACCAAGATGCCAGCAACTACGATACCAAATTTGTCCGTTGTTTAAATCCGATTCGGCAATTTCCTCCTCCCCCTCTTGAATGTGGAAGAGACTAATACCCCATTCGGCTACCATTAACCCCAATAAAATCCTCGCCCAAATTTCCAGAAAAAGATTGGGAAACCACCAATCAATCGTGACAGCAATGGTTGACAGTCCTGTAATGTGGGTTAAATAGACTAGAGGAATTTTAATGAAAGTGTTGCGATAGCTGGCGTAAGCGAGAATAGCCATACAAAGGAGAAGATTGAGCGATCGCGCCTGTAGATCGTACCAAGTTATCCAAGTCAAAAACTGTCCTACTGCCAAAGCAGCACAACAAAAATATACGGCATCGATGCTTCTTTTTCCTTCCGTACGACTCGATACTGCTGCTAATGTTAGAGGAGTTATCAGCCATAAAAGCCCCCATTGCTCCTGATTATTTGCCAGAAAATAATTGGTTCGATCTAATAGCAAGAGGTAACTCAGGAAAGCTAAAACAAAACCGAGATGCCAACAACTGCGATACCAAATCTGTTTGTATTCCGAGTCCGATCGAGATTGTTCTAGAGTACTAATAATCCATTCTGCTACTGTCAAAACTAGTAATATAATCGCCCAAAATTTGCGATCGAGAGAGGGAAACCCCCAGTCAATTGTGACGCCAATAGTTAACAATCCCGTAATGTGGGTTAAATAAATTAGAGGAGTTCTAATGGTAGTGGGGCGATAGCTGGCATAGGTGAGAATAGCCATACAAAGGAGAAGATTGAGCGATCGCGCCTGTAGATCGTACCAAGTTATCCAAGTCAAAAACTGCCCTATTGCCAAAGCAGCACAACAGAAATATACCGCGTCTGTACTTCTTTTTCCTTCCGTACGACTCGATATTGCTGCTAGTGTTAGAGGAGTGACCAGCCATAAAAGTCCCCATTGCTGCTGGTTATTTGCCAGAAAATAATTAGTTCGATCTAACAGCAATAGGTAACTCAGGGAAGCTAACACAAAACCAAGATGCCAACAACTGCGATACCAAATCTGTTTTTTGCTTAAATCTGATGCAGAAATATTTTCCCAATCTCGAGTATCGAGAGTACTGATCGTCCATTCTGCGATCGTCAAAACTAACAATATAATTGCCCAAAATTCTCGATCGAGAGCAGGAAACCCCCAATCAATTATTGAGGTAATAGTTAACAATCCTGTAATGTGGGTTAAATAGACTAGAGGAATTCTCGTAGAAGGACGACGACGATCGACATAGGCGATAGTAGCAGTAGAAAGGAAAAGATTGAGCGATCGCGCCACGGGATTATACAGACTCGTTAGGGTCAATAATATTCCCAGTCCCAGTGTCAAATTTTCCCCAAAAATAGCCAGTTCGGGTTTTTCTTTACGATATAACCAACCTGTCAGCGCAACAAAGATAAGAATGTAGGGAAACAGAGTAATGCTGTAGATAGATTCAGGGAAAGCTTGAGATTGGGTAATTTGAAGCCAAGTTGCGATCGCTTCCTGTCTCAAATGCTGCGGGATCGACTGACCAATTAATAAATACCCTTGCAACCCGATGACAAAAATCGCCAATAAATCCTTAGATAACCAATAACGTCGCAACCTTTGAATACAAAAATGCAAAGCTAATCCGCTGATAGCAATTGCTTGCCAAGGCAATGTCTGTGTTACCGATACCAACCAACCCAGCAATAGCAAAATTATTCCTATTATTTCTAATGGAGATGTTGGCTGTTGGCTGTTAGCTGTTGGCTGTTGACTGTTTCCTATTTCCTCTTCCCTTTGAATTTCTACCCTTTGTTGTGTCAACAACCAGCCACAAATACCAATAGCCAAACCTAATTGCTGTATTGGTACGTGTACGACAAAAATTGCTCTTAGCAACAACACAGCCAAAGCAAAAACCACCAAACTTCCACCCGTCAGTATTCTGGTCTCCCCATTCCCTATTCCCTGTTCCCCATTCCCTATTCCCTGTTCCCTACTCCCTATTCCCTGTTCCCCATTCCCTATTCCCTGTTCTCTACTCCCTATTCCCTGTTCCCTACTCCCTATTCCCTGTTCCCCATTCCCTATTCCCTGTTCCCCATTCCCTATTCCCTGTTCCCCATTCCCTATTCCCTGTTCCCCATTCCCTATTCCCTGTTCCCCATTCCCTATTCCCTGTTCCCCA
>JASJDA010000368.1 GCA_030065755.1 Prochloraceae cyanobacterium | reverse complement strand
ATTTTATGCTTCTCTTAAAAAGAGTGATGCTCCTTTATCTCCGGTTCATCATACGATGGGAAAAATAGGTGATGGAATTGAAAGTATATTTGGTAAAAATCCTTTTTTTGTCTATGAAAATAAGCTATTTTATTCCTCGTTAAAAATGAACGATACAACCGTCACTGTGGGAATATTAGGTCATGTATTTGTTTCCCCTGCAGCCAAATAGATTTAGCTACTTTATCTGTTCTGGTTGGAATCTGCCAGGGCTGTGAACTATTTCCTCACGCAACTTTGCTATTTTACCTTTTGGAAGTGCAAGATAATTCTCTTTGAAAAAAAATATTACTACCAAAGGTGTCTATAGATTTTCTACACCTTTTTCTCATCTGTTGTTTCTGACTCTTGCTGGAGAGGTAAGAGTTTTTTTAATGCTTCTTTCTTAATCTCAGAGATCCATTGAGGTGACTTATCCCATTGTGCTGCTAGATCTTTTTGTTTAAGTGGAGGACTTCCATTTAAACCAAAGACTTTTGTAATTACATTCTTCTCGCGAGCGTCAAGTAATTGTAGTGCTTTTTCAATATCTCCATAGGTATCGATGAACCACTGGCGTTTATCTACGATCGTGCCGTCGTGCTTTCTTTTCCAGTTTCTTTTAAGAATTTTAGCTTTTTCAGACGCATTGTATTTTCTTACAGATTCCTTGCCTTTTTCTGTCTGGCGATAAGCTTTTTGTGCGCCATATAAATCCTGATATTTTCTCGGCTTGGGCATAACAATTATTCCTCCCACATAAGTATACCTAAGCGCTTTTATTACAAAATATTAATTTACCTGTTTTTAGTCGATGTAGATGATATAGTAGTTACATAGAGACAAAAGAGCTGTTTAAAACCAACACGAAAACACAGCAATTAATTCAACAATACGCACCTGGTCAACTAAATACTGAGGTTAAGCTAGCCCAAAGTAGCTCGGAGATAGGAGACAACCCGTTACCCAGTTCGCTCCACGTGATGCCTGGGAGGTCATGATTACGTAGTAACAACAACGCCAACAAAAAATGAGAGCTACAAGCTACAAGTAATAGCCAGGCGCTCTCACTAAACAATCATTCTTAGTAATAATCATGACACAGCTTAAAGTCAAAGAAACAGCACAGTTATCCGTTTTAACTAAAGCTACGGAATCTCAAACAACAGCACAGCCAGAGTTAGATCTTTCGCCTGATGCGGCTGTTCAAGCCATTCAATATTACTATCGAGGTTTAATCAAACCAGAAGTTTTAAAAGAAGAGGTAATCATCGATCGCGTCTCAATTGAAGGCGAGCGCGTAACCATCGAGTTTCACGGTTGGTTAGGCGCGACAGGACAAGAAATATATTTAGCGCTTGCCGATTACAAAGCGGTTACTCAACCAGTAGTAGAGGAAGAAGACGACCAACAAGCTTTAGATAACTATCTAAGAGAACATGAGGCATTTGTTAAACCAATCTCGAACGTTCTCCCCAATCTGGACATTTATAAGAAAGTGGGGCTTTGCTACAAGCGCATAGGGCAAGTTGGGCAAGATCCTTATCACCGGTGGTTAGCAACCGAGCGGCACGGCTTCGGGGTAACGATGGGACAACCCAGTAAGTATGATGCGATCGTCCAATTAATTCAACATCACTACAACAACCATCACTAACAGTAATAGGGCTATTAGGATAATTCCTAATAGCCTTAAAAATTATCGACACATCGACACATTTAAGAAGGTCTTGAAAATGAATACTTGCTTGTTAGAAGAAACTTACCTAGTTTACACCTTTAAAACTCAAACAGAAGCCTATCAAATTTATCTTTATTTGAGCTTAGAAAATTTAAAATTTTGTCAAGTTTACGAAGAATTAGTAATGCTTAAAGCTGAGGACTATTCTTTACTAGATAAGCTTTGTAAACAATCAGGGTTAGAGTACAAAACAGTAGATAAAAATTATTGCTTTCTGCCCTTTCCTCTTGAAGAAAGGGAATGCACAGATGATTATATTCCCCGAATTTATCTAGCTTGTTTGTCAAGTTATAATCAGGGGATATTACACGGTATTTGGTTAGATGCTACTAAAGAGCCTGATGAACTTCGTGATGATATTAATTGGCTTTTATCGTGGAGTCCAGTACCGAATAATTCATTTTTAATAAGGAAGTCCTCTATTTGCAGTTAAGTTAATTACTCCCGCAGATAAGTTATCGTAAAGGACTTCCTTATTAAAAATAATTTTCTTCCGTAAGGAAATTATGAAGCTTGTGAAGAATGGGCAATTCACGATTACGAAAACTTTCAAGATATTAAGCTGAGTGAGCACGAGAAAATAGAAACTATTTCAGAATTAGCTAATGCCATTGAAGAACACGGTAACGAATAATTCATTTTTATTAGGGAACCCTTTTTCGATAACCTATCTGCTTCGACAATAACTTAACTGCTATAGAAGGGTTCCCTAATAAAAATAATTTTCTTCCGTAAAGCTTTCGCTCTCTTTTATGCAAATGATTGTTATTATGAGGATGTTAGTCAAGCAATTGAAGCTTTTGAAGAAGCCTATCATGGGGAGTACGAAAGTGAAAAAGATTTCGCCTATGAGTTAGCCGAAAATTGCGGTTATATAGATGAAAAGAATCCTTTCTACCATTATATTGATTGGGCTGCCTATACTAGAGATTTATTTATTAATGACTTCTTCTCTCTTGAAGATGACAGCCGAAACGTTCACGTCTTTTCTAATCATTAATAGTTGAAGTAATGCTCTGCTACTCAAAGTAGATTTGAGTAGCTTTGAAACTAGGAGGTTCGTTTTAGTTGGAGTGCTCACTGGCTAATCCTCTACCGAGTTAGATCCAATTCAAGAGCGATCGCCCCAGCTTTAATTAGTTACGCTACAAACCACAGTAATTACTGCCACACAAAGTCAAAACTGAAAAATAATGAATAATTTATCAATATCATAGATTGGGCTGGAAAATTGCATAATGACCCCAAAATGAGTTGTTCAAACTCAGGAGAAATCAGAGCTAAAGCATTTCTAGCTGTTAGGAGCAAAGAAAAGAAAGATTGTGATTTGTTTCCCATAGAAATGTGGAATAACTTAGCAATAAAAGCTTTAGAAGATACTTGTGCGGGGAGTACGAGCGCTATTCAAGGAGAACTGCTGCTGTTATGACCATAGTTCTGGTATTTAATTAATTAGCAAACTTAAAAGTGAAGAGAAAAATTTGTTCATTTCAATAGTAAAATATTAGTAAGAATAAAAGCTAAAATGTTTACTTATTTTAACAATTTTATTCTTGTCTTACTGGCGAATATCCAACTTACGAATATCTCACTTATTTATGGTAGATCACGATCGACTATTTAAAGAGTTGTTGACAACATTCTTCCTTGAATTTATCGAATTATTTTTCCCCAAAGTTCGTAGTTATTTAGAGCCAGATTCTCTTACCTTCTTGGACAAAGAAGTATTCACCGATGTGACTGCTGGGGCTAAATATGAAACTGATGTGTTAGCAAAAATTCGGTTTGCTGATAGTGATTCATATTTTCTCATCCATCTAGAAAACCAATCTTATTCTCAAGCAGATTTTGAGAAAAGAATGTTCAGATATTTTGCTAGACTTCATGAAAAATTTGAGTTGCCAATTTATCCGATTGTTGTATTTTCTTTTGACCGACCAAAAGAACCACAGGATAGTAGTTATTCAGTTACGTTTGAGGATCTCGAAGTACTCAAGTTTAACTATAGAGTCGTGCAACTTAACCAGTTAAAGTGGCAAGATTTTACCGAGAGCTCTAATGTAGTAGCTTCGGCATTGATGGCTAAGATGTCTATAAAAGCTGAAGAGCGGCCAGTTGTCAAAGTTCAGTGTTTGCGATCGTTAGCTTCTTTACAATTAAATCCAGCCTTAACTCAATTAGTTTCTGGGTTTATCGACCAATATTTACCTCTGGATACAGCAGAAGAACAGATATTTCAACAGCAAATCGATAAAATTGAAGCAGATAGGAGGGAATCTGTTATGAAGATTGTTACTAGCTGGATGGAGAAGGGACTCGAACAGGGCAGAGAAGAAGGTATTCAGCAAGGAACAGAAAAAGTAGTTTTGCGGTTATTACAAAGGAAAATAGGAACTCTAGAGAAATCAGTAGAGGAAAAAGTAAGAGCACTAAGTATCGCGCAACTAGAAAATTTGAGTGTAGCGATTCTAGATTTCAATAACAAAGCTGACTTAATTGCTTGGTTAGAGACTAAAGATAATAAAGCCAGCAGCAATTGAACTCTTGGGCATTCGCTCAGAAGCGCTCCCGCAGTTTATAGGCGGGAGCGCCTCTGGTCTCACGGTTCGCGGTATCATTTGGCTGCTGCTTCTCGTTTTTGGAGGATGCGATCGAAATCACTTTGGTCGGAAGCAGTTTCTGTAAACTCTTCATCAGGGAGAGGTAAAAGCCGTTTAGCTTCAGTAACTCTCAATTGTAATTCGTTGCTGACATCGATATTTGATGTTCTTTGAACCGCTTTGTAAGTATAGTAAGGAAGGAATACTTCTGACCATTCTTTTTCACAGATAGCAATCCGAATTATATCTTTCATGGGAACAGGAATTTTAGCAATTCGGGGAAAATTAGTTTCAAGTTTATTCCCATAACCTGGAGAACTAATGATGCATTTACCTTGTGGAAATCGTAAAATAGTATCTTTAGAAATCAAAGGAACAGAGTGAATTTGAGAAGATACACTACGTGAAATAGAATTGCCGTTACAATTAACAGTAACATTTTTAACAATTACATCTTTATTTCCAAAGATAACTGAGTATTTTTCAGCGGTGTTTAGATCTCCTGGATCGAAGAGGACGTGGGTTTTTAAGCCAGACATAATTGAATCTCCTTTTTCTTTTCCCCAACTTTCGTAAAGCTGATTAGGGTTTTGAATGCCAATAATAGGAACTCCACCATGAGAGCGATATTCATTAATCCAGTTATCTAAATCTTGAAGAACGAGCGAAGGTAATTCGTCAAGAGCATAAAAGAAAGGATTTTGTCGTTTAGTGGATAAGTTCTCAACTACGCACAACTGAATTAATGATGCGAGAAGTGGTGCAATAACTTCTCGCCTTTTATCGTCTAATTTGAAGATAAGTAGTTGTTTTCCCGACAATCGTAAATCTATGGTACTTTTTCCAATAAAACACCTCAATAAATCTTTCTGTATAAAAGAAGAATAAATTATTTGAGCTTGAGCTTTAATACAAGCAGCAGTTTTTTCCGCATCGGCACTTCCGAGAAAAGTAGCAAAATTGACCTCAATCCAAGGGTTTAATTTCTGAGCATCTGAGCGATTAACGGCATACTTCAATCTCTCAATTAATTTATCCAACTTCAAAATGGCATAAACTAATGCTAAGTCGGAATATTTTTTACTGCTTTTAGCTAACTGAACCGCTCCCGTTGCTAAAGAACCACCAGTTTTTTCAAAAAAGTTATCTCCTTTACCACTGTTGAATCCCGAATTATCGATAATAACTTTGCCAATTTGACCAGCCATTATAGCATCTTCGCAATCCTTCATACAATCTAAAGGATTATAAACGCCACTATATTTTTCTCCTGGGGCAATTACTTCGGCTTCATAACCGTAAGATGTAGCTAGAGGTAAATGCAATTCTAATTGGGAACCTTTTTTGTCATATATAATCCCACTAAATCCTTGAACAAAAGCACTTTCAATGACCCGATCGATTACGGAAAAAGTTTTACCAGAGCCAGGAACTCCTAAAATTAATAATCCTCTACCAGCATCGGGGAAAAAAGTTGTAGGATGAATACCTAATGCTGTTTGCACGAAAGCCGAAATTTTATTTTCTCCAAACCAATAGGATGGAGTTCCTGCCCACAAAGTGGAAGGTTGGCAACCCGACCCTCTCATCTGCTTCAAACTCATAAAAGCAGCTTGAACTAACTCTTTTTTGCCAGCTAATCTTCCAGTGCTTAACTGGCTTTTACTGCCCGAAAAATGTTTAGCTAAAAACATTCCTCCCATTAATCCAAACATGAGCAAACCATCAGGATTAGCATAATGGCTGAATATTTCTATAGGATTAATGCTTATTATAGATGAAGGATCTAAACTAGTAGATTGAGATACTTGAGTTTCAGGAATTAACGCTTTGAAATTCATATCGCTGCTCGCCATCTAAAAGAAAGTTGGTAATGCTAGGAAAAAAATTAATCCCAATCTAAACCAAAACCCGATTGTCAAACTTTGCTTGAGGAAATCATCTCTGGCAATAATTACTGCTGGTGAAAATTCTTGATATTTTTCTGACTTTTTCAGATTCAATACAGTCCATATTATTTGACCAAAAATTAAGAATTTTGAGCGCAGTATCAATAGATATTCCGAGTACTTAACAAATGCTAATAAAATCATGCTTCCAATTGATGAGGTTGATAATCAAACATTGATTGTTTTTCTCGAACGAAGATAGAACGATCGGGAGAACTAGCACGTTTAAAAAGACTTCCGCTGTTGCGTATTCCTCGTAGATCTTCTCCATCTCTATCTATCGACTTGACAAATTGCTCTAGCTGAGCCAATAAATCTTCTACTGACACGGTTATGGGGGTACGAGTGCCTCGATCTTGTGAGGATAAATTGCAATACTTGGAGGTGGCACATCTAATAATCGCATTTTTAATTTCGATGGGAGTGCTACCGCTATATTCCTTGAGCAGTTTGTACCATTGTCTCGGTGTCCAAGGATCGCGTCTAAATTGCTCGGGAAAATATTTAGCCAAATACATTTTAAATATTTCCTGCATTTCTCCCATTGAAGGCAGATCGACAAACCAAATCCCACCATCATCAAACCTCCTTTTTAACTCGGGTGGTAATAAGCCAATGCGGTTAACAGTGGCTATCATGAGAACTCTAGAGGTATGCTCTTGCATCCAGGTCAATAGTTTTTGAGATAGACGCATCGATGCACCACCATCACTCCATCC
>JASJDA010000075.1 GCA_030065755.1 Prochloraceae cyanobacterium | reverse complement strand
AGTTAAAAATATTTAACTTCTGCCGAGAAATGTTCTTATTTTTATTAAAGTCCCCTTTATAGCCTATAACCTATCCTGCTAACCCATAACTTATTGAAGAAGGGGACTTTAATAAAAATAAATTCATTGGAGGACGTTCTGACTTCACACTTCTGACTTCGAGCGAAGCGATAAATTAGACTAAATTTTTTTTTAAGCAGACGAACCACCAATTAATGTCTGCTCGATCCAACTGAGATCGAAGATATATTCATAAATGCGATTGCGCACTCGCAAAAAACCACCTTCTTTTACTACTAATCCCGATAAGAGTAATTCCCTCTCTAGGGAAGAATCGATCGCTGCAACTTCTCCTTGATGCAAAATTTGTTGATAGATTTCTAATATTCGATCGGTTAGTTGGGGAATGTTTTCTGAAATATCTCCTGTTGCTAAGTGGCAAACCCGATTTTTTATAGTCTTTAAATGTTCTGGTTCGTCTTGAGATTCCCAATTATCAATAATTTGTGTTTTAACTATATGCTCGATCGACTCGGCTTCGCTACCAGCAGAAAGAGCGGAGTTACTATTACATATAAACCGACAAAGTTTTTGAGTAAGAAAAGGCTGACCGCCAGTCCAAGATAAAATTTCCTTGAGTACTAATTGAGGATTTACGACTTTTTCTTCCAACCCCTGCAATAAAGGTTGAGCTTCGTGTTCCTTAAAACCAGAAAGCGCGATCGCTCTGCCAATATTAAAAGGAGTTCGGTTGCGATCGCGCATCAGATCGGAAGGGGTAGCCACTCCAAACAGAGCAAAAGTTAAGCGCTTATATTCTGGGTTAATAGTACGTTGGTTGTAAATGAAGCGAATTAGGGCAAAGAAGTCATTAGCTGAAAAATTTAAAGCTAATACGCTATCAATTTCATCAAGAAAAATAAAAATCTTTTCGCTTTTAACATTAACTAAAATAACTTTTTCAATAAATGCACTCAAACATTGGACGGGAGATAAATCTTTGTGTTCTGCCCACCAAGCTTTAAGATTAATTTCACCTACCAAATCGAAACTTTGCCACAACTCTGCTGCCAGTCCTTTGTACCATTGGTAAGGGGTAATATTTTCGCTACCAATACGGGTCATGTCAATAGTGGCGCAGGTATGTCCTTCTTGCTGTAAAAGGTGGGTGGCGCGAACCATCAAGCTTGACTTACCCATTTGCCGAGAATTAAGTACGTAGCAAAATTCCCCCCCCTTGAGTGCTTGATAAAGTTCGCTGTCTGCTTGTCGCACCACATAAGTCGAAGCATCGATCGGTAAACTTCCTCCTACTTGATAATCGCAAAAGTCGGCTTTTTGTCCGCTTTTTAGCAATTGATTTTCCCAAATTAATTTTTTTTGAGTAGCTTTGAGAATTTCAACAGTTTGAGAAAGTTCTTTAGTCCGTTCTTCTACTTTAATTTCCAGAGTGCGATTATAAGCAGCTAGAGCTTCTTTGGCGTCGTGCAAAGCAGCATTATTAACTTGAAGCTCTCGAGTAAATTTAGCTCGCTCATTTATAGCTTGTTTCTTTTCAGTGATATCTTGAAAGGCAACTATAGCATAACTAATATTACCTCGATCGTCGAAAATTGGCGTTCCCCAAGCCTCTATAGAGATAATTTTATCTTCTCGGTGAATTTCTAGATCGTCAATATTAATGCATTCTCCTCTTAAGGCTCGCACGCAAGGCAAATTGTCAGCAGGGTAGATGCGATCGCTTCCTTCTAGATAAAATTGATAAATCTCGTTTACTTTATCTAAGGTGGCTTCTGGTCTTATTTCCCTGCCGATTAACTCCTTTGCTTTGCTATTAATGTAATCGAGTTTACCGCTAGCATCGATAACAACAATTCCTACGGGTACCCCTTCCAAAAAGCCAGCCATTTTCTGTTGGCTACTCGCGAGTTCTTCTCGTGCAGAAATGCGATCTCTAATAGCTTGTTGCAATTTTAAGTGAGTTCTAATTCTTGCTAATAGTTCTTCTTTAATAAGAGGCTTAGTGAGATAATCATTAGCACCTATATCTAATCCTGCAACTAAATCCGAGATGCGATTTTGAGCAGTTAACAAGACGATCGCCAGTTCGTCCATTTTCCAACGAGAGCGTATTTTCTCGACCACTTCATATCCGGTCATCCCTGGCATCATTACGTCTAGTAAAATTAAATCTGGCTTATAACCTGTTTCTAGTAAAGCTAAAGCTTCTTTACCTGAAGAAGCTTCGGTGATGGTGTAATTTTCCCGCCAGAGGTAGTTAACCAGTACCTGTCGATTAACTACCTCGTCATCCACTATCAAAATGTGAGGACTCTTAGAAGCCTGTTTTTTGTATGCTTGTTGGATTGGATCGGTGAGTTTGGCAAGATATTTATTGGCGATCTGCGGACATAAGTCGGTCACTTTGTTTGTAATGGGGTCAAATATTTTTGAAGAAGATCCCAACTTGCGCTCGTTTTCGCTTGTAGCTGCTAGAGGGAGCGTAAAGGTAAAGCAAGAACCTTTACCCAGGGTAGACTTAACGGCGATCGCTCCACCGTGTAGCTCCACGAGCTTTTTCGTCACTGCTAAGCCCAAACCCGTACCTCCATAATATCCGGCAGTGGAATTTTCGGCTTGCAAGAAGGATTGAAAGATTCGCTCTAATCGATCTGCAGCTATGCCAATACCCGTATCCCGAACCGATATAGCGATATAAGTGGATTTTACTTCCTTTTCGTTTCCATTGATTAATTCTGCCGAGACTTCGATCGTGCCGCGATCGCTGAACTTAATTGCATTATCCACCAGATTGTAGAGAATTTGTTGCAGCCGATTTTCATCTGCCATAGCAAGGGGGAAATTTGCCGCAATAGAATTAATTAACTGTAAATTTTTGCCAGCGATCGCGGGTTGAGTGAGAGTGAGAACTATTTCTACAATTTCGCGCAACCCAACTGGTTTGAGTGTCAGTTGAATATCTTTGTGTTTGAGTTGAGAAAAATCGAGAATATCGTTAACTAGATTGGACAGACGGCGACTTGCTGTTGCGATCGAAGCTATATTGGATCGGGTTGGGTCGGTAAGCTTTCCTGTAACTCCATCGAGAAGGGACTGAGAAATACCCACAATACCATTGAGAGGAGTGCGCAATTCGTGAGAAGTAGTTGCTAAAAACTCGTCTTTGAGTCGGTCTAAACGTTGCAATTGGGAGTTTTTCTGTTGCAATGTCTCGAATGATTCTTGCAAGCTTTGTGCCATACTTTTAAAAGACTTGGCTAGATCTCCCAGTTCGTCTTTACGTTGGACGGGTAAATCCCACTCCCACTCTCCAAGAGATAGCTTCTTGGCTGATTCTGACAAATGTAAAATAGGTTTGACAATCCATTTATAAGTGAGGATGGCAACTATAGTTGCTATTGCCAAAGAAATAATACACAATACCGCAGTTGTGCGCGTATTAGCGTTAATTTCTTCCATGAAGTCTGCTTCAGGAATTGCCACAACAATTAACCAATCGAGACCCCAACTATCTTTGAGAGGAAGCACTTCTAATTGTATGGGGCGATCGTTGACTAAAAAAGTGAATTTTTGGTGAGTTTCAAGGCGATCTAGATCTTCTTGTCGATCTTGTAAATACTTGGCTGCTTCTCGAATTAAAGTGTCTTTGCTATTAAAGGCAAACAAAGGCTCTGTGATGGGCAAATTCAGTTCAGTTGCCACTGAAGTTGCTACAATTTCCCCACTTGGTTCCATAATAAAAGCGCGTCCTGATTTGCTGACTTCGAGAGTCTGCATAAAATCCCCAATTTGCAAAAGAGTGAGATCTAATCCCAAAACTCCGTAAAGTTGCCCAATTTCGCTGTAAATTGGGATAGTTAGAGTAATACCTAAATTTTTGGGGTGAAAAAATTGATATATCTCACTCCAAGCAGGTTTGCCAGACATTTTTGCGGTTTTATACCAAGGACGAAGGCGCGGAT
Source organism: Prochloraceae cyanobacterium (assembly GCA_030065755.1). GTDB lineage: Bacteria > Cyanobacteriota > Cyanobacteriia > Cyanobacteriales > JASJDA01 > JASJDA01. The sequence continues at coordinate 24,064 of JASJDA010000075.1, read as the reverse complement.
CGTAGTTTTTTGTTTCCACCAATTCAGTTGGGTTGCCCTGTTTGTCTAATTTATAGAGTTTAGTATCAAAATTTGTAGAGCTATTCTTAAGCCAAAAAATAATTTCTTCTTCTCGTCTTTCAAACTCGATAAAATCTCCTCGTTCGTTACCAAAATAAACTCCAGTTACTGAATCAAATAGTTGAATTTGTTGCCACAAATACTCTTTTAATTCCGAGATTTCCTCTTTGTTTAAATTGTTACTGGCGATCGCAATTTCGTTCACTCTGTGGAACATGTGACCGGTACGCAAGTAAGTTTGAATGCGATATTCAATGCCAGAGGCAATTTCTCTGCTTAATTGACTTGCAAGATTCGATACTGCTTGTTGTCCATTACGAAATGAGAACCAGCCAGTCAGTCCCACTGCTGTGGATATTTGAATTGTAAAAGAAACTACAAGCACGCTGCGCAGGGAAATTTTACGAGCTAATTTTTTTAAAAATTGCATAGACCTAGTATGGAGCCAGAAAATTGCTTTGAAAATATGATGATTATTATGTTTGTTTATGATTATTTGCTAGTTATCTTAGCTTTTCTCTAATAGCTCTTGAGATCATATAGATCATAAAAAACTCATAAAAAAACTCATACATATCAATGAGTTTTTAAATCTTTTTTTTCTGTTAACAAGAATTTATTATCTTCTGTTTGTCAACAATCGGGAAAATACTGCTGAAAATATTGTCGATATAATTGGCAACTGGGTGTTGCTTTATTTTGGTCTAACTTAATCAGTCCCATGCTTGTGAGCTTGTAAGCAACGATCGGTTCTAATGATACTGGTTCGCTAGACTTCATTACAGATTTGAGAGCTTTAGCTAATTCAGGCTCTTCTTGTAGCGCTACTTGATGGCGTTGTAAGTGATGAGAATATATTCCTGTAGGGGTGGGTGCAGTTTGCAGAAGTTGTTGTAAAGTTATATTTTTGTATCGCAGATGATATATTGCTACGTGTATTAGTGAGGGATGTCCTCCTACCATTGCTATGAGTTGTTTAGCTTCTTGAGATTCATCCGTCCAATTTAATTGGTAGCGGTTTGCCAATTTTTGTACTTGCTCTTGAGAGAACAGACCTAAACTGGCGGGTAAACCGACGTTAAATGGGGATTGTTTTAGATGAAGAGGAACGTAAATTTCAGTCGAGTGAACTACGATTAAACGGAGTTTTTGCCACACTTGAGATCTTTTCCCTTCTTCATACCAAGAACGTAACAGAGGTAAAAAGTCTTTGGCTACTTGAGAATGCTCGAAAATGATATTTAATTCGTCGATCGCTATTACTAAAGGCGTGTTAATTTGTTTGAGGATGTATTTTCCGAAATAAAGAGTGCAACTTACTTTACTTCCTATATCTTCATCCCAAAATTCTTCTAATTTCGATTCTAGTTCTAGTTGCTCGGTGACGCGTTTGCACAAACAGCGCAAAAATTTATTTATGTCTTCGAGATATGCTTCGTCAAATTGTTCCAAATTCAGGTTAACTACCTTATAACCTTGATTTTTGGCGTAATTTATGGTTCTCAACAAAAGTGAGGTTTTACCCATTTCCTTGGGAGCTTTAATTCGTACTAAAGCTCCTGGTTTCATAATCTCTGCATAAATCTGTTCCTCGGTGGGATGGCGTTTTATATAAAATCGAGAGTCTTTGGGAACTGCTCCATTGGGATAGGAAGGCTCTTTTGGTTCGGAGATCTCGATCGTGCTACTTGGTTTTTGAATTTGTTTTCTAACATAATTTTCCACTACAGCTCTACAGTTTCTCTTTGTTACCTCCGTAGCTATTAGTTTAGAGAGTTTTCCTAATAGGGATGGAGCAACAACGCTGGTTATATAGCGAGAACTATAGTCTGCTTCTGTAGCAATTTGGACGTAGGTCTTGTACTCCCATATTCCTTTTAAAACGAGAATTTCTGTAGAATTTAATGGCTGGTTTTGACTTTCAATTAGTTTGCAGTTGATAATATCGACAATTGAATCGAAGTTCATGAAGTTTCAAGGCTAATCTTCTTTTTATTTAAACATTATTCTTAAGGATATCTTTTCGGATCTTAGAATAAAACCCAATCTATATAAAACGTATTGTTTTTATATTTATAAGATGTTTTTCTCTTTATAAAAGCACCTTTATTGAGGTTTGTTATTAGTTATATTTCAGAAAAAGAGGGTTGTGACTAAGTTAAAAGTTTCCCAGTCCTGATTCTAATGGATTTTGTGGTCAGTTATTTTGAAGAGCTTTTCGACCATTCATGGAACTGGCAATCAACAAATTATCCAGCCAGTTACTATACCAATTTCTTTTATGTTTGCTACAAATATTCGGAGAAAAATCGTAACTATCAGCGATCGACGATCGACCGAAACAATTTTCGCTCCCTTGCTAAGGGCCGATCGCCAAATGCTGACAGTCTAGTTATCGAGACAGATTTAAACTATAGAGCCACAGATCGAGGCTTAGTTAAAGACTTTACCGCCTCCCCAGAATTTTTCCCCGCGAATTTTGGGTTGAGCCAGAATATAGCCCGATAATGCTTCTAGATCGTCGTCAGTTAGATTTCTCATTTCAGCGAAAAGATCGGATCTTTTTGTATTAGGGTGTAATACACTAATTTCTGATTCTCCATCGTAAGTATAAGGTACTTTGAGATAATCTACCATTGCTTCGATGTTATCGCGGCGAGGAAATGCAGCGGCAAGATCGCCTTTACTTAAGCTCACGTTGGGATTAGTTTTTGTTCTGCCGCTATTATGGCATTGAGAACAAGTATCGTTAAATATCTTTTGACCCAGTGCGTATTCTTTTTGAGAGAGAACGATCTCTTCTCCTTGTTCGTTTAATAATACGGTGCGATCTTCTTCAGTAAGTTCTAAAGCTGCTGCATTAGCGATCGGGAATTGAAAAACAAATAATAGGGTTACTACAGCTACCAAAATAAATCGTTTTAGCATTGTTCTCCTCAAAAAATTTGGCTCATTCATTTGTTATTGAGACATTTTAATTTTTAACTTCTGAAAGACTTTATAACCATAGAAACAACCAATCTAATCAACGAACAAGTATTAACTTATTCTCTGTTCGGTTTTTGAGTCTAGTGGAAAAAGAGAAAATTTTACCAATGACTTTCTTGGCATCTTGCGATCCCAAATAGGTATGTCCCTCTTTATTGGCGATCGATTATCAATCGCTTTATTTTAGACACTGGCTCAACTGAAAGATTAGATTCTGCTATTTCTACAATTAAGAGGTCTTGCCAACCTATTAATTGTAATACTTGTCTAGCAGTGAGCAAAGATTAAGTTGTCATCATATATAATGCCATTGAACAGACAAATTTATTTAAAATTCGAGAGAACTCGATGCAGATTGACTACTTCGCCGATAATAGCGATCGCTGGAGCTTTAAATTCAGTGTCGAATACGAGTTGAACTATTGTCTCTAAAGTACCTGTTAATTGCTCTTGTTTGGATGTAGTCCCCCAGCGAATTAAGGCTATGGGAGTATCTGGGCTTAAACCACCTGTTTGTAATTGGCCGATAATGTTGGAGAGGTTGTGAACTCCCATGTAAATTACAATAGTTTCCGATCCTTTTGCGATCGCTTCCCAATTAACTTCGGGTCGATATTTCCCCGCAGCCTCGTGTCCGGTCACAAAGGTAACTGAAGAACTATAATGGCGGTGAGTGAGGGGAATGCCAGCGTAAGCGGGTGCGGCGATACCGGAGGTAACTCCTGGGACTACTTCTACTGGTACTCCTGCTTGAATTAAGTCTTCCATCTCTTCTCCACCGCGACCGAAGACAAAGGGATCTCCTCCTTTGAGACGCACTACTACTGGGTTAGTTTGAGCTTTTTCTATTAATAGCTGGGTGGTCTCGGACTGCACTAGAGAATGACGACCCCGTCTTTTCCCTCCATTAATTTTTTCTGCTTTGGGGTTAATTGCAGCTAAAATTTCTGGACTTACTAAGGCATCGTAAAGCACCACGTCTGCATATTCCAGCAAACTTTTAGCTTTGATAGTTAGCAGCCCTGGATCTCCTGGTCCCGCACCGACTAGGTATACTTTTCCTATACACCTTTGGCTGTGGTGGTTCATTTTTGTACAATCCTTCGACAATCGAGGTGGCTAATTCTCTGGTTATTCCTAGAGGTTGACCTAAGAGTAATTCTATGGTATTAAAATTTGCTTGTAATTTTTGTACTTCCTGAACGATCGCTTTGGTAATTCCGCCAGTAAAGAGAAAATAGGGTACGATGGCAATTTTTTTGAAACCAGCTACTGCTAAATTTTCTATTTGTTCTGCCAAACTAGGAGATACAGAACAGTAAGCAGCATATGCATGTAATTCAGAGGCGATCGCTTCGCAGGGTTGATTTCCACCTGGGCGACGACTGCCGTGAGATAATAAGATTCTCGCGCTGCTACGGGTATCCTCAAGAGATCGCCCTCGTAAAATGGCAAATTGTTTTGCTACTAAGCTAACTAAACTTCGATCGCTACCTAGATATGGGAGTAATTCTAATTTTAGGCGCTCGTCTAAGATTTGTTGCGCCAGTGCTATTTCGGCAGGAATATCTTCTTTTACGTGAACCCCTGGCAGCAAAAACAGCGGCAAAATATACAATTTTTTCAACCCAGCCTTTATAACTTGTCGGGAAAATTGCTCGATCGTCTCGTGTAAAGGTACTGGGGATAATTCTAGGGATGCTGTCCCTACTAGAGGGGATTGCCATTTAGTTAGTACTGATGTTCTAGTTGCTAATTTTTCTCGATCGTATTGTTGTAACTGAAATTGTTGACGAACTGAGTTAGCTAGTTGTTCTAAGGCGATTTGGTAGTTGGGATTGCGACTTCCGTGAACTACTAACAGGTATGCTGAAGAATTTTTCAAAGAATTATTAATTAAATTTTTTTTATATGATAGCAATTTTAAAATTCACTTCTTTACCATTCTTCTTCCATAATTGTCAACAAAATTTTTCCTAGTGGGTGACTAATTTTATTCTTAAGGATTTGAGATGCTCCTAAACTGAAAATATGCGCGATTTTCTTCTTTAATTCTATATTTTTCTCTATTTGTTCGGCAGCTTTATTTACAACCCCTAGTTTTTTAACTCTTGTTGATGTTGATAAATTATCGTCTAACTCTTGCAAAATACCCCTAATTTCTCCTGCTGCTTCGGCAATATTTTGTTTTATTTCTGAGCTATATTCTTTGTCATAAAACCTATTTCCCCTCTCGTCTATGCTTACTATTTTTTCTAGTATTTTTATTAACCGATCGCTATCTTTTTCTTCTAATTCTTTGGCGAGATTTTGAGATAATTGCTGTTTCTTATTTACTTCTACTTGCCGCTTATATTTTTGCCATAAAGCTGATTCTATTTTGTTTAGATTGCATTCAAAAGGAACTTCAATGCGAACGACAAAAGCTCCATCTAGTTCGGTTTCTAGTGCCTGAATAAATAATTGCGAGTATTCTGTATGTTCCAATTTTAATTGTTTAAATGCAGCAATAAACGCTGGTATATCGATCTTATCTCGAAAAATAAGCTTAATAGTTTCTCTGGTTTTTTGAAATACTTTAGTAAATTCTCCTGGGGCAAAATTTTGTCTTGTCTCTTTTAAGTTTTGCTCTCGATCTTTAGAGTGCAAATAAATATAGTTACAAATGACTTCATCCAATAGAGTTTGAGCATTAATTTTCCAATTTGTCAGACAAGCACCAGTAAATGTAGCACCAGTAAAATTAGTAAATAAAGCTTCAGTGTTTGTTAGATTAGCTTCAGTGAGATTGACAAAGTTAAAGTTAGCTTCATTGAGATTAGCTCCATCTAATATTGCTTTGCTCAAAACTGCTTCTCTAAAATTAGACTTATTGAGGTTTGCGCCACTTAAATTAGCTTCAGACAGGTCAGCAAAACTAAATTTAGCTTCGATCGAGTCTGTTTCAGTCAAGTCGGCTTCGGTGAGATTAGCAAAGCTAAGATCGGCTTTATTGAGGTCAGCAAAGCTGAAATTAGCTTGATTGAGATAGGCTCCACTTAAATCTGCTTCAGTGAGATTAGCACAACTGAAATCGACCGAGCTTAAATAAGCAAAACTTAAATTAGCTAGAGTAAGATTTGCAAAACTTAGGTTAGTATTAGACAGATCTGCGCCGCTGAGATTAGCTTCAGAAAGATTGGCGCCGCTGAGATTAGCTTCAGAGAGGTCAACCCCACTCAAGTCGATCTTAGTGAGATTAGCTTCGGATAGATCGACTCCAATAAGGTCTATTTCCAAATCGGGATTTTGCTCTCTCCAATTATTCCAGTTTGTTACACCTCGATCGAGTAATGTAAGATGCTGTTGCTCTACCATCTGATAATAATGCGGTGTGGGGACTCCCTTTAAACCCTTAGTCTGAGATAATAAACGAATCAATCCTCCTAAATTTAGGCTCTAGCTTACTGGCAAGCTGAAAAGCCTCTGCGGACGATGGTAAGCGTATTCTAAAAAGTAAAGCGAATGACATAGCCTGTGGTTATGTTTGACGTATTAATGGTTGCTTGATACAGCCTTTAGAGATTCGATTCTAAGAATCTCCCCCTAAAATTAAAAATTTAGCGGCGAGAGTATCAAAGAACATTTAGATAATAGTGGTTAGTGGTTTGTTGTTGGCTATTTGCTATTTGCACTGACCACTGACCACCGACCCCATCTTAAAAATTGTTATCTCAAGCGATCGCCGCTTCGATCGCTTCACAAAGAAGTTCCATCCCTAGGTCGATCTCAAAATCGGACACAATTAATGGGGGAACAAAACGCAGTACTTTAGGACCAGCAGGAGCAATTAACAAACCCAGATCGATCGCTGCTTTGACGATATCGATGGAAGTCAATTGGCACTCCTCTTTTATTTCCATACCATTAATTAAACCCCAGCCCCGTACTTCTACAAACAAATCGGGATATTTAGCTGCAATCTCTCTTAATTTTGTCCGTAACTGTTCTCCTCGCTCTATAACGTTGTTTAAAATACCTTCATTCTCTATAGTTCGAGCTACAGTTAAAGCAGCAGCAGTAGCTAAAGGATTGCCGCCAAAAGTGCTAGCGTGGGTTCCTGGGGATAACATATCACAAAATTTCTTACACGCCATAGCGCCAATAGGAATACCCCCTGCTAAACCTTTAGCGCTGGTAAAGACATCTGGTTCTACTCCTAGATTTTCGTAACCCCATAACTTACCAGTACGACCCATTCCTACTTGCACTTCATCGAAGATCAGTAGAATACCTGTTTCGTCGCAAATTTCCCGCATGCGGGCGAAATATTCTAAATTTCCAGGACGAACGCCACCTTCTCCCTGTAAAGGTTCGATCAAAATTGCAGCTACCCGACGATTGCCTTCGTCAATATCTGCGATCGCAGCTTTTAGAGCTTGAATATCATTATAAGGAACGTATTCAAATCCAGGCACTAAAGGATCGAAATCTTTTTGATATTTAGGCTGTCCTGTAGCTGTAATGGTTGCTAAAGTACGTCCGTGGAAGCTAGAGTTAGCAGTTAAAATTACTGGCTCTTCGATTTCTAACACTTTGTGACCGTACTTGCGAGCCAATTTAATCGCCGCTTCATTGGCTTCCGCACCTGAGTTACAGAAAAATACCTTATCCGCACAGGAATTTTCTACAATCCATTGTGCTAATTGTCCCTGTTCTGGGATGTAATAGAGATTGGATACGTGATGCAGCTTTTTCATTTGCTGCGTTACGGTTTCAATTAAAGCAGGGTGAGCGTGACCTAATGTACAAGTGGCAATTCCAGCAACAAAGTCTAGATATTCCCTTCCTTGGGTATCTGTTAGCCGACAGCCAAGTCCCTTTTCTATGGCTAAAGGAAAACGTCCATAGGTATTCATCACCCAAGTATCAAAATTGTCTCGCTCGAAGTCAGTGGAGGGGGTGGATGCTCTTTGAGGAATAACCGAATTATTTTCAGTCAGAGTTTGTTGACTCATAATTAACTAACTCCTGAGCAAAAAAATCTAAATCTATAAAGGCAATGTTAATCACAATTGGGATAAGATCTCTGTTTCGATCGGATTTTAAAAATAGTTTGAGTCCCAATAAATGCGATCCGAAGTTGTTTTGATGAGGCGAAACGGCTTTGTATAGTTTTCAGGAAAAAGAACGACGGCTCAGGCAACAGCTATTCGTTGGCGGTCTAGGACTAGGGGGTCTTTCACTCCTCGGTACTCTTTGGTACAAGCTAGTTGAGGGTTGGTCGTGGTTAGATGCATTTTACATGACCGCAATTACCTTATCTACAGTGGGGTATGGAGAAACTTATCCCCTTTCAGCCACTTCCCGTCTTTTTACTATCGGTTTGATTTTGGCAGGTTTAATCGTTATTGCCTATATTGTCAATGGTCTTACAGAAGCTTTTCTTGAAGGCTACTTTCAGCAAAGATTTAAACTGAGGCAGGAGAGACAATTGATCGAGAGTCTACGACAACATTATATTCTCTGTGGGTTTGGCCGTATGGGTCGCCAAGTAGCAATGGAATTCAAAGCAGAAAATATTCCCTTTGCGATCGTCGATTTAAATATCGAGCAAGTAGAAGCGGCTAAACAGTTCGGTTACACTGCTCTTATGGGCGATGCCACTCTAGACGAGACTCTTATGGGAGTCAAAATAGAAAAAGCAATCTGTTTGGTTGCAGCATTGGGATCTGATGCAGAAAATCTCTACACCGTACTATCTGCTAAAACCCTCAATCCCAATCTGCGCGCCATCGCTCGTGCTAGTACGCAAGAAGCCGTACAAAAATTACAACGAGCGGGTGCAGATATGGTAGTCTCTCCTTATATTACTGGCGGTAAGCGTTTGGCAGCAGCAGCATTGAGACCCCAAGTAATGGATTTTGTTGACGGAATTATTAGTGGAGCCGATCGCTCTTTTTATATGGAAGAATTTCTACTGGATCCTAAAAATTGTCCTTGCGTGGGACAAACTTTGAGAGAAGCTAGGTTGCGATCGCAATCTGGTGCTTTGGTGTTGGCAATTCGTCGCGCTGACGGGACTCTAATAGCTGGACCGATGGGAGAGACTCGCCTCATGGAAAAAGATTTGCTAATTTGTATGGGAACAGCTGAACAGTTAAGCCAGCTCAATCGGATTCTCGCTCCCATTCCTACTCCTCCACCTCGACTACCGAAGCAGAAATGAGTTCCCGTATTTTGATTGTAGAAGACGAAGTTAAACTAGCTCATTTTATTGAGTTAGAACTCAAATATGAAGGCTATGAAGTAACAGTTGCTAATGACGGTTTTTCGGGTATAGCCTCCGCTAGAGAGTCCAACCCCGATTTAATTATTCTCGACTGGATGTTACCTGGAATATCTGGGCCAGAAATCTGCCGACGCTTGCGCAATACTGGTTCTAAAGTGCCGATCGTTATGCTAACAGCCAAAGATGAGGTCAGCGATCGCGTGACTGGGTTAGATGCTGGTGCTGACGATTATTTGGTTAAGCCTTTCAGCATTGAAGAGTTACTCGCTAGAATTCGAGCGCACCTGCGACGCAGTGTAGGAGAAGACACCGACATTTTACAATTTACTGACTTGCGCTTGAACCGCAGCACTCGCGAAGTTTATCGAGGCGATCGCTTTATCGAACTCACTGCTAAAGAGTTCGATCTCCTCGAATATTTAATTTCCCATCCCCGACAAGTCCTCACCCGCGATCGCATTTTGGAAACGGTTTGGGGTTACGATTTTATGGGGGATTCTAATATTATTGAAGTCTACATTCGCTATTTGCGTCTCAAACTAGAAGCTGACGGAGAAAAACGTTTAATTCAAACTGTACGAGGTGTTGGTTATGTGATGCGAGAGTAGTGAGGTAGGGATGGGGGATAAAGGATGAAAGTAAAAAGTTCTTATTCATCCTTTATCTTTTATCTTTTATCCTTATTAATTTTTATTATTGGATTTAAGAGACACCATTATATCTAATTGACTGAAAAATGGTTTAGGTTCACTGGTAGTGACAGCAATTGCCTCTACTGAAGTTAAAGCCGCTCTTGCTTCTGGAATAACAGAGTAAGAAGTGTCCTCAAATAATCGATCGAGTACTGCTATAATTGCATCTAAATTGTTGATATAAAGATAACCTTGATTTGTTTTTGGTAAATAACTGGTAACGGTAGTAAAAGTTTTATCTTTTGATATGGACTTGTTTGCTTGGATGTCTAAAGTTTGGTCGGGAGGAGTCCCAAAAGTTAACAACAAAGAACTATCATCTACCCAACCATAAGACAAAATATCTTTTCCTTGAAAATTTATCCATTCAGTTATTTCTGTCCCATTAAGATTTCTTTTTCTTACCGAAATATCGTTGAAAGATTCTGTTTTTGCTTCTAGTTTTTTCAGGGTTTCTTCAGCTCGCGATCGATCGCTAGTCGTCCACATTGCCATTCCAGCTAATCCGTAATCAGCTAAAAATCCTCTATCTGCGGGAATCAATGCCAAAGCAAATTCTCCATCCATCCAGGAAAAAACATCCCGATCTAGATCGAGATTCATACTTGTTTCAAAGGATTTTTTGTATTTGTTTAAATTGAATTTTAATATGCGATCTTTGGCTGCTCGATCGAGAAGTGAAGACCAGGTTCTATCGAGATTTTCAACATTCACTAAAGCAATTGTGTTGTTGGGTAGACTAGATAATATATCACCTGGTATCCTTCTAGTGCGCTGTCTATTTTCTTCTTCTTTTAGTTTAGCTAGGGTCTGAAAATGGATTCCCCGATCGTTAACACCAACCCCCATCATTATTGCTTCTACATCATTTATTTTATCCACAGTTCTAGCAGCTAGTCTAGTTTTGGGTGAAGAGCGCAAAGATGTTTTCATTAGAGTGGCATAATCGGGCATATAGATTTTAATTAGAGTTGTTTGTTTGCCCAATTTTTTGGGCACCATTTCTTGTTCCTTTATTTTATCTTCAAAAGAACGTCCTCCTTGGATGGTATCTATTGTCTTATTCATGACTTCTCGGTTAGAAGCCATAATTAACCGATCGTCCATCAAGGCTGTATTCAATAACTCGTTTGTTGGAGTTTTTGTTTCTATAATTATTACCCCCTTATATATCCTTTCTTGGAAGTCATTTAAGTCATTGGAGTTTACTTTACCTTTGATTTTTTTGTTAATAAACATTCCCGCTTCAAACTTATTTTTAATGCCAAGAACTCCCAGTACATTTAGGTTTTCTTGTTTCATCATTGATTTACCTTCATCTGGAGGAAACGTCGCTATCATCATGCTTCCTAGCCAAGGCTCGATATCTTTGTGGTAATCTATATCGTTAGATGAAAGTTGTCTTGATACGTAATCTAGTTCTTCATCGAGCATATCTTTGGCTTTGTTAGAGCCAAATTCAGTTAATTTTGACCAACTTTTTGATTTAGTAGAAATGTAGGTTGCCATCCATGCTTCCTCTGGCACCATTTCAGCAGCTTCGGCGGGACTTAATTCTTTTCCTATAATAGTGCGAGCCCATAAGTAAGAGCCTCCGATCGCTACAATAGCAACAGCACCTACAACAGCAAAAATACCTTTTCTCTGATTTTTTTTAGACATTGACTTTCCTCGAAATCTGGTTAATAAAATCAATTAGACTGTAACTATAGTTTGACTCTACTCCTCATTTATTTGAATATAGCTCAGGCAAGTAACAAATTGGTATTATAGATAACTTGTTGAGTGAAAAATGGCAAAAGATACAAATGATACTTGAATTATAATAAGTAGTTAATTGGCATAGAAAAGCAAAAAAAATAATAAAATAATTGATAAAAATCGCTGACGGCGATCCTAATTTTATCTATAATTCAGATGCAATTTGTTCCATAGTATCGCGATCCCTAATTTTGTCTGAGTTGTGACCCATTTCACTTAAAGGACGTTTTTTTTAGTGTAAAAGTTTCAGAAGTTAGTGGGTAATTATCTGAGCTCTCAATTTTAGATTTAAGATTTTGAAGAATAAACAAATTTTTATAGCGAACTCTAGCATAATTTATATTTCCCTATTCTTTAGTGCAAGTTTCTAAAAATTTAAAAAAATTGCAAAAGATGTTAAAAGGACGTGAGTTCGACGAAGTAAAAAGGGCTGGAATTAAAGTTCCCTTTACGCACGTCAAAATGTAAGACGCCAAGATTACGTTTTGGTCCAGTTGGGCGATCGCCAGAATCGAGACTTATCAAGTATTTGTACTTAGGCGCTCCTGCTTGGGGTTGTAGCATGGTAGTTTTATGGTTTGATTAAACAATGTCGGACAAATAGTTTCGAGCTCGATAACTATCTCCGTAGAAAAAGATGTTGAAAAGCTCTTAGATAAGAAAACAAATAAGACAGTTTATAAAGCTATCATTACTCTCGAAAAACAAACTGAACTGTTCGGTTAAGCCAAAATTATTTGGTGAAAGGGGCAGGGGGTGCAGGGGGGGAGGAGAAACAATCAGATAAAAGTAAAAAAGACCTATATTGTGAAATTTCCCCCCCCCTGCTCCCCAGCCTCCCCTGCTTGGAGCGAGAAAAAATAAAAACTCTTAACCGAACAGTATTGAGATCCGCTACGCGGATCGCTCTTTTAAAGAGGAATTAAGAGTGCTCGAATTTTCGAGCACTCTCGATCGCCCAACTGGACCAAAACGTAATCTTGCCGTCTTATATTTTGACGTGCGTAAAGGAAATTAAAAGCCCTAAAAAATATTAATAACTGTATATGGAGAAATAATACTTTATATTATTTCTCCATATTTGCCACTATTGATTACAAAGTTGAGATGCTTTTTGTGTCTTTTACTTTGATTTTCTCTTCTGTATTTTTTTTGGCATTTTCTTTACTTTTTCGTAAAACTATCTCTGTTAAATGTGCGTGGTCATTTTCTATTGCCATACAAATAGTACCTCTTTTCTGACCCAAAGAGTCATATAAAGAAGAAAAATATACTCTAACAGATATTTTTTGACGAGCCTTTGTTATCAAATCCAGAAGAAAACAATTCTCAGAAATATTATCTAGCTCAATCAATTCATCTATATTTAAGATGTTGCCTGGAGCCAAAATATCATGAATAGATTGACCCACTAATTCTGATTCTATATACCCTAAAAGTTCCTGAGTATTATTATTGATTTTGGTAATCTTATTTTGATTATCAATAACTATAAGGCTTTGGCTCATGGAATTGATAATACGATCCAGATAAGATTTGTCTATAATTTTTTCTTGTATTTGTTTAATCGTTTTATTAAAATAATCAATTAACTTACCTAATTCATCATTAGAAGTTGGAGTCTGAATCGGTTCATATTCTGAAAAATTTTGACCCAATTCAAAAGTAGCGACTTTCAACTTTTTGATTTGAGCATAAATAGAATGATATATGTAGATAAATAAAAGTAAAGAAAGCAACAAACCAGAGAGGGAATAATTTCTAATGGTTCTAATGTTGTTTGCTACCAATCTTTGAGTTGTTAATTCCGATTCAATAATTTCTGATAACGAGTTTTCATAATATTTTTTGACTAAGGGAGTAATTGATTGATTCATTCTATTAATTAAATTATTTTCGGAATCAAACTCAGATATTTTGGGGTTTTGCTTGAGATTTTCCAAAAGAACATTCCATTCTTTTCTATAAAGCTGTACTTGTTTAAAAAGTTCATTCAGCTTTAAGAAATCTTCATTGTCTTCTGATTTTATAACTGGTTGATTAATCATATTGATTTTAAATGAATCAATTAGCTTTTGTTGAGAAATAGTAGCTTCTTTAGCTTCTCGTATAGTTGACTCTAATTGGTTCAATTCTCTTTCAATTTGAAATTGGTATTTTTTTAGAGTGCTCTGTTTTGCTAAATTACTTTGATTCTCAACTAATAATTTTTCAGTCAAATTTTGAATTGATTGTATAGAGGAAAACATTTCATATCCAGCTTTAGTTTCTCGCAGTATACCGCTAACAATTTCATTACTTTGAGATTGAATTTCTTTATCTATTTTAATTGTTGAAACACTAATTATTCCCAATAAGGAGGAGCTAAGACCGAAGGCTAGAATTAATTTTTGCCAAATTTTCATCGTCTCAAATTTAATTTAAAAAGGTTAAAGACAAAAGCGATGGAGGAAGTGAATTTGAAGAATTAGGGAAACTTGGATTTGAGCACTCTATTTCTGAAGTTTTGTCAGTTAACCAGAGTGTAATTGCTCTAAATTGTCCTAATTATGCCCAATAATTTTCAGATTGTTTAACCCAGTTTTGTTCCAATTGTTCTCTTTGTTTTATTGACTTTTTTCTTCGGAGTGAATAGCTAATTCTCTCCCAAAAATCTTGAGCTTGTTTGTCCCAGTTTGAGTAAAGTTTTTGCTTATTCATTTCTTACTAAGTCTAAATTGCTTTTTTAGAGCGCCATTGATGTAGCTTTTCGGCCCAATTGTAAATTTGAATAATGTAGTCGCAAACTTTGATACGATATTCAAGTTCGGGTAACGAATTAAACCATTCAATAACGCGATCGCTATTCGATATGACTTTCTTCATCAAGTCAAAGTTGGACAAGCCACAAGATAATGGCTCTTCAAATAAAATTGTCAGAGCTATTTGTAAGTCTATTTCCCAACTATCAACCATAGTCGGGTCATTAGCTTGGAACAGAGAACGATAAACTTTTCGTTCTAAGTTTAAATAAATTTCTCTGTATTTATAATCGAGAGGGAACTGTTTTTGCTCGGAATCATCAATTTTTTCTCGATTTTTCGATGACCAACGAGAATCAGTAGGGGGAGAGAGAACAGGAGAGGTATAGTTGAGTGTTCGCTTTTTTGTTAAGGATTTTGATAAAGTTCTGCCTTGCATAGTGGACCAATCCTGATTATTTCTAATGTTTGTCTCGATTTCGTCACCTTTGCTTGCTGTAATAAGATATGGGATTAATCTTTATAAAGATCTACCTACTTACTTATCTCCCATCAAGTAAAAAATTAAACTTTGTTGACTTACATACACTTACGTATTAATAATTGCTAAGTTTTATTTAAAAATCATTGATATAGATCGAGGTAGACGTTGAGATAATAGTCAGACTTGCTGTGATTTAGTTCAATCAAGTCCTCAAGATAGGGTTCGCCGAGTCAGTAGAAACCTTAAGATCCTTGACGAGCGCAGCAAAAAACAGCAAATCTGGTCAGAAGGAAACTCACGTTATTCCCTATTCCCTACTTGTTAAACCTTTAGGGACATCTAGCAGCAAAGGAGGCAACCAAAGCGCAAAATAGACAAATCGCTACAACTCAAGCTCATAAGGAGAACCGATCGATGCCAGATAACAGAAGAAGTCAAGTAGTTACTCAAGGAAGCCAAAGAACTCCCAACCGCGCTATGCTACGAGCAGTAGGCTTTGGCGACAATGACTTTACTAAACCTATTGTCGGTCTGGCAAATGGATACAGCACCATTACTCCCTGTAATGTGGGTATTAACGATCTGGCTAAACGTGCCGAAGTTGCTTTCCAACAGGCTGGAGCAATGCCCCAGATGTTCGGTACCATAACTATTAGCGATGGCATCTCTATGGGAACCGAAGGGATGAAATATTCCCTAGTATCGCGAGAAGTAATCGCAGACTCGATCGAAACAGTTTGCAACGGTCAGAGTATGGACGGAGTACTGGCAATTGGCGGTTGCGATAAAAATATGCCAGGAGCATTAATTGGCATCGCTCGTACCAATATTCCTGGTATCTTTGTTTATGGCGGCACTATTAAACCAGGCAATTATAAAGGCAAAGATTTAACCGTTGTCAGTGCTTTTGAAGCAGTAGGACAATACAGTGCGGGGAAAATAACCACTGAAGAATTACTGGCGATCGAACGCAATGCTTGTCCTGGTGCGGGTGCTTGTGGAGGAATGTTTACTGCTAATACCATGTCCTCTGCTTTTGAAGCTATGGGTATGAGTTTACCCTACTCTTCTACTATGGCAGCAGAAGACGAAGAAAAAGCCGAAAGTACGGAAAAATCTGCTTTTGTTTTGGTAGAAGCTATTCGCAAACAAATTCTACCCAGTCAAATTTTAACCCGCAAAGCATTTGAAAATGCTATCTCTGTAGTGATGGCAGTGGGAGGATCCACTAATGCAGTGTTGCACCTGTTAGCGATCGCCAAGACGATCGGTGTAGAACTTTCTTTGGATGATTTTGAAACTATTCGTCAGAGAGTACCAGTATTGTGCGATATGAAACCTTCTGGTAAATACGTCACCATCAATTTACACCAAGCAGGTGGCATTCCCCAGGTGATGAAAATGTTATTAGTACACGACCTCTTACACGGGGATGCTTTAACCATTAGCGGACAAACTATTGCTGAAGTGTTAGCCGACGTACCCGACGCACCTCCAGAAAATCAGGACGTAATTCGTCCTTGGAATAACCCCGTATATCCCCAAGGACACCTAGCTATTTTAAAAGGCAATTTGGCAGAAGAAGGCGCTGTAGCTAAAGTTAGTGGAGTGAAAAATAAGACTATTACTGGCACTGCTAGGGTGTTTGAATCAGAAGAAGAATGTTTGGATGCGATTCTAGCAGGTAAAATTAAAGCAGGTAACGTAGTAGTAGTGCGCTACGAAGGTCCTAAAGGCGGTCCAGGAATGCGAGAAATGCTCGCTCCTACTTCAGCTATTATTGGTGCTGGTTTGGGAGACTCCGTGGGTTTAATCACTGACGGACGCTTCTCTGGAGGGAGTTACGGCATGGTCGTAGGTCACGTAGCACCGGAAGCAGCAGTAGGAGGTACTATCGGTTTGGTAAAAGAAGGAGATAGTATAACTATTGATTCCGAGAAGCTTTTATTACAGTTAAATGTATCTGAAGAAGAATTAGCTACTCGTCGCGCTAATTGGCAACCTACTCCACCTCGTTATAACAGAGGTGTTTTAGGTAAATATGCTAAGTTAGTTTCTTCTAGTAGTGTTGGTGCTGTTACCGATTTAGGACTTTTCTGACGATCGCATTTTGGCTGTTTGCTGTTTGCTGTTTGCTGTTCGATCTGCTACCGAAACTAATTCGTCGAGCTAATAGCTAACAGCCAACAGCTATTCCGTTAAACGATTAGAGGTTTAAAATGCCTGTCAACAGAGTTAGGGTTGCTAAAGATAAAGCTGAGTTAGTTAAAGAATTGGTAGATTCTCAAGGCACGACAGGACCTTTTCAGACCTATGCTGATGTAGTAATGTTTGCTGCAGCTTTGGGAGCTAAATGGAAAAAAAGACAGCCATTAGGTACGATTTCTACTAAGGAACCTGCTCCCATTGGGTTAGAAATTTTTATTTCTAGGGGTTACGATATGCCGATTAAATTGTTGGCGATCGCTGAAACTGGCAACCCCAAAATTCTCTCCTCTTTTTACCCAGAAAATGACGAACAACGCTTGCAAATTTTTGAAGAATATGCTAATGGAGGTTTGGAGATTTTGCGGGATGAATTGCGCGGCGCGGTAGACTATACAGAAAGAATTTTGTTGATACTTTCTCAAGAAAGATTTAAAGAACAATCCTCTGAAGAAGAGTTCGATTTAAGTCGGTTTTTGTAATACATTTTTTCGCTTTAGGTAATACGAAAAACGATTTTTTTGTCGTCCCACTAGACTTTTTGATTTTTTTCTGATATTGTTATTTTATAATAGGAATATTTGTGTTTAGTGGTGAGTGTCAATATTACCATTATGAAAGAAACTAAGATAAAAATACCAGAAAAAGCCGATCGTTGTCAACTATTTTGATTTTTTGCTCATAAAAAACTTACAAAGCCGAGGGGAGACCGACATCTTTAGGTTTGACAAAACGACCCTGGAAACTAATAGCTTTATCTTCAATAGTTCTAGCCTTTGCCAAATTTTGTCGTAAATAAGCGCGTTCCATTTTATCTTCAATACCACCGAGGATATAGACAATTAACTTAGCCGCCAAATCCTTACCAGAAACTAGAACACGCCTTTTATTGGGGTCGTAAAGAACGCCATACCAAAGAGACTCGGAATAGTCCGAATGAGTAAAGCCTCCTGCTGCATCGTATTGGCGCAATTTAGCAAACAGATTTTCTAAAGCAAACCCCTTCTCAAACACCAGTATTCCCAAAGCTTGTGCTAAAGCAATTTGTCCTACAGGACGAAACAAGATATTTGCTTCTCCTGGAGGTTTTTCGTGGCTGAAGCGACGCATATCGAGGGTGGGTATACCCGACTCAAGTCTTTGATAACTGGGGAGACTAGCAAAATAGTCCCACAACTTATTGAACAGTTTTAACCCTTCTTCTAATTCCTCTTCTTCGGGACGGAGGGGAATTAAACCCTTATCTACAGGTTTCCAATGAGGAAATTTGGGTTCTAAATAGCGTTGTGCAATGTCTTCTGCTGCTTGTAGGGTAGTTAAAACGGTTGATTTTGCACTTACTGTAGCGCCATCCCAATTAACGCGGGGGTTGCGTCCTGGCATATCTTTTAAGAGAGGATGGGTGACAGCTATTTTTCTGGCGAGAATAGAAAAACCATTATCCTCATTTAATAATGCTAACTGTCCCTTACTTAACTGTTGCGCCATCAAATTAACGTGGACGAATATAGATCGAATGCGTCTTTTTGCTTGTTGACGAGTTTCTCCAGGGATAACTGCGGGGATAAATTCAATACCGATCTTTTCTTTAGTTAAACTTTGCAGGTATGTTGGGTCTATATTGTAGGTTTCTAAGAGGCGATCGAGGGTAATAGTTGCACCTGTGGGTCGTTTAGTTTTGGTATATCTGGGGAGTTGACCCGTTGTAATTAATTCCATTAAACCCCTAACACCCATAAGTCGATGTTGTCCGTCTAAAGCATAGAGAGAATAGTGTGGGGATATATCTAATAATCCGATAGCGCCGTCGGAATTTAAACTGGTGAAAGTAGCAGCAGATGTAGTAGCTTGTTGGCGATCGTTCCATTCCGATGCATTGGGGTTATCTACCCAGTTGGGACTAATAACGACTAAAACAGCAGGGAATTTATGTGCTTTTCTGGTAATTAAATATTGAGTTAGGGATGCTTGACGGGACCAGTCGAGGGGACGTTGGAGAATTTCTTCGATCGTCTCTGCGTCTATGATGACGTTATTAGTTTCTGGGTCGAATTTTTGTTGAAATAGGGGGAGTTGGGAGGCGAAATTTACTCTATTAGCCAACCATTCTAAAGTAACAGCGCCAAGATATGCTTCAGTCGTCCCCATCTGAGTTTTGTGGACGATTATTCGGTCTTGTTCGTTGATTTTTGGTAGAGTGACGCTGTTCATCAGTTCGATCGTTAGGTTAGCGTTTGTGTATAACATTATTAATTAAAATAACTCTAGTTGTTTTGAGATAAAGGAGAAACAGCTAGAGAGTTTAAAGCTTCGATCGCGTTGAAGATGGGAAAAATGCAATGAATACTCTGACGATTAATATTCCTCCAAGTTTTAAAGTAACCCCAGAACAGTTTAAACAATTGGCGATCGCTAACCGAGATGTATGTTTAGAACGCACTGCTACAGGAGAGATTATAATTATGCCACCGACTGGGGGAAATACTGGTAAAAGGAATATAGAGATATCTTTTCAACTTCAAGCTTGGACTCGTCAAACAAACTTAGGAGTAGCTTTTGACTCGTCTACTGGTTTTTGTCTTCCTAATGGCGCATATCGTTCTCCCGATGCTGCTTGGGTAAGTAAAGCAAAGTGGGATAAGTTAACTTTACAACAACAAGAAACTTTTCCACCGTTGTGTCCTGACTTTGTAATTGAGTTGCGATCTGCTACGGATAATATGGAACCTTTGCGACGAAAGATGGAAGAATATATGGACAATGGCGCTAGTTTGGGTTGGTTAATCGATCCGAAGAATAAATTGGTTGAAGTTTGGAGAAGGGATAGAGGTGTAGAAGTGTTCGATCGTCCTACCAGTTTATCGGGGGAAAATATTTTACCTGGTTTTGTTTTGGATTTAAGTGTTGTTTTTGGTTAGTGCGATCGCTTCTAAAAGCGTCTGAGGTTTGTTAGCAATATATTGCTGTAGTAGTTAAAGCGAAGGAAATTAGATGGAATTTGCGATGTTGGCTGCTATTGATTACAAAGATATCGTTTATATGTACTATGATGAGAATATTTTGTAAAGTTCACTCTAACAAGGGATATACATGACATCAAGAACTATTGGACAGTTACTTTACTCGCTGCGTCAGGGAGATTTACTACTACCAAATTTTCAACGTCCTTTTGTCTGGAATCCTGAAAGATGGCAATCTCTTATGGCTTCCATAATACTCGAATATCCTGTTGGTCAAGCTTTAATTGGTACGGAAGCAGACAGCCACATAATGTCTGTGAGAAAACCTTTATCTATTCCAGAAAAAACCTTGCATGAAACTTTTATACAAAAGGCAAACCTCAAACCAGAAGATCTAAAGAACATTAAAGTAACACAATACTTACAAAAAGGAAAAGCTTATTCTTGTGAATACCTTTTGGATGGTCAACAGAGATTAACGGCTCTCGATTTGATGTTAGGAACAGCCTTTCACTGTGCAAGTAACGAACTTAATCGAAATTATAGGCTGAGATGGTTCTTGAATCTTAATAAGCTTGGCCTAGAGAACTTACAATGGCCCAATACTCGTGATATGCCGCATGAAGAAGCGTGTGAAGCAATCGTATTCGTCAAATACAAAAAAACAGATAAAAATAGCCCTTATTATTATGAAAAATCCGATTCGGATTTATCCGATTTTTGTACCGTTAAAACTCTTCAAACGCAAGTTGGCATAGAAGAAGGTATTTATGTTCCATTAGATAAACTTTACAGTGAAGATGAGAATTCTAACTCTCTACAATTCGATCCCACATTTATAATTGATTTATTTGAAGAAAGGCAAGAAATAATACTAAATCAGACTCAAGAGGGAAAAAAGCTAAAAGAAAATAAAAGTATTTTAGAACATGAAGTGTATAAAGAACGGTTGAAAAATTTAAAGCGCGAGTTTTCTAAATGGCGTTCTAAACTAGAAGCTACACTTAACAATATTATTAATTTTGAATTTCCAGTTTTAGAAGTTCCATCTAAAGAGTTCGATCGGTTAGCTGGAATTTTCTCAGTAATCAATATGGGTGGGGTTGAATTATCTACTTTTGATTTATTAGTTGCCAAGACGACAACAGTAGATTCCAGTCTCAGAGAGATCGTGAAGTCTGCTTGTGTTGAAAGTTCAAAAGATTTTAAAAAGTATTTGTCTATCATACCAGAATCTGCCAAAGAATTGAGCATAGATGATTTTTGGAATATAGGTAAATTTCTGGGAGAAAAAAATACGGATGAAATAGTTAAAGGGAGAGAATTTCCAGAATCTATAGCACGCTCTTTTGCTCAAACCATCGTATTACACGCTAAATTATCAAAAGCTTTAGGTGATGATTGGTGTACTCGAAGTAATGCACTATCAAGTTATCGAGAAAATAAAACCGATCCAGATTTGATTACCAATAGAGATTATAAAGAAGCAGCTCGGTCTATTTTGAGAATTGACGATTGGGGATATTCAGATAAGCTTATATTAGCTTTATCAAGAGAGGAAGTTCAAAAGGTTCAAGCGCAAGCAGCTAAACAACTACTTCGCGCCTATTTTTTTATGAAAGCTAGACTGGGAATTTT
Source organism: Prochloraceae cyanobacterium (assembly GCA_030065755.1). GTDB lineage: Bacteria > Cyanobacteriota > Cyanobacteriia > Cyanobacteriales > JASJDA01 > JASJDA01. Next base: position 2,264 of record JASJDA010000075.1, on the reverse strand, counting down.
AAAGCTTTCTTATTTTCCCTACCGCCAGATGGATCTTGTTCTCGCAACAGTATTAACTGACTCTGTCTGGAAAAAACTGAATCAAGATCCGACAGGAAATATAATGCAAAAACTTCAATGGTGGTACTGGGGATCTATTTTTGGTGGAGCATATCAGAAAGCTTATTCTTCTATAGATAAAAGAGTTCTTGCTGATATTCCTAGGTTACTAGCATATATATCTAAACCATCAATTAAGTGGGAGGATATATCGAATCTTTGTAATGAAGAAACTCAATATTCATGGAAAGGAACTGAGCTAAAGAATAGCAACTTTACTGAAATTCCCATAATAAGCTCGAATGGAAAGTCAGGAAACCGTTTTGAAATAATATGTAATGCAGATGGTTACTCGACTAAAGAAGCACTAATGACATCTTCAAATAAAACAATTGGTTTAGCAATTCGTGCATTTACAATTCGCAATGGGTTACCAGATTTTAAATATAGAGATAAAAAAGATAATAAACTACAGCGTAGAGCTATGCTTCACACTGGTCGTGACGATCTTCAAGCAGATCATCTCTATGCAATGAACTCGTGGTATAAATTCACTGGAGAAAAAGTAAATGATAGAAATGCAGATCATCCTATAAACTCTCCACTCAACTATTCTTGGATTTCAGCACAAGCTAATCGATACTGGTCAGATAATCCATCTTTTATGAAATTAGAGCTTCGAGATGCACTCGCTGGAAATCAAGATAGTATTGACTTTCTACATCATCATTTATTGTCTATTGAAGCAGTTGAAAATGAGTATAGAGATGTATTATTAGAATCAGAAGAAAGAGAGAAAGAAAGTGCTAAAAAAGTTTTCACAGCTTTATTAGAAAAACGTTTTGAGAAGCTCAGACAACAGATATTAGATGAAAATCCAGAATTATAGAAATATTCAATAAAATATAGGAGTTTTAATAAATGACAGAAATTCAGAAATCTTTACTTCCTCGGCGTACTGTTGCTGACTTAGTAGAAGATATAAAAAAACTAACTACAGAAATTCAAGAATTATATTGTCAAGACGAAATTCCCTGGATTTTAGGAGTGTCATGGGGTAAAGATAGCTCTTGTGTACTACAGTTAGTTTGGAAGGCGATCGCAGCTTTACCAGCAGAAAAACGAACTAAAACAATTCACGTTATTACGACAGACACTTTAGTCGAAAATCCGATAGTTGCTGCTTGGGTACGCAAATCTATCGACCAACTCAAGACAGCAGCAAAACAACAAAATATGCCAGTTGAACCTCATTTACTCTATCCAGAGGTTAAAGATAGATACTGGGTGAGTTTGATTGGCAAAGGTTATCCAGCACCAAGAATAAGGTTTAGATGGTGTACTGAACGTTTGAAAATTAATTCTGCTAATCGCTTCATCCGTGACGTGGTTCGTGCTAGTGGAGAAGTAATACTTGTCTTAGGTATGCGAAAAGGAGAGAGCAACAAACGTGCTACGGTGATGGCAAAGCATGAAAAGGGGAGATTAAGAGATCGTCTCAGTCCTAGACCGAGTTTAATTAATTCCCTAGTTTACACTCCTATTGAAGACTGGCGTACTGATGAAGTTTGGCTTTACTTGATGCAGTGGGATAATCCCTGGGGAGGTAATAATAAAGATTTATTTACCATGTATAGAGGCGCAACAGCAGATAATGAATGTCCTTTGGTAGTCGATACTTCTACCCCCAGTTGTGGAGACTCTCGCTTTGGTTGCTGGGTTTGCACAATGGTTAATCAAGACAAATCTATGGAGGCAATGATCCAAAACGACGAAGAAAAAGAATGGCTGCAGCCTCTATTAGATATCCGCAATGAATTAGATATTAAAAACGATCGCGATAAAAGAGACTTCCGCCGTATCTGGGGTAACGTTCAATTATTTGAACGCAATATAGACGGAAAAACCTCTATAGAACCCATTCCTGGTCCTTATACTAAAAAGTCGCGAGAACATTGGTTAAGACGAGTACTAGAAGCGCAAGTACAAGTCCGTCGTACTGCTCCAGAGGATATGAAAGATATCACTCTTATTACCCCAGAGGAGTTAAGCGCAATTAGACGAATTTGGTTAGAAGAAAAACACGAATTCGACGACAGTCTACCCCGCATATACGAAGAAGTGACAGGAGAATCTTTCCAAGATATCCGTCCTGGCGCTGGTAATAGTTTACTGGGAAGCGATGAATGGAATGTATTAGAAGAAATTTGCGGCGACGATGCTAT
>JASJDA010000074.1 GCA_030065755.1 Prochloraceae cyanobacterium | reverse complement strand
AAGAAAAATCAGTAGAAGCTAATCTACCTGCACCTCTAGCTACAGAAGCATTCATTGCTCCAACTCTCAAATAATGAAATCTCTCTAATCGTTGAATAGTCATAACTATTCAACGAACAGAGAGACAATCGAACAAACTTTAATTTTTCTTTAAATCCTCCTCGAATTCGGGGAGGATTTAAAAATTTTATAGAATGTCTGGTCACTGCGGTGACGTAGTAGCAGAATCCCAAGGTTTCACTGTGGGAGGTTCAAACTTATCGCGGAGATACCCGCACAGTAAAAGCTTGGCAGTGAGAAAAAAGGGATCGGTTTGACGCGATAAATCTTTTCTGGCACGAGAGATCTATCTCTTGTTGCTGCACGAAGATAATCAATTACTGCTACCAATGAGATAAAGCAATGCCATACGTACAGCAACACCACTGGTAACTTGTTGAGAAATTAAGCTAAACTCGGGATCGTCCATTAAATCAGAGCTGATTTCTACACCTCTATTAACTGGACCAGGATGCAGTATCTTAACATGAGGCTGACACAATTTAAGGCGATCGCGAGTAATCCCATAATACTGATGATATTCTCGCAGACTTGGCAATAAATGCTGGCTCATGCGTTCTTTTTGCAAGCGCAAAGTCATCACGAAATCTGCGGCCCTCAACGCTGGTTCTACTTCCCAGTGAAGCAATAACTTGCCTTTGCGATCGTTTTTAATAAGATCTAAAAACATTTTTGGAAGCAAGGTGGGAGGTCCTGCCAAATGAACCTCAGCACCCGCTTCTGTTAGACTCCAAATATTGGATCTTGCCACCCGCGAATGAAGAATATCTCCAACTATGGCTATTTTTTTTCCTTCGAGTAATTCTAGGCGAGGACGATCGCGGTCTAAGAGCGTACAAATCGTATATAAATCTAATAAAGCCTGAGAAGGATGTTCGTGCTGTCCATCACCAGCATTGAGGACGCTTACTTTGGTTTTTTTAAGATCCATCTCAGTCGCGATCGCCTGGGGAACTCCTGCTTGCTTGTGACGAATCACCATAATATCTGCGCCCATTGCTAGATAAGTTTTCGCCGTATCCAAAATTGTTTCTCCTTTGGTTAAGGAAGATGTGCCAGGAGAAAAATTGAGAATATCTGCAGATAGACGCTTTGCCGCTAGCTCGAAACTACTACGAGTTCTTGTCGAAGGTTCAAAAAATAAGTTAGCAACTACTTTTCCTTGCAACGCTGGTACTTTCTTGGTTCGCCCCGAGAGAATTTCTCGGAAACTAGCGGCTGTCTGTAGTATTATGTCGTACTCGTTTGAAATTAGATCGACTAAAGAAAGAATATGGCGTCGACTCCAATTAGTTTTAGCCATCGGGGTATTGTAAACATCTTTCTTGAAGATTAACAGAACTTTGCCTCAAGTATATAAAATATATTTTCTGCTAAGTATATTTATGACAATATTAATTACTTTTTCTATTATGCAGCTAAAGCGAAAATAACCTCAAAGTTAGGCATTATCTAGGTTGTGGTCGTCATTTCTTTCTGGTTATCTAAAAAAATATCATTAAATATTTTTTGAATTTAAGCTCTATTTTTAGTAAATTACGTTTTACTAAAAACAAGTCTAATTCTAAATTTATTTGTGATAATTTAGTATCACACAAAGTTTCCTGTATTAACCTCAGGGAACAGGGACAACACTATATACCAAAAGCAATATCGATCTTCGTTATTTTCTGTTCTCTGTGTTGAACTAAAGTGTCTAATCAATATGAAAATGAAACAAACCAACCAACTAACTCAATTAATTTGGGACTTCTGGCGCGAAAATAGACAGGAGTTGCGGCAGCTCAAACCTCTGGCGAAATGTCAAGTATCGAGATGGTGGGGAGTCTTGCACATCCATTGTTTTAATCGAGAACTTGCTGAAGCAATTATGGCTGCTAATGGCTTACTAGAAAAACCAATAGTTGAGCTGAGATTGGCAAACAAAATTAAAATCTGGGTTGATAAAAATCTATTTGCTGTCTTACCTGTTGATTCAGACAAAATGTTGGCTTGAGGGAGAAGAATAATTCTTAAATAAGGGGTGCTGACATTAAAGTACAAAGAGAGCAATTCTTATGAATCACTCTCCTAATTCTACTATCTATAAGTTGCTTTTGGGACTAATTGGCTACAAACAACTGTATGTATTCTAGCAACTTACTATCTTGTTGTTTGATAAGCTACCTCTTCTTCTTCTTCTTCTTCCTCTTCTTCTAGACCAGAAGCTTGAGAATCGAGCCAGCCACTGATTAGTGAGTCTATAGAGAATAGACCAGCACCATTGATTAGGAAGAATAAGTAGGATACAGCATAGAGTAATGCTAATTCATATCCAGCAATGCTAAATCCTCCAAGTTTGATGTGGTGGTACATAGCAACGCACATAGCGAAAAATAAGCCAGAAGCTGCAGGTCTTGCAAACAATCCTATTGCTAGTAATGGACCGCCAATTAGTTCTGTATAAGCAGCTACATAACTTAAGAACACGGGGAAAGGCAGACCGATATATTCTACATAAGCTTTGGCAAAACCTTCGATATTTCCTAGTTTATCCAAACCGTTGTGAACCATCGCTAAACCGACAACAACTCGAAGGATTGTCCAAGCTGTTTGAGACAAAAAGTTGGTTCCTAGGTTGGGTTTAATAGCGAGTGAGATTAGGGATTGGATGGAAAACATAGATTTCATTAGTACCTTGTACCTTTATGAATTTACTTTTTGAGAGTTTAAGTCTTGTAAATAATTAACGGACAAGCTTTGGTAGCTATTTGTAAAAAGTTGCTCTTCTTGCCGCCAGAAAGTACTTTCTATCTTTATTAAGTCTGAGTTTACAGGATTCAATATTCCAAGGAGACTTCCAGAGACATTTAGGTGAGCGTCTTACTTGTCTTTGCTTAATATTGTAAACAAATTATTAAGGAGGTGACAACTCGAGAGCCTTTTCTTTACATTTGTTTAACATTCTAAAGGAATATTAATTGAGTGGCAAGTGGTAGCTGAAGATATCTGATAATTTTTTCGATCGAGTATTGCCAAAAGCCTTTGCTGATGGGATGAAAAGCTGAATAGTCACAGCCAGAGCCGATTTCATCAACTACAATTAGAGATTAACTTTTTCATATAAATTGCGCCCAGCTACGCGGATCTCTTCAAGATCGAGGCAATTGATTCAACATCCCTTAGCCTGTTATATAAGAAATCCAAGCTTCGATCGCTTCGATCGAACCATACCAAACACCAGGGGAAGTAGGGGCGTGCAGAATTCCTTCAAGAGTTATGTTAATAGCACCTTCTAGGTGAGCTACTTTGAGGGGAATAATTCCATCTCCCCAACAATTCCCTTCACCACAAGTTAGCTGGTAACTGTTGTAAGCCAACCAGCTACCAAACCGTCTTCGACCATATATAGCTTTCCCTCCAACGCAAACGTAGCGAACATCTTGATAGAAAGCCCCTGGATAATTATTATTTACAAACTCCAAATTTTGCTTTGTCCACCTTTCCTGACTAGTGTGAGGAGTTCCTAACGTCACTAATGTATTGACGTAAGAGCGAGCGTTCCAAACAATCTCCAAAGCAGTTAAATCGTCGTGAATGTCGTAAGGCTTTTCTCCCAGATAAATACGAGCGATCCATCCCCCAGCAGAGTGTCCGATGAGGTTAACTTCTGAAGCATTATGTTCCTCTAACATTTGTTTGACGGCACGATCGAGCAGCGAGATTATCGATAGGACAGATCGCCCCCCCAAAGTGCTAGTAACCCAATCCCATTTTGTCAAAGGTACTGTCATTGCGGGAATACCCTGCTTCAGAAGGTCTTGTTCGAGGTCGCGGTATTCTGTTGCACTGGCAAAGTAGCCAGGTAGAATAATTGTCGGTAATGGCATTTGAGATTTCAGTTATCCGTTTTTGGACTTTGTTTGATGTCAAAAATATTACTCGTAGCTTTATTAATAAAATTAACTCTTTGTTAACAAAATTTAAATATTTTCCCGTGGTTATGTTGAGAATTGTGTAAATATCCTCGATCGTCCCAATATAAACTAAAACGGCATGATAACTTCTATTGGTATTGGTATTGGCTCATAGCGTACGAAGTCAGAGAGGAGACAACCTTGAATTCCCAATCTACTGCCTTGAATCAGGATATATTTCGTGAAGATATTAGTGAGTACGTAGCACAGCTACAACTTCACATGACTTTACACGCTCGCAATTTAGTTCCTACTCTAGATCGAGCAACTAATAGTAGAGAACAACTCTTGCAGGAAACTCAGGCAAATATAGAAAAGCTGGTTTCTCGCCAAGTATTGTAATTATAGATAAATATAAATAAATTTTTCTCGTACAAATCGGAGTTAGGTATAATTCTAGCCCCGATTTAGTTTTCTTTAAGGAGATATTAGCCGAAGTCAAGTCGAAGATTCATCTTTTTGTTCGTCTGTTCTTTCATACCAAACGCGAATAAATTGATAAATAAATGGTTCTTCTGCTAAAAAACGAGTTCTCTCGCTATCCTTATCTCGCAACACTACTGTCTCAATATTAATAACTTTAGCTTCTGTCTCTGATATCCATTGGTTAACTTTATTAACCAATAAACTAAAGCTTTCGTACTTAGCGTCAGCAAAAAATCCTTTGTCTTCAATTATTTGAGGGAAAAAGTCTTGAAAATCAATCATAGTTAGAAATTTTGCTCAATTGGGAATATAGATTTTACTATTACAAATAATCTCAGAGTTGTTTTACAATAGCAAATGCTGAAGTGTAGCCGTGAAGAAAAGTTCTCGATCCCACTGGACCTATTTCCCCATTACAAAAAAATCCGCCCAAGGGAGTATTACCGAGGTAAGAGCTAAACAACTTGGAATCAAAATTAGGCTTGCCATAGAGTCTTTGTCCTCGCCCCAGACAAGAAAATATTAAAGCCCCAGCAGGACTAGCAACAAGAGTTTGTTCTTGTTGATAACTTTTTAACAGTAGATCGAGATCTTCAGCAGAGGTTTCAGCGTCTCGTAGATGAAACTGAATGCGTTGACCAGGACGAATGCGATCGCCAATAGCAATTGCACCCGATTTTGGATCTATTCCTAACAAATTACGAATTAAAAAGTCTCTTTGTCCTAACTCGACTTTAAATTCATCTCTCGCAATACCTACAAATAGGGAATTTTCTACCAACTTGCGATCTTTTTCGTCGAGAGTAGAAATTATCTGTTGCAATATTTCTAAAGGAGGACGAGAACAGTTTTCTCGATCGCCGCTTTCCGCTAGAGCTAAGATTATATTGCGTTCGGCTTTTGTTATCTGGTAAGGATTGCTGATGGGACGGCAGCCTTGAGCTACTATGGTATCTAAAACAATATTGCCACTTAAAGCTATTCCAATAGTTCCTTGGCTGCGCAAGTAATCTCCTCGATCTCCTTCCCCGTGGAAAAATAGAGCAGTTTGACCGACCATAGAACTAGAACTAGCCAACCCTCCTACCTTAGCCGAACCAGGATAAGCAAAATCGAGTCCTTCTAACAAGTCATTAATTTTCGACGAGAAGGGATCGGAAAGCAAAATAAACTGGGGAGAACTTTCTACAGACACCCCAACTAATTCAACCCAAGCTTCAGGAGAACTATCTAAATCGGGTAAATCTTCATTTTTTACGTGAAATATATCGATCTCTACCTCTGGTAATTTAGCCGCACTCAGGGATAAAGCTGGTTGACTCTCTATTTCGAGCACTTCGTTTCGATCGTCTATACCTACAATTCCTTCACCACCACAGCCAATTAAAACGGGAATCGATATCTGTTCTAATATTAAAGGTACGAGCCGCGAATACTCGCTTGCATAAGCAGAGGAAATAAACACAATTCCCAAGTCTGGGTTTTCAGACAAAGATTGTTTGACCCGATCGACTACTTCTTTCACCGCAGCTTCTAGGGAAGGACGGATTGACAATGCATTTGTCCACTGAATCTGATTAGCCATGGGTATTGTTATTTAGGAATGAAATCTTAAAATATTAATATTTTAGACAAACCGATATTTTAAGATGCTATCAAAAATTTTGGTTTAAAGCCCCGCACTTCTAGGGCGACTTTGCAACCCCTCTAAAGCGATAGTTTGTAACGTTTCCATTGAATAACGTTAAATTGATTTTTTTTAGGTCTTGATATATTTTTTTTAATATCCTAGTATAAACTGTAATAGTAAAAGTAGTCAACCTGTATAAAGTTTAAAACTTAATACACGCTGAAAAAAAAGGTAACATAAACCAAACAACTGTAGTTTAAGATTAACTGGAATTAGAGAAGATTAATGAGCGACATTCAAGATAAAATCGAACAAGAACGCGCCGAAGCTAGAGAAGTTTGCGATGTCGAAGGGGCTACATCGGGAGAGTGTGCTGCTGCCTGGGATGCTGTAGAAGAACTACAAGCTGAAGCAGCACATCAACGGGAACAACAGCCTAAAAAAACATCTCTGGAACAATATTGTGATGCAAATCCAGAAGCTGCTGAATGCAGAATCTATGAAGATTGAAATTTCACACTTTTAGCTCGATCGAGTCTAATAGCCAATATACTTTAACTAAAGAGCAGTAGAAATCTAAAATTAACGATTTCTACTGCTAATTTTTTAGAATAATTTAAGTCGAGCGAAACTAATGGACGAAGCAATATGGAAGCAAATTGGCTTTTACCACTGATGTGGGCAGATTACAAACTGGCGGTTGTTTTAGACGATAGTTTGTTGAAATCGCTGGTGTGGACAGATTACAAACTAGCAGTAATATTTACAGTTCTAGTCCCCATAGTTTTGCTAATTTGGTCTGCGGTCAAGCAATCTGAGGCAATAGTACGTTTATTGATAATCTACTGGCGAGTTGCTAGCTTGTTGATGATTACGGTATACTTGATGATTCCTGGCTGGCCGATTAGTTTTATTAGTGGGTTATGTGCGAGGATTCTCATTCCCATTTCTCTTTGGTTTTGGGTAGATTTGAACGAAGAAATCCGCGATCGACCCGACAGTCCTCTCAAATTGACCCTAACTTCTTGGCGTTGGGCTGTAACAATATACTCTACTTTAGGAGCGATCGTCTCTATTCCTTTCTTATCTTGTGCTTTTTCACCTGGCCAAATTGAAACTAATTTTTGTCAAGTCTGGTTAGAAGCACCTTGGGGTTATAAGGAAATTTTTCATCCCAATACCAGCCCTGGAGTATTAGGATTTTTCGGCATGACTGCATTGATTATTTATACCTTATACTTGGCTTACTTTATTTTTGTAAGACTGGGTAAACAAGGACGTTCAGCACTCGAACAATAAGAGAAAATTTGATTTTTGATTTTTAAAGTGGAGTAATTATAGTTAAATTTTCGGACATCGAGGATAAATGACTCAATCAATTGAAAAGCGTTTAGAGCAATATACTATTAAGCGACCCCAAGAAGTATTGATAGTTGAGATCGAAGCAGAAGGTGAAGAAGACCAAATTTCTATTTTCAAGGGTTTTTCGAGTTCCTTAATGCGTCCTACATCTTTCGATCCAGACGTACCAGTAATTCCAGAAGGAGCGAAGATAATCAGTATCGATCGCCTAGCCAGCCCCTATAACCCTAACGAACCTAAATATATTCAGCAAGGAATAACTTGGGAGATGATGGAATCAATACTATCCCAAGTAGGAGTTTGATCTGAGAAAAATTTAGTCGGGAAGAAGCTTCCAATGCTATCCTCCAATGTGTGTGTAGTGTGAGGTCAATTATGGTTATATCTTGTGCCAGCTCTCAAAGAGAAAATATCTCTCAACCTAACCAGGAAAATATAGAGCCAGAATTACAGCGTTTGAGTTTCTCTAGTAATTTCACAAAACTGCCTAAATCTCCCCTATTCGGTACCGACGGTATTAGGGGAAAAGCAGGAGAATTGTTGGACGCTCCTTTCGCTTTACAGTTGGGTTTTTGGGCAGGTAAAGTACTAAAAGAAGAAGAAGCCGCACTGGGTCCAGTAATTATCGGGCAAGATTCGAGAAACTCCAGCGATATGTTAGCAATGGCGATCGCTTCGGGACTAACTTCAGCAGGACTGGAGATTTGGAATTTAGGACTTTGTCCGACTCCTTGCGTAGCTTATCTAACCAGGGAAACAGAAGCAATGGCAGGAATCATGATTTCTGCCAGCCACAACCCTCCAGAAGATAACGGTATTAAGTTTTTTGGTAGTGACGGGACGAAACTATCAACCCCTTTAACCAATAAAATTGAAGCTGCGCTCAGGAATGGGATCGATCGTCGAAATAAAAATATTTCTGGGATTTCGTTAGATAGTAGAGAAACTCAATCTTACGTCAAGAAAAATATATCCTCAATTCCTACATGGGGCAAGCACTATCATCGTCCAATGCTTGTTAATGACTACGTTAAATCTTTAGAGCGATCGCTTCCTTCTGGTATGGATTTTAGCGGCATGAAGATCGTGCTAGATTTAGCTTGGGGAGCTGCGGCGCAAATAGGTTCGTCTGTCTTTCAAACATTGGGAGCAGAAGTAATTAGCTTGCACGATCGAGCCGACGGCGATCGCATTAATGTTAATTGCGGTTCGACTCACCTAGGAACTCTGCAACAAGCAGTGAGAGAATACTCTGCAGATCTCGGATTTGCCTTTGATGGCGATGCTGACAGAGTCATGGCTGTAGATAGTACAGGTCGAGCGATCGATGGAGATTATATTCTGTATTTTTGGGGGAAAAACCTCTGGGAACGAGGTAAATTACCCCAACAATTAATTATTGCTACAGTTATGGCTAATCTCGGCTTTGAGAAAGCCTGGACTGACCTAGGAGGTAAATTAATCCGTACCCCCGTAGGCGATCGTCACGTTCAAGAACAAATGTGGCGTACTGGCGCTATGCTGGGAGGAGAACAATCAGGACACATTATTTGTCACCATTATGGCGTTTCTGGAGATGGGTTGCAAACAGCATTGCATTTAACTTCTATGGTGCGTAAATCGGGAGTATCTTTGGCAGAATTAGTAGATGGAAGCTTTCAAACCTATCCCCAACTTTTGCGCAACGTTCGCGTCGAAGACCGCGAAAGAAGACTAAATTGGCAATCTTGTCAACCACTGCAACAGGCGATCGCCTCGTCAGAGCAAGAAATGGGCGATCGAGGACGAGTTTTAGTTCGAGCTTCTGGTACCGAACCAGTAATCCGCGTTATGGTCGAAGCAGTTAGCTCTGAAGTTGCTAGTTATTTTTGCGATCGATTAGTTCTTGCTGTAGAGCAAAACTTGTCAGTGTTCTCTCGATCTTAAAGCTAGAGACTATTATGCCACTGCCAAGATAATAAGATTTTTTGACTTTGGTTATTGGCTGTGGCTTTTATATTTTGTATGTGTCAAAATTAATGCTGTAATACTGCGGTTAGCTCTTGAAAATACATCAGGACAATATGTTTGTATTAGTCCTATTAAGCATTGTCAAAGCAAACATTACCCCATCAGGGGAATATTCAAACAAGCAAGTAATAAGATGGTAGTTAAATAATTGCCGTTTTATTAGCAATAACACCGATTTACTACTCCTATTTATCGGTATTAAGTTGGTAGACACAATATTTATGCCTAAACTAAAAATTAAGTCTAAATATAAAAAATATAAAGAGTCCTCTAAAAAATCTCAAGGTTCGTCGATCGATCTCAAAGAACGCTTAGCTGAAAAGCGTAAAGCCGAAGAAGCAAGGCAAAAAATGATCAACTTTATAGTCGTATGCATCTTCCTAGGGTTGTTATTCGGCGTGCCTTTAGGGTTCTTGGTCGAGCCTAAACTCGGTATAGGTTTTTTTATGGGAATATCTGTGATGCTGTTCTCTTGGCAATATCCTAGACCAGCACTGTGGCTATTTCTAATCTATATGCCTTTCAGCGGGTCAGTAACTTATTGGGTAGGTGGAGGTAACGCTTTATTTCAACTAGCCAAAGATAGTATATATATACCTGCTTTAATTGCCCTGGTGGCAGAGTGCAGGCGCAAAAAACTACCGATAATAGTACCTAAAAAATTAATTCCTACTTTTAGTGTTCTTTTAGTTTTTGTTATATTGACGCTTTTTTCTGTGAATGGCATTCAAGAATTTTTGCCTCAATGTAACGCAGCTTTATACTCAGCACGTATAGCCTGTAAAGACGGACTGCCTTTTTTCCAAGGAATTTTAGGACTTAAAGTTTTACTAGGTTACGTTCCTCTAATATTTTGCGCGTATTACTTAATAGAAGATAAAAAGAAATTGCTCTTTTTAGGACGACTGCTAGTAGTGTTGGCGATTATTTGCTGTCTGCTGGGCTTGTTACAGTACTGGAAACTTAGAACTGGGTCTTGTATAGGAACTAGAGGTGCTGTAGGAGATGCTTTATTTAAAGCTAGTTTACAAGCAAAATGTTTAGTTGGGGGTTCTTTGCTTTACAGCCCCGAACAAGGTGTAATTCGATTGCCTGGTACTTTTGTTTCTCCTTGGCACTGGGCGTGGTTTTTAATAGCCAATAGCGCTTTGTGCTTCACTACCGCTTTTAGCGATCGCTCCTTCTTTTGGAGAGTTGTAGGATTGGTTGGGATGGGATTAGTGTTTATCAACGCTGTTATTTGCGGACAAAGAATTGCTCTTGGTTTAGTACCAGTAGTAATTTTAACTTTGTTGATACTAACCGGACAAATAACCAACTTTAAGCGATTTATTCCCATTGGAGCAGGACTAGGTTTGCTTTTAGGAATTTGGATAGTCAGCAACCCAACTGTTGTTCAGCAAAGGGTAGATAGTTTTGTTGGTCGGTGGAATGCTTCTCCTCCTCAAGCTTTTATCGAGTCGCAATTTAAATATTCAATAAATAAACAAAGAGGAATTTTTGGAAGGGGTTTAGGGAAAGCAACTAACTCTACCCGCAGCCTCGGTAAAACTGCACTAATTGAAACTTACCATCCTAAGTTACTTTATGAAATTGGTTATCCTGGTTTATTAGCTTTCCTTATCTTTGTAACCCACTTGACAATACTCAGCTATAGAGATTATCGTTCAATTCGAGATCCAACTTTACGCAATTTTGCCTCAAGTTTTTGGGTTTTTATTTTAATAATCAGTTTCTTTCCTTATTGGTATCCTCTAGATACAGACCCAGTAGCAATTTATTACTGGTTTTTGGCTGGAGTGGTTTTTAAATTGCCAATCATAGACAAACAAGAAAGACAGAAAGAGCAACTGCTTGTAGAAAAAGAAAAAAATGGATCTAAAACGAAGACACCGAGGTTTAAGAAATTTAGAACAAGAAAAGTAGGTACTTTATAAACTCGATCGTTGCTTATTATTTTGTTTTTTGAATTTTGACTTTTGAGTTGACTATGACTTTGCCTTTAATTTCTGTAATAATTCCCACTTATAGACGCGAAGAAGCTCTGCGGGATAGTCTCAAAGATTTACTCCAGCAAGACTATCCCAATTTTGAAATACTGGTAATCGATCAAACTCAAACCCACGAGCCAGAAACCGAAAAATATTTAGAGAAACTAGCGAAAGAAGGGCAAATATCCTGGTTTAGGCTTAATTGGGCAAGTTTACCAGGAGCGAGAAACTATGGAGTGCGACGAGCCAAAGGCGAAATTGTCCTGTTTATTGACGATGACATTCAATTACAACAAGGATATTTAAAAGCTCACGCGGAGAACTATCAAAGGCAAGAAATAGGAGCAGTAGCAGGACGAGTGTTCGATCGCATGAAGCTAGCAGACTCGGCGAAAACTAATGCAACAAAAGAAGAGCCATTGGCGATCGAGTATTTACCACCAGAAGCAATGGATCCTGGAATTGCTTGGTATCACATTGACTTGGTACATACTGTGAAACCCCAACAAGTAATCTCTGCTAGAGGTTGTAATATGTCCTTTCGGCGAGAAATTTTTACTAAGCACGATATATGGTTTGACGAACGATTTCGAGGAAGTGCGGTGCGGGAAGAGTCAGATTTTTGTTTGCGGTTGCGAAAAAGTGGTTATCAAATTTGGTACGATCCAGAAGCATCTTTAGTTCATCTGGGTGAAGAAACGGGAGGTTGTCATGATATTAGTACGAGATCCCTCAAGTACCAATTGACTTTTTATCACAATCACTTCCTAATGGCTTTAAAAAACCTGACCATTTCCGAACAATTTCGCTTATATGCTAAACTTTTTGATTGCCACGTATTGGGCAATCCTCCCTGCAATAAAAGTGGTTCTCCTCTCAAAATTATTACCCGTGGAATTTTTTATAGTTTGGGCTTTCTCAATTCGCTGATAACCTTTATTAAAAGTGGTTGGGATAAAGGGCAAATTTATACTCGTCAAGATGCTGGGGTTTGAGCGAAAACTTCAGTGATTACCGTAAATCTTGCAGTTGAAAGCCATCAGGCTTTAGCCGATGGATGAAAACAAGTTGGAGATTAAAATCTCCCGTGTCCCAAAATATGAGATACAATAAATCTAATGCGAGTAAGAACAAGGTTGGTCGCGTAGATCTTTTGCTAGTAGGGTGAAACTCCCGCAACCGCATGACCAAGACAGATGGGCTTGGCATCAAAAGGGCAAGCAGGCAGCAAAAGTTAGCGATTTGAATCTGCCAGATTGGTATAGGCAACCACTCGGAAAGCGAAAATGAACAATAAAAAGTAAGCGCAACGCATATGGTGTTAATCATCAGTATGCCAAAGCGTGTAGGTGGTTCTTGACTGCCACCACCGCTCAATTGTCGGTGACAGCTAAGTGTGAAACGTGGAGAATCGCGTCTTTAGACCGATTCGGAACATCCGCTTAGAATCTCTCGTGTTTTAACCGAGAGAGAAGTCAAAAAAGGCTAAACTCTCGACGAATTTCGGGAGTTAAGGGTTTGCGATTGAATAAATTAAAGGATAGATTGTTTTCATTGCCAGCCATATTGTCTCCTGTTGCCAAAATATAAATGGCTCCTGGAAATGGAAGGGGCTCCATGGGCGAACCTCTTTCGGCCAATATACTTTTTATCTTTCGGTGGTCGAGATAAAACTTATAGTAACCATAACCTCTATTGTATTCGGGTACTTCTGGTAAATTCAGCAAGTCAAACCGGATAATATTAGACGTGCCGCACATTCGATAGAAATTTTGGCGCTTGATATAAATAAAAGGCTCCCCTTCGCGATACTTAAAACCTCTGTTAATATACCAACCATTACGATCGCTATACTGTTTGACAAAACCCGCTATTCTATTGCTCACGCAGTCGTCAGCATCTACAATCATTGCATGGGAAGGGGAAATTTTTTGAGCATGGATTAGACCTTTGAGGATTTTGCGACCTTTGTCAGTGTTTCCCCGCGTTCTGAAATTTTTTCCTTTGGCTGGGGGGACAAAGTCGACCAGAATGTAGTCTACTTGCGGATGCTCAAATTCGATATCTGGCTTTTCGTTACAGACGACAATGGTTCGGAAATCTGTTGAAGTTTGATTGCAAGTAGAACGCAAACATCGCTCGAAAAGCTTACAGGTGGTCGGCCAATGTTTGGCAACGGCAGCACTTTTTACCGGAATGATAAAAGTAAGCATCTATCGATCCCCTACTATAAATCGAGACATTATTTATAAATAGCCATACCGTAGCAGTAGCGGCCACGTTAAAGCGGTTACTTTCAGTTTATCCGGTCTTTTCATCTGCCGCTTCCAGGCTTCATCCAATCGTAAAGCAACGATCCCCGTTCCGTCCGGTTATCGTTGCCAAATACACTGTGACTAACACCTAAGTTTACTTCCGAAATTGAGACAAAGTGAAGGCTTTTAGGGGCTGTTCGGACAAATTGCACGAGATTTTCGATCGTCCTAATTAATTGCCATAAAAACATCCCTCGTCAAAATTAATTCGCACGGGGGACGTGTGGGACTTTTTTTAACATTGAGTTAAGTTTTTCGTTTGACTTCAACTATTATGTTCGATCGACGTCTAAAAGGCGCGAAGGGAGAAAGTAGCTCCCTATTGCTAACCTTTCGCAGGCTTTAAGTAAGCCAGTAAATTCTAATATTTTTTATTAATTACCGTTATTAGTTATTCTAGCTATTTGCTTTTTGGCTTCGGTGTAAAGGGCATTATTTCCCTGCTGCTGAGCTAATTTTGCTGCTTGTTGAATGTCTGCTAGACCCTCTGAGGATTTTCCCAATTGAACTAGAATAATTCCCCGATTAAAGTAAGCAGGAGCATCTTGAGGGTTGAATTCAATTGCTTTGCTGAAATCTTCGATCGCTCCTTGAGAATTTCCTAGTCTATTGCGAGCAATTCCTCGATTAGTAAAGACCCTGGCATATCTGGGATTAATAGCGAGCGCTCGCTCGAAGTCCTCAATTGCTTTTTCATGTTGCCCGACAAGAACTAGTGTATAACCCCTATTGTTGTAGATATCAGCGCTTTCAGGCTTGTGACGAATAGCTTCGGTGTAATCTTTAATAGCTTCTGGATATTTTCTCAATCTGTGATAAGTATTGCCTCGATTGAAATAAGCAACTCCATAGTTAGGATTTATAGCGATCGCTTGACTGTAGTCTTCAATTGCTTTTTGATAATTTCCTTTTTTATTGTGTAGAGTAGCCCTACTGTAGTAGGCAAGGGCATATTTTGGAGCTATTTCGATCGCTTTACTATAGTCGGAGATAGCTCCTTGATAATCTCTTAATTTACTTTTAGAATTTCCTCTATTGCTATAAGCTGCCGCATCATTAGGATCCAGGGCGATCGCTCTTGTATAATCTTCTATTGCTCCCTGATGATCGCCCAATTCACTGCGAGCAATTCCTCTATTGTTGAAGTTGTCGCTATTGTTGGGGTCTATCTCGATCGCTTTGTTGAAGTCTTCAATCGCTCCTCTATAGTCTCCTTTTTTAAGTCGGTTAAAACCACTGCTGGCATATTGTTCTAATAATTCATTCGTATTCGATGATATTTTATTTTGATTCAAACTTTTTTCAACTGGTACTGCCAAGACTGGAGCGAGCGGTGCGAGGGCAATTGCACTACAAATTATTAATATTTCAGAAGTTTTGTAAATTTGTTTCATTATTCTGCAATTTTTATTTGACTTTTGTTTGTATGTGACAACTTCTCTTTAAGATAATCTATTAATTATCCTATTGTTCGTTATTATTCTTTACAATAAGATTTTTTTACAGTCTATTATCTCCTACATCTCTTATGAAGCTTAGGTGCTACGTAAATATACTTAGAAAAATTTTAGTGCTGACTTAACAAAAAATTCAAACTTCAATAAGATTTAATAATATAATCAATAATTAAGCTATTTTATCAGTTATCGAGCTCTCATCACTGCTCTATAAGGATCTAAATCATTAGTTTTAGTGAGAGAAATCTCTACAATTACTACTATAAACTCAGTGTATTACCCGATCGAAATCAATGAAATATTTACAAAAGTTAGTGATTATTATTGTGGAGTTACGCGGAGTTTATTTTTATACCTCGCATGAGACGAGTAAGTAGCTGAATCTACTTAAATCTAGTTACTAAATCTTATTAAAACAAGTGAAAGTGACAAAATTGGGACGCAGATTGAGATAAACACATAGGATTTAAAAATCAGGATTGGGAAACTATGCAAAGAAGAACGTTATTAAAATATGTATCCATGGCTACAGCAGGCGCTGCATTTAGCTTTAGCTTTCCATCATTAAAAGCAGCGATCGCCAGCGAAGATAAAACCGGTCACGGTGAATGGAACTATGACACAAATGGACCTTCTATGTGGGGTGAAATAGCTCCAGATTTCAAAGTCTGCGAGATGGGAACTCAACAATCCCCCATTAACTTAGAGTATGAAGGCTCCCTTCATACAGAACTACACGATCTCGACTTCGACTATCATCTAAGCGCCCTTCACATAAGAAACAACGGTCATACCATTCAAGTCAATCCAGACCATCAAAATCACCTGCGCTTAGCCAAAGACAAATTCGATCTACTGCAATTCCACTTCCATCACCCTAGCGAACACGTAATTTCTAACGAACACTTTCCCATGGAAGCTCATTTAGTGCATCGCAACTCCAAAGGGGAATTAGCTGTTTTAGGTATATTTATCAAAGAAGGTCGAGAAAATCAGGTATTAAAAACTCTTTGGCAAGAACTACCTGAGAAACAAGGCCCAGAAAGGTTGATGACCGGTCACGTTAACATCAATCAACTGCTGCCAGTCAAAAAAGCATCTTACAGGTACATGGGCTCATTAACTACTCCACCCTGTTCGGAAATAGTTCGTTGGATTGTCTTTGAAGAACCCATTGAAGCATCACCAGAACAGTTGCAAAAATTTGCCCAAATCTATCCCCACAATAATCGACCCGTACAACCAAACAATCACCGAATGATTATCGAAGGTTAAAGAAGTGATTCTTCTGGTGAGCCAGAGAAAATAATTTCAGGATCGTACCTTGATTTTCTCTGGTAACACCTAAATTATTGTCGATAGATAATTGACCTCCAAAACTTATTTGACAGCTACTAAAGTCATATCCACTTCCCTAATCAAATTATTGTAAATAGCACTTTCAGAAAGCAGGAAATCCTTATCTTCAGAGCGATCGGGGTATCTTTCAAACCAAATTTCACTGGGTACGTATGTAGTATTTACTAGCTCAAAATCTACCCCCATATATAAACCAAGAGGGGTATAAGATTTGCCAGCCTCTTGCCATTCTCTATTGAGTCGCTGGGAAAACATACTTAAACCAAGGGGTGTAATTGCCCTTACGTGGGTTGCGTCGTGGACGAAATTATCATGACGGTGATGAGGCACTACCACGTGTATCTTTGCTCCAGGAGCGCATATACGGTATATTTCCTGGAGGATTTTGAGATAAATTTGTGTTTGTTGGCCTAGATGTTCTAGCACGTGTCTCATTTCAATTTCCACCACGCTGTTATCTTCCCAAGCCCAAGGAAAAGTCTCTAAATCTAACAATATATCGGGATTTCCGAATTTATCTACATTAATATAACCTTCTAGGTGCCTGGAGCCACAGCCAAGATTTAGGCGTAAGTCTGGCATTTTTATAATATTATTCCTTTTTTTTACTTATTTGAGCTAGATAGCCCCAAAACATAATAGATACTAACCTATTTTTGGTCTCAATTGTCACCGCTGCTGCAAATTTTCAAGGCTAAATTGCGAATCCCTACTTCTGGTTTAATCAATCAGAAGGAGGTAAGTTTTTTTGAACTAGAAAGCAGCTCTTATAATCTCTAATTCAAGAGCAGTAGTTTATCAGATAAAAGTAAACTCAGATATAGTTACTAAAATTTAGAAATTTTTGTTAAGTTTTGTCCTCCTCAAATAACATAAAGAGGAGTAATACAGAAAAAAATACAAGATCTCCCAATTTAGATGCAAGCTATCGCCTCACATGAGTGATAATCTAAAAGATGACCAAATGTGAATTAACATAAGGCTTTTCCCCGCTCTTAATTTAGATAAGACGAAAAGAATGGTAGCGACAACAGATAAAACCAACGTTGGTAAAATTACCCAAGTCATTGGCCCAGTGGTCGATGCTGAATATCCTAGTGGCAAACTCCCTCGAATCTATAACGCCTTGAGAATTGAAGGCAAAAACGAAGCGGGAAGAGATATTGCAGTTACTTGCGAAGTGCAACAGCTACTTGGCGACAATCAAGTTCGAGCTGTTGCTATGAGCAGTACAGATGGTTTAGTAAGGGGCATGGAAATTGTAGACACTGGGGCCCCTATTTCTGTTCCTGTAGGAAAATGTACTTTGGGCCGTATTTTCAACGTTTTAGGGGAACCAGTAGATGAGAAAGGTCCAGTTGAAGCAGAAGAAACCTCTCCCATTCACCGAGCAGCACCTAAACTAACCGATCTAGAAACTAAACCCTCAGTTTTCGAGACTGGCATCAAAGTAATTGACCTACTGACACCCTATCGTCGCGGTGGGAAAATAGGTCTATTCGGCGGTGCTGGTGTTGGCAAAACTGTAATTATGATGGAATTGATCAACAACATCGCCCTCAAACACGGTGGCGTGTCGGTTTTTGGAGGTGTGGGAGAACGCACTCGCGAAGGAAATGACCTCTACAACGAAATGATCGAGTCAAAGGTCATCAATGAAGAAAATCTCAATGAGTCCAAGATTGCTCTGGTTTACGGTCAGATGAACGAGCCTCCAGGTGCGAGAATGCGCGTGGGTCTTTCGGCTCTAACAATGGCTGAATATTTCCGCGATGTCAATAAGCAAGACGTACTCCTATTTATCGACAATATCTTCCGCTTCGTACAAGCTGGTTCTGAGGTGTCTGCACTTTTAGGACGGATGCCTTCGGCTGTGGGCTATCAGCCCACCCTGGGTACGGATATGGGAGACCTGCAAGAGCGTATCACCTCTACTACAGAAGGATCGATTACCTCTATTCAAGCGGTGTACGTACCTGCTGACGACTTGACAGATCCAGCTCCAGCTACTACCTTCGCTCACTTAGATGGAACTACAGTATTGTCTCGCGGCTTGGCTTCTAAAGGGATCTATCCAGCAGTAGATCCCCTCGGCTCCACCAGCACCATGCTTCAACCAGCTATTGTTGGCGACGAACACTACGATACTGCGCGATCGGTTCAAGCAACTTTGCAGCGCTATAAGGAACTGCAAGACATTATCGCTATTTTGGGTCTAGATGAATTGTCTGAAGAAGATCGAACAACTGTCGATCGCGCTCGCAAAATTGAGCGTTTCTTATCTCAGCCTTTCTTTGTCGCTGAAGTATTTACAGGTTCTCCTGGCGTATACGTAACCCGAGAAGAAACTATCAAAGGCTTTCAGAAAATTCTTTCTGGAGAATTAGACGAACTTCCAGAACAAGCTTTCTACCTGGTTGGCAACATCGAACAAGCCATGGAAAAAGCTGAAAAACTCAAGAAAGACTAACAGGGCTTTAGTTAGTGGTTAGTAGTTAATAGTCGCTCGGCTACTAGCAACTAACCACCACGAACAAACAACGAATAACAAATAAGAGATCGCAAATCACAAATGACTTTACAAGTGCGCGTAATTACCCCAGATAAAATAGTCTGGGACGACGATGCTCAAGAAATTATTTTGCCCAGCACTACGGGACAACTGGGAGTTTTGACCAATCACGCTCCTCTATTGACTGCTATAGATATAGGTGTAATGCAAGTCCGTTCGGGCAAAGAATGGAAAGCGATCGCCGTAATGGGCGGGTTTGCTGAAGTGGAAAATAATGAGGTCAAAGTCCTTGTCAATGGTGCCCAAATGGGAGATTCTATTGATTCAGAAACTGCTCGTGCTGAGTTCGAGCAAGCCAAGCAGCGTCTCGAAAAAGCAAAAGAAAGTGGCAACCGCCAGCAGCAAATTCAGGCTTCTCAAGTTTTTAAACGAACTATGGCCCGTTTTCAAGCTTCGGGCGGCATGGTTCAAATTTAGCTTTTTGCCCCTTAGTTTGCTTAGCAAATTGCGATCGGGATACTTTTTTTTGTCATATCCGAAAGAATTTCTCGATCGCTCTTTTTTTGTCTGAAAAATACCTGACTGTCCGAGTATAAGTTAGTCAAATTAGTTTAAAAATATTAAAATTTTCTATATATTTACTAATATAGATAGAGTTTAGTCAAACAATGGTCGGTACTAATTACGAACTTTTAACTAATTGCAAGTTTTATTTTGAAGCAGAGAGTATTTCCGACAAACTAGTTTTAGAAATATCTGGTCTATCTGTAGAGTGTCCCGTCGCAGGAGGGAACAAAGTTCAGGGATCGGGAAAAGGCGGTGTCAAGCTTCGTCAAGCTACTCCCACCTATGCACAAGGCAGTAAGGTCAAGGTTAAAGTAGCACTTACTAGCGATATGGATCTTTATGACTGGTACAAAATGTGTAATGATAACGCTGGAGGTTCATCTAATTGGCAGATTGGTCGAAGAGCAGCTTCTGTAAGCGCATACGACCAAGCTGGTAGTATGCAAGCTCGCTGGGAACTCGTCAAAGCTTACCCTTATAAATACGAAGGGCCAATATTTAAATCTGAAGATGAAGAACTAGCTAACGAAACTATTCATTTAGTTCATCAAGGACTCAAGAGAGTACAATAGGTTGTTTGTCATAGATTTTAGGTCATAAAAGTGCTGGGACAGGATGGATTTTTGTTTATCCTATTGGGTTGTCGCCCCCTACTGATACGATCGCAATTTATTATATAAAATTCGAACATTTTTTTTGTAAAGCTTAGATACATATTATACCGATATATAGATTTAGACCTCGCTTTTATCTCTCGGTTGATTCAAAGAATACAAGGGTTAGATTCCCGCAAGTCATGCTAAATATTCAACCACTGAGCTAGTGTCCCTGGTAGTGGTAAAAGAATACAAACCAACAAACCCAAAGCAAGCAACCCTAATAAATCCCGCCAGTTATCAAGTTCAGTAATATCATTTAGAGCAGGTTGAGCAGCAGGCATAAACAGTAAAAAAATTGCCCAAAGGAAAAAATCTCGTTGCACAAAAGCCAAACCTAGGGTTAGTAAAAGAGTTACCTGACCGATAATCGCAGCGCTTCGCTGTCCGAACACCGCATGAACTATGTGACCCCCATCTAGTTGACCCACAGGCATGAGATTCAATGCTGTAAATATTAGACCGATATACCCTGCGATCGCTGCTGGATGAAGGTCGATCGCCATATTAGGCAACAATTGACTTCCTAATGCAAATTTACTCAGTAGGGACAGTAATAGGGAGAATCTCGGATCTAGAGCATTAAAATTGAACAAATTGTTATCTTCTGGAATTGGCACCACTTCAGACAGAGATAGTCCCCAAATGAGTATGGGTAAACTGACTAGAAAACCTGCTACCGGACCGGCAATAGCAATATCGAATAAAGCTTTTCGATGGGGAATTGGCGATCGCATTTGCACGAAGGCTCCAAAAGTTCCCAAGAAAAAGGGAAAAGGAATAAAATATGGCAAAGTAGCACGAATTCGGTAAGATATCGCTGTTAAATAATGACCGAGTTCGTGAATTCCGAGAATAGCAATTATTCCCAAGCTATAATACAGTCCAGGAGCTAGAAGTTTTGGATTAGAAACTACCTGCTCGAGAGTAACTTCAGTTTGGCTAAACTCTAAACCAAATATGGTGGTGCTCAAAAGAGTTAAAAGCAATAGAGCTATAGCTATATCTGGACGAGCTAGGGGTTCATTGACAATCTTATTTGATTTAGCCCAGGCATTGGGTACTAAAGCAAAAAAAGGTTGGCCTTGGAAACTTTCTTGAAAAACTACTAGGTAGCGATCCTCGAAAACTTTCTCTACGTTTTTTTTAATCGTGTTGTAA
Organism: Prochloraceae cyanobacterium; assembly: GCA_030065755.1. Lineage (GTDB taxonomy): Bacteria > Cyanobacteriota > Cyanobacteriia > Cyanobacteriales > JASJDA01 > JASJDA01. The sequence goes on along the minus strand of JASJDA010000074.1, from coordinate 6,612 downwards.
GCAACTTCTGGTACTGCTTTCAACTTACCTAAGCATAAAATTGCCTGGGGACGGTAATCAATACGTTGAAGATAGTAAACACCCCAAGGGAAACAATTTCTCAAGGCAGATTCTTCGCTGCTGGTGATGGGACGCAGCTTTTGTGGAGGTTTTTGAGGATTAGGGGTAGATGTCGGGGTTTCTTCGGGGTTGTTATGCTCGATATGACTGTTTTGGTCTATATCTATCTGCTGATTAGCTTCTGGTCTAATTCGTTTGCGCTGAATCAACCACCAATAAACCACAGGACAAACGATAAAAGGCACGATTGCTACGGGCAAAGGCATGGATTTTTCTTTACCAAACAACACCGTCCAACTAACCCATATTATTGGTGGAGTCATCATTACTAACCACAACAGCCAGGCAGGTGTCTTAGTAATTTTGCTGAGACTGCGCTTGAGTAAAAAATATGATAAGTAGCTAATTAGACCTAGTAATATTAGGAGCAGCCAGATTTCCATCTTTTAAAATTAAATCGATATACTTCGAGCTTTACCACTCTATAATGCTTCAAAACTATCAAGTATGGATAATAATTTAGTTGTGAAGCCTTATATTATCTTCTAGCCAGATGCTTGAAGACAAATAGTTTTCTGTTGTTTTACGCTTATCTATACACGTAGCGATCGGCGATCGTGAAATCCAATTTTATACCTCAAAATTTTAATTATACTCAGACTATGCCTAGCCCATCACTAACCACTAAACTACCTCGTTCCATTCTTAAGGGGATTTTTGCTTTTCCTCCCAATAGATATACTAATGGCGGTACTTCTTATTTTATTTTAGATAAATCTGGAAATATATTGCTCGATTGTCCTGCTTGGAATGATATAAATCGACAATTTTTACTCGATCGCGGTGGAGTAAGTCAGATGTTTATTACTCATCGCGGGGGTATTGGCAAACACGTTGCTCAGATACAAGAAAAATTAGGTTGTGAGGTCATAATCCAAGAGCAAGAAGCATATTTATTGCCAGAAGTCAAGCTTACTATTTTTCAGCGAGAATTGTTTCTGAATTCCAATTGTTATTGTTTTTGGACTCCTGGTCATTCTCCAGGTTCTTCGTGCCTTTATTCTAGGGAAATTGGCGGGGTTTTGTTCAGTGGGCGGCATTTATTACCTACATCACCAGAAGAGATCGAGCCCATGCGTACCGCGAAAACTTTTCATTGGCCGAGACAGTTGCGAAGCGTTCGCGCTATCTCCAATCGCTTTACTGTTGAAACTCTTCACTACATCTGTCCTGGTGCCAATACTGGTTTTTTACGCGGTAAGGGCTTTATCGATCGAGCTTACGAGCGTTTAAAAGAGTTAAACTTAGAAGCCCTGCAATAAACTGTAACTTTATTTTTAATCTATTTCTAGTCTGTGGGCGATCGTGACTGTGCATTTCAGGGTATGAGAAGTGAAAGATATAGCCCTGTTTCTTCAATCCGATCCTAGGAATACGATCGGTGAACGGTTTCTAATTTTTTATCATTTTTTTTACAAAATTACAACATTTTAGGTAGAATTATAATATTTAAGACAAAAAAAAGAATTAATCAAATAAAGAGAGGCAAATTCAATGGCAGGATTCTTTGGGCTATTTGGTAAGAAGACAAAATATGTAGACGAACCCCAGCAAAATATTAGCTCCGCTCAATCTTCTGAAGACTTTTACCTCAGTTCAGATGATGCTAAAACTCTAGGAGACATCGAATATATGCGCACTCCTAAGGCTGTTAGGAGAACTTTTCCCAAGACAAAGAACAAAAAAAATAGCGAATTATTGATCTCAGTTTCTGCTACGGGAAAACAATCGGTTAAAGGCGATCGAGTTTCCAACAACGCTCCTGCGTCAACTCCTCAGTTCAAAACAGTTGAATCAACTCCTCAGTCTCAACCAGTTGAATCAACTCCTCAGTCCCAACCAGTTGAATCAAGTAAGGCTCCTGAGACTCCTAAATTTACTCCCAAGCGGACTCCAGATAATAGCATGGATATGTTCCGTAATATGGCTCGCCAAATCAAAAAATATTAATAACATAGCGAAAGAAGCCTCAACTATAATCTCAATTTAGTTAAAGTAGGTTTAAGAATCCCCCGCCAGAGACGGGGGATTCGCAGTTATGACTTCAGTGCTCTTTAATTTATTAATACAGTATTATTTCGATAATTTTTCTTTTTCATTGGTTCTCTTCCAAAAAAGCAAATACTTTAGGACAATACTAATCGCTATACTAAGCAAGCAAAATAAGAAATTATAGCGGGGGTCTCCACGGCGAAAAATCGATGAAAAGAAGAAAATTTATCACTAATACAGTCATTGGCGCAACAACTGCTACTGCTTTAGGTGCTTGCGATCGAAGTAGCACTAGCCCAAGTATTCAAGCTGATAGTTTACCCAAAGTTCGCTGGCAAATGGCAACCAGTTGGTCAAAATCCTTAAACACTATCTTTGGAGGAGCAGAAACAGTTTGTCAGCGAGTCAAAGAAATGACAGGAGGACGCTTTCAAATTAAGCCTTACGCAGCAGGTGAAATTGTTCCAGCCTTAGAGGTGTTGAGCGCAGTACAAGACAATAAGGTTCAATGCGGTCACACTGCCAGCTATTTTTATAAAGGGAAAAATCTAGCTCTTGTTTTTGGTACGGCAGTTCCATTTGGTTTGAATGCTCAACAGCAAAATGCTTGGTTTTATCACGGCGGTGGTTTGGAAGCTATACAGAAAATTTACTCTGATTTTAATATCATTAATTTTCCTGCTGGCAATACAGGAACCCAAATGGGGGGATGGTTCAAGCGAGAAATTAAATCAATTGGCGATCTCAAGGGGTTAACCATGCGCATTCCTGGACTCGGTGGCGAAGTAATGTCCCGTTTAGGAGTGAATACTCAGGTATTATCACCAGGAGATATTTTCCTAGCCTTAGAAAGAGGTGCGATCGATGCGGCTGAGTGGGTTGGCCCCTACGATGATGAAAAGCTGGGATTGTATAAAGCAGCTTCTCTATACTATTACCCTGGTTGGTGGGAACCATGTGCAACTTTAGAAGTCCAGGTGAACAAATCCGAATGGGAAAAACTACCAAAAGAATATCAAGAAATCTTTAAAACTGCAGCGATGGAAGCTAATTTAAATATGCTAGCACAATACGATAGTCTCAATCCCGAGGCACTAAAGCGTTTGATCGAGAATGGTACTAAATTAACTGCTTATTCTCCAGATATTTTAAAGGCTGCACAAAAAGTAGCTTTCGAGCTTTATGAGGAAAATTCTACTAAAGATACTACTTTTAAAGAAATTTACCAAAAATGGAATAATTTTCGCCAACAGATTTCTCAGTGGAATCAGATTAACGAACTGAGTATGGCTAATTTTGTGAGTAACAATCAAATTTAGTAAAGTTAAAATCTCCAGTAATTATCTGAGACTGGAGATTTTAAGTAACTATTTATTTTGCTTTGCTGTTAGCAAGTGATGAGAATGTTATTTTTATCTATCTACTTGCAGAGAAGGAGCAATAAAGCCTGGTTCTGAAGTAGCAGCTATAGATAAACTTGTTTGTTGATGGTTCTGAGCAATAGTAGGTAAGGAATGCTCTACCTTAGCAGCAATTTCTGCTGTCTTGACATCGTAGGTGTTGCTAGCAAGCTTGGGATAGAAACCAACTACGACGATTGGTATTAACATACAAGCGGCAACAAATATCTCTCTCGGGTTAGCATCTGCAAAGAATTGACCCAGGTCTAACTTAATCTCTTTTTCACCGTAGAACATTACTCTCAACATCGAGAGCAGATAAATTGGCGTTAAGATTACACCCACTGCAGCTAGAATGACTACTACTGCCTTGAAGCTGGTAGTGTAAGCATCACTGGTACTAATTCCTAGGAATACACTAATTTCTGCTACAAATCCGCTCATTCCAGGTAAGGCTAATGATGCCATAGCTGCTACTGTGAATAGAGCAAATGTTTTGGGCATTCCTTTCGCTAGACCGCCCATTTCGTCCATCATCAGCGTATGAGTGCGATCGTAAGCTACTCCTGCTAAGAAGAACAGTGCGGCGGCGATTAAACCGTGAGAGAGCATCTGTAGCATTGCACCGTTAACTCCTAATGCGGTAAACGAGCCAATGCCTATTAATACAAATCCCATGTGGGAGATAGAAGAGCAAGCTAAACGACGCTTGAGGTTGGTTTGTCCGAAAGCGGCGAAAGCTCCGTAAACTATATTTACTACTCCGAGTATTACCAATATTGGAGCAAATTGGATGTGGGCATCTGGCAGCATATCCATGTTGGTGCGCATTAAGCCGTATCCACCCATCTTCAATAGTACTCCTGCCAGAATCATCGATACTGGGGCTGAAGCTTCCCCGTGTGCGTCTGGCAACCAGGTATGTAGAGGGAATACAGATAGCTTCACTCCATAAGCAATGAGGAAGCCAATATATACTAAGGTCTCTAGTAGGACGGGATAATTTTTGGAGGCTAAAACTGCCATGTCGAAGCTGTAGGTATCGCCGTAGTTTGCTAGGGCTAATGCTCCAACTAAGATAAAGATAGAAGCTAGTGCGGTGTAAAGAATAAATTTAGTTGCTGCGTAGCGGCGTTTAGGACCACCCCAGATAGCAATCAACAAGTATACTGGTACGAGCTCTAATTCCCACATAAAGAAGAATAAGACCATATCTTTAGCGGCAAACACCCCAATCTGAGCACTGTAGAGTACTAGCATCAGGAAGTAAAACAGCTTGGGCTTGTTTTCTACTTTCCAGGAAGCCAAGATAGATAGGGTAGTTACTACACAAGCTAGGACTATGAGAGGCATTGATAAACCATCAACACCCAGCGACCAGTTAATTCCCATCTGTGGTATCCAGGAATAGGTCTCAACTAACTGAAATTCTGTTGCTTGTGTATTGTAGTTACTCCAAAAAGCGTAAATTGCTATTGCTAAATCTGCTAACCCTACGCCTAGGGCATACCAACGGAGGCTTTTGCCTTGTTTGTCGGGAATGATTGGTATTGCAAGTGAGGCTATTAAGGGTAGCAATATTATGGTAGTGAGCCAAGGAAATTGGGTACTAATCATTAACTTCGATTAGGATTATCTTTATGTTTCTTTATGAAAGTATATTAACCTAACAAAAGTGACAAAGTCTAGACAAAAAGGTGGCAAAGGGGAGAAATTTTTCTAATCATAAAGTTAAAAATTCCATATATCCCTAACAAGAGGTCAGTTTTTTGCGACTAAACCCCAGCTATAGTAAGGGTTTAGAGATTTTTAAGCTTGTATTTGTAATGTTTTTGTCCCTTGAGTATCTACACGCAAAGAAATTACTTTAGCTTCCACTCCTTGAGTTTTCCAAGCTTCTTTCATTGAGTGAGTAACTACTTCAGCTTGTGTTAAGTTAGTTAAAGCAAGCAATGTAGGACCAGCACCGCTAATAACCATTCCGTAAGCACCAGAAGAGATCGCAGCAGATTTAACAACTTCATATCCCTTAATTAAAGTTTGACGGTAAGGTTGATGCAGTTTGTCTTCCATTGCTATTTGTAACCAATCGCCTCGATCGTTCTGTAATGCTTGTAATAGCAATCCCAGACGAGAAACGTTATATATTGCCTCGCTGCGACTAACTTTATCTGGCAATACGGATCTTGCTTCTTCAGTGGAGAGTTCAAAATCAGGTATTGCTACCACAGGGATAATATTCTCGTGCCAGTCAATTTGACAAAATTGCCAATTTTCATCTTGACCGACTGATAGTTGACAATTGCCCAGCAAAGCAGGAACTACGTTATCGGGATGACCTTCAATAGCGATCGCTAACTTTATCAGTTCTTGGGTTGATAGGGGGTTTCCAGCTAATTGATTTGCTCCTACTAATCCACCTACAATCGCTGTTGCGGAACTGCCCAATCCCCTTGCTAAAGGAAAACCTAAGTGAATCTCTATCTGTACGTGGGGAGGTTTTTTTCCCAGGTACTGGTAAAGTTTTGTAAAGGATTGGTAAAGTAAGTTGCTTTTATTCGTACTCAACTTTTGAGCTTCAACTCCTGTTACCGCAATTTTCATCTCTGTTTCTACTTCAGCAGGTTCAATAGAAGAGAATGTAAATTGGTTATATAAAGTTAAAGCAGTTCCCAGACAGTCAAAACCAGGGCCTAGATTAGCACTGGTAGCAGGAACAGTAACTTTTATCTCAGACATATATATATGTGTGTTAACACGAAATTAGAGGACAAAAGCGATAAGCCCTAGGGGTATAGCTTTGCTAGTCGGTGCTTGGTGGAGACCATTAGCCCAATTATTAGTTCCTCGTAATTCCTATTACTTTTAGCAACTATTTCTAGAAATAGTCTTATTTCTTAACTTTATTTGTATTTCTTCTGCTGGTCGATCGAAGTAATAGATCTTGTCCCCCGTTTCAAAGGGGTTAAAAAACAGTATTTAATTAGCTAACAAATGCTCACATATGCTAATATAGTCTTATATGGCATATGTGACACTTAGAGAAGCAGTTAAGCGATTAGGTATGCACCCTAATACGCTTAGAAAATACGCAGACGAT
>JASJDA010000367.1 GCA_030065755.1 Prochloraceae cyanobacterium | reverse complement strand
GGAATTTTTGAGATGTGGTGCGGATTGAGATTTTAGGGTAGGTGGCGGAGTAATTCGGATGTTGAAATCTGCAGAAATATCAAAAAGCAAATCGTGATAGGGGGAAACCGAAGGATTATCAAAGTCAGCTATCACCATTGCACCAATACTAAATACAATTTGCCTTTTTGTATCATCAGAGATAGATAGGGGATCGAAGCGCAATACAGAGTAGCCCATAGTAGTTTCTGTTGCTATTTTGGGGTCGGTTTCATCTATGACGGTAAATGTAATTTGTTTATCAAATAGCCAATTAACAGTAGGTGAGAATAATTTTTTATCTACTGTTAATCCCAAAGAGCGCTCGTTGGGGATCTCATAGAACAAAGTAGGAAGAGAAATTAGTTTTTTTAAGATTTGGTCGGCATTTTTTGAATCAAGAGATTGCAGGGAATGGGAAGTTGACGGGTTATCTTGCCAATTGCCTAATTCTGGGTAGACGATCGTATCAGGATTAATTTTTAATTCGGCTAAAGTATTGACAGTGTTAACTTTGGCGACTAACTGATTAGAGCCATACTGCTTAAATAGGCTAACTGCTTTTCTTTTCTCTTCAATGTTTGTAAATTTACCTGCCCAGTATTTTTGTTCTCCTAAGTGAAAATAAACCACCAAATCGAATGAAGTTGGAGGGTTTGAGTCGATAGTGACGACGGCAAAACGATCTTTAAATTTATGGCCAATTTTACCTTGATGTAATCTAAGAACTATGTCACTGTGAGGGACATTCGCCAGAGCGTATCTCCCTGCACTATTTCCATAACTATTGAGGTTAACTTCAAATTGACAGCCACGATCTTTAAGATCGAACTGTTCTAAGATAGACAAATTATGAGAATCGATTGTGCCAACAAGCTGGTTATCAATTTTCATTACCCATTGAGTCGGAGGGTTTTCCACGGCCAAGCTAATCTTAATTTCTTCTCCTGAAAAACAAGTTCCAGCCAATTCTCCTTTGTCCATGTAACCTAATTTAATCGGTTGGTTAAATCCAGCTAGATTCAGATTAGCTGTAGCATTCAAACCACTTTTTAGTACAGCAGATGCCCGTGTGCCAACAGGTAATTGCCAGTCCTGATGAGAAAGTGTTCCTAGAATTTTCTCTTCATCTAATAATGGACTTTTGATTCTGATAGCTCTTTTTTGAGGTAGATTATCTTCTCTTGTCACGAAGATATCTACAGTTTGGTTTAGTAAATGGTCGGGAAAAGTACGATTATCAATATTTAGACCTGTAACTTTGAGAGAATGGAGTTGTTGAGATTTTATTTGAGAAATTACTTCTTTTTCAAAAGCCCGAAAAACAAAGTTAGAAGCTTTAAAATGGGCTTGTGAATTGCTACTTCTAGTGTGACAGCAATGCCAAGCAGCAGCAGCATATTGTTCTCTTTCTGTTTCAGGTATTGAAGATGCCCATTCTTGTGCTGAGTCGGTAGCTTTTTTAAAGATTAAATAAACTTGGGAGTCGGTGAGGGGAGTTGACAATTCCACAGAAATGGGTTTGAATTGGGGGCTTGGCTCAGGTTTTAAGTCATATTGTTGGCGAGAATTCTCACAAATATCTCCTAATTTAACCCATTTAATTCCTCCATTATTTTTCTCAAGAGTTAGGGCTTGAGCAATCAATTTATGATGAACATTATGGCGAGGATTTTTAACAATTCTAAGAGTTAAGTTCTTCTCAGTTTTCCAATTAATATCTTGGCACTTAACTACGTTATGAATGTCAATAACTTTACCGCCAGGAGTTTGGACTTTAAGTATGGGGCCAGAGGAATTTTCATAAACTTTTTGAGCAGCTACAGCGCGATTAAAGAGGAGATCGAATTCTTTTTTCTTAGCTAAAGTTTGATTGTATTGAAGGAGAGTATAGGTAGGAGAGAATAAGTCTTTAAACTGATGAGTAGGATTTTTAACAATTAGGTCTGAGCGCCAATGCTTGTTAGCTTGATTAACAATTAATTCTACAGGGGAAAATCCGTTGGTCGTAATGGGTCTTTTTTGATAAGCAGATGGGTCTTTTAGCTCTTTTTTATAATGGACTTTTCTATGAAGTATTTGTTTGTATGAGTCGATTAGTTCGTGGTCGGGAGCCCGAGCAGATTTAAGCATATCTACGGCAATTTGGTTTTGGTAGCAACCAGCTTCAACCATTTGAACATAGATAGATTGATGGAGATCTAAAGCGCGAGTTATAGTCGAATCAGTTAGTTGAGATTGGCATATTTTAACAAGTTTTTTAATAGGGGACTGGAATTGAGACAAAGCCAGACCCAAAGGAGAGACTGGGGGACTGGGGGACGGGGAGGACAAGCTATTTTCCCATCTCTCCGTCTCCCAGTCTCCTCGTCCCCCCGTCTCCTCGTTAGCTCTGGATTTGAGATTTAACTTAGCGGCATGGGGGTCAAGCAATAAGTACTTGAGTAAATCGTTGTAGTGGCTACCGAGAGTGTTGAGATATTCTTTTTTTTGTTTAAAAGTACCGACAGAACGCAATATGTTTACTTCTTCTGAGAGTGCTTCAACTGATTTGACATAATTGTTAACTTTTCCTATGGAGATTTCGTCGCTCATAAATAAAGCGATCTCCTCAAAACTCATGGAATCTGGGAAAGAAATTTTATCTTCTTTGATAGTTGGAGCATAGGTTTTTTCAGGATGACGAGTTTCAAATTTTACTCGCAAAGCAGTTTGAGGAGCATTTGTTGCTAGTTCAAAGCCAATACAATCGCCGTCAAAGTCTCTTCCTTGTGCTTCGCCATCAGTTTCATAGGGAAGACGATCTTCTAAAAGTATTCCTTTTTCTTCAAGTGAGTCGAGGATGGAATTGAGGAGATCGATTTCAATCATTCTTTCTTGAGAGTTAAGGCTTTCAAAATCTGAATGTAAAACTAATGGAGTCGTATTTTCCAGCTCAATTCCCAGTTGGTCAGCAGCAGAAACAATTTCTGAATTAATTCGGGCTACAATATCAACATGCTTTTCATCACTAACTATAACGACCCCTTTCATTATTAGTCCATTGGGACCATACATCTGGGGTACGTGTTTATTCACGGATAAACGCAAACCGTTATTATTTATGACAGGAGAGCGGAAATTAAGAATAGATGCCCCGTCAGCCAGACTAGGAACACAAATCTCGCCATTTTTTAAGTCTGGGGAAGGCATAATCATGGCGCGCTTCCATTTGATAGTCTGTCCTCTTGCTACTTTAACTAATCGCTCGTGCCAAAAGTTATTGAGGATGTCGGCGAATTTTCTATGAGTTAGCAGTTGGTAATTTTCGCTATTTTGAACGGTTTTGATGAGTTGATAATTTAAATCTTTATCCTTATCAGCACGGGGATTTTCTTCATAAGATTCACAGTAATATTGCGCTAGTTTACGCGGGTCTGTGGCTAGAGCGTCTAAGAGCTTCAATTCTTTCTCAAGAGTTTCCCAGTAATCTATTACCATTTGAGGGTACATTTCAAATAGTTCAGCAACAGAGGTTTTGCTATGAGTAGGGGATAGATCTTTTTCACCTATCCAAGTTAGTTCCTCTGTATACAGACCAGGTTGAATCGGATTGAATATCTTATCTCCCCCTTTGAAACTCGATAGAGGAATAAGTAAATCAATATCTGGTGCATACTTGCTTTGCGCCCCAGTCAGATTGTATAATTTATGAGCTTGAAATGTTCCTTTGACAACTCTTTTATCATTGAGTAGTCCAATTCGGTGTTGAATGAGATGGTTAACACTTCCAGACAACTCAGTAGCTAAAAATTCGTCTATTTTACCGTGGCAATCGCCTACTAGTCTTTTAGCTAGTTGATTGGGAATTATCCCTCCGTTGTTGCCATCGCCCTCGTCTACAACGAGAATGTTTAGTTTGTTAGTGATAGTATTTTTACAACTACCAATAAACAGTGAGCCGTAAGCACCTCTATCTTTTTTATCTGGAAATACTACTTTTTCTATGATTTTCTCGACCATTGGGGGCCCATAAACTAAACGTTGTCCTGATGCTATTAATAGGCGATCTCCATTGGGATGATTCAAACAATCATCGGAACTACTGTCAGAATCAACATTACTAATTGTAAATTGCTCTATATATTCGGGGAAAAAAGCTTCTAGGAGAGTATTAGGAAGAGGTTCTAGCAGTAGGGAATCTGGATTATTACGATTTCCATCTATATGAATCCATTTTCCACAACGATTATCAAAATGTTTCAACCACATAGAAATATTCTTTCTCTCAAGAAAAAAAAATGACGAGACTTTACGATACTTGGGATAGTTATGATCGAGAATGTTTTAATCCCGATGGCTCGCTCACAGATAACTATCGAGACGAATTAATAGAGGCGGGCTGGGATTTTGTTAATATTATTCGTCTTGAGCTTAGAAAAATGAACGAAGTTAAAGAATTTGAGCGTCGGGAAAAGTTTTACGAAAAAGAAGTCGGAATGCCTTATTCTCAGTACTGTAAACAAACTCCCTCTCAAATTCGAGAAATTGCAGAAAGACAACGATTAGCTCTTTTAGAAGGAGAGGAGTTATCTGCTTTACCTGAACATATAGATCCAGACGATTACTATTTTTATCGTTGCGGTTCAGCCATTTATGGTGACGACGAAGATACCTGAAATATTAGTATTTAATCTTAATTTTGTCAAGAAAAAAAGAGACTTTTTTTAACCTACCATTTAGTCGCTAAATGGTAGGTTATTTGTATCAAGAAAAGTTGCAGTAGAAATAATGAATAAACTACAAAAGTTAGTAGTATTTCCCTTAATGCTTATTGCTTTGTTAAGTACCGCATCATTTACGCTGGTGATAGCTAACTGGGACAAAATATTTAACGACAGGGAGCAGGTTGCTGTTGATACAAAGTCTAGAAATTCGGAAACACAGGCTGGGGAAAAAGAGTCAAAAAAACCTGTTAAAAGGATAAAAAAAGAAGAAAAGGTAATTAGAACAATAACTTCTGGAGGCGTAAGATTCGATTTGTTTGGTTGCGAGATGGAGAAGCAAATTATTTGTAGATTCAATGTGACAAGTATCGATCGCAACAGAGAATTTTATCGCATTAAAGGGACGGCAAATAGATTAATTATCGACGGAATAGAGTATTCGGGCATAAGTGCTTCTGTAGGGGGACATGGCAGCTCGACGGGCAGAGCCGTACATTTAATTAAAGATGTGCCTCTCAAATCTTCTCTAATTTTTCCTTTCGTTGAACAAGCAGAAAAGATCGACTTGCTAGGTATAGAAGTTAACAATAAGGATTATGCATGGTCTTACGAAATTCCGATTAAGGACGTTCCTCTGCACTAGTAGAAATTGAGTTTTCCCTCGGAAAAAGAAGGGGCATTTGGCCCCTTCTTTTTGGCTTTAACCGCCTAGGTTGTCAGGCGGAAGGCAGAGGCGCGCGCCTCTGCCTTCTCTTTAAATACCTAAAATTTTATTGAAGAATTAGAGAATTAATTTCATTTTGTACTTGGGAAGCAATTGAAAGTAAGTCATTAACTTCCTTGCTGTAATTTTGGGCGCGAGCGTTCATTTGTAAAGCGCGTATTGGCGTGAAATCGATAGCGAGTCGCTCTGGATTCAACTGAGGATTTTGTCTAAAAATTCGTTCGATTTTAAGGGCTCTGATTAAGTCCTTTTTGAGAGAATTAAGAGCGGTGACTATATTATTAGTTAATGTCACTTTTGAACCAGCTTTATTTAATTCCTCGACAGCATAAACCTGGGTAATTATGTCTTTTGCTACTTCATTATATTTATTGATTTCATCCAACAAATCTCTTAAGCTTTTAAGTTGAGGATCTAAAAGCAATGCTTTGATTTTGCAGCGATAAAAAAGCAGCAAAATCGTCTCAAAAATATAGAAAAGTAGACTAGCAATAATCACCGATTTAAAGGTGGTCTTAAAATAAAGCAAAATCCATCCGTTCAATGTGTTTGAAGAAAAAGGAGTAATTAAAGCCAAGCTAGCAAAAGTTAACAGAAAAATTAAGATACCGAAAATTATTAAGACCCAGCTTTGCTCACCACTAACTTGTTTCAGCCGTTTGTTGATAAAATTTCTTCGTTGGCGCTTATCGTTGACCACTGAAGTTCCGGTTAAATTGTTTGTATTGAGTTGAGTTATTTCTTTGAGTTCTTGAGGCGTAATTAATAAATCTCGACAGTTATTCTCGAACATTTTCGTAGCTGCTCATAGATTTTTTTCTACAATACCACTCTAGCAAGTCGAAAGTCTGAAGTCGAAAGTCGAAAGTAAGACTAACTTGATACTTATTAATGTAGTATTTAAGTAATAAAGTAAAAAGTTGTCCCACTTTCGACTTTCGACTTCAGACTTTCGACTTATCCTGGGCGCGAGAATTTTTTAAGTATAAGAAAGAGACAAATGGGGGATGAAATTGGCAATGGCTTCGTTGTAGCTTAATACAGTCATCAGCTCACCTGTAATCATATTGCTTTAAACATTGGTTCGTATGATAACTGATAACCTTTCGTTTACTGATGACTGTTAAATAGAGACGGCCTTAGTAATAAATATCAATTGACGACACAGTAAAAGCTACACATTATGGAGGAAAGCGCATTCTTTTTGCGGGCTAAAAGAAGCAAGAGAATGTGGAAAAAAATATATGAACCAATTAAATCTTTGGAGAATTAGAGCTGAAAACTTTTGTTTGTTCAATTGGAGAGCATTTCTCTTAATACCAGAAATAATTTATTTAATGGTGAGAGATCCTTATTTTTGGAGCATCCTTGTCAGTGCTTTGTTATTTTTCTCTTTGTTATGGCTAGTAGTAGACAAGCTAAGTGCTCAACAAATCAAGCCCTCTCAAAAAAATTGGTACGTAATTTTAGGAGTAGGAACGGTTGTTTTTAGTTTATGTTTTTT
>JASJDA010000366.1 GCA_030065755.1 Prochloraceae cyanobacterium | reverse complement strand
CTAGCATCAATTGATATTAGAAAAAATACCTTACTTTGCGATAGTGAATATTCCTTTGGCTTTGGAGCGCCAGCAGACTTGTCATTACCAATAGTGGCGGCATTTCGCGTATTTCTAGATCAGGAATATAATTGGGTTCTACCTTTTGATGAGTTTTGCGAAGACCTGATAGAACACTTATGGAAAACCCACTTTTTAGACTATCTGAAAAAAGAAAAGATAGCTGGCAATTCTATTGGTGTAAGAATTAGTCGCAATAATGAATTGTGGGAAAGCTTATATACTTGTGCTTCAATGTATCAGAATAAGCTTTATCGCAATATAGTTGGCCAAAAAAATTACAATAAATCAAAAAATAAAGCGGCACAATTAATTTTTAGGTAATAATTAAAAGTGTATATACTTGGAATCAAAAAAATCTCCCACCCGGTTTTGGATGGGAGTATTTTTTACAGGAATTTAGATTTGATTAATTTTAACTATTGCCAATAAAGATTGTAGTTTTGTTCCTAATATAATTACAAAAATAAACTTAAAATTTTGAATAAATTTAAGTTTATTTTTGATGTTTTGTAAGTATCTAGACAAAGTTAATTGTGCAATAATTTTCTTGTTATGTCAGGCTTAGAATCTCAAATTATATACAAAGAATTATATCTAACTACTTATCAGAAACATTGTATATATTATGTATGTACAAATCCGTGATGAAAAGATAGAATTTATTAGGTGATTGAGGTATCTCTACATTCTTTTCTATTCCTTAGGTAGAACCCAAAAAATTGGAAGTCCCTTAACCTCATCATTAATTGATAAATTTCATATTTTTATCAAGGAGTAAAGAAGTGAAATCAATAGTTTGGTATTTTACGATCATATATTTATTAGTAAGTTGCTACTTTTTTTTGGGGTGGCTCTTATTTTCAATCCGACATCCTAATACCAGTCTGTTGGATAAATTTTTGTCATTTGTAATGATAACAATGACTACTAGTTTATGGATTTTTGTGATTCCGGTACACGGAATTATTTTTGTGATAAATGGATTAAGATTGCTCCAAAACGCAAGTTTGAAGCTAGGGGTAATAATTTCTCTATTGCTTATGGTTTTATTGATTAATATTTATTATTACCAATATTAGAATAGGGTATGCACAGATACTGCATCTACCCTTTTAAAATGGCATATAGAGCTTTGAAGTTAATGAGAATTTTTTACTAATAAAGTACGGCAGATCTACTAGAAGAGTAGAGCATCTTCTTTATTAAGATATAAAACAAGTAAAAAGTCAACTTTCTAGATATATAGCATTTGTGTTTTTTTGTTAAAGGGTTTTAAAAAAATAAAATGTCCCAAAAAGTGAGAAAGATGAGGACTTTTACTTTAGTTTTTCAGTCTTTTAAAAAGAGTATATTTTAAAACAATTAAAGGATTTGAGTTAAGTATCGGGGTAGAAGTGGCTATAAGATTAACTAAGTCATTGAAAAAGCTATTTAAGGAAACAGCTCTGGAATTAAAAGGCCCAGCAAAACGCAAATTTATGGCCCTAGTAGTTTTAGAATTGGGTGACAAAGGTCAAAGATTAGCAGAAAGAGAACTGAACTGGAATAGAGCTACTATTCGCAAAGGGATGAAGGAATTGATAGACTCAGATTCCTCTGGAGATAAACATCACGAGAAAGGAAGAACGGCAATAGAGAAGCGTTTACCAAATCTTTTGAAAGATATAAAAAAAATAGTTGACTCTGAAGATAAAACAGTTTCTTTATTCCAAGAAGAAAGGACATATACAAATCTGTCTGCTTGTGAAATCAGAGAAAAACTTATTGAAAAGTTTGATTATTCCTCAAGAGAATTACCAACAATACAAACTATTCGCACTAAATTAAATAGCTTAGGCTACCACCTTGCACGTAAGAAAAGCAACTAGAAATATATAAGTATTAGAGGAGAATTTTAATGTAAATAGTTGACCTTAAGGATCAATATTGGGATATTTTATTTTTTTAAAAGTGGTAGTTTAGAATATTTTTGATAAAGAGTTGTGAAACTGAACTTGAGTTGTTTTATATTTGTATTAGTATTTCCATAAATCAATATGAAGGCAGGTTGATGCAAGAAACAAAAGCAAACCATAATCTTCAGCGAGTAGATGTCGAATACATTCTAGAGAATTCTCCAAATATTTCTCAAGCTTTGAGTTCAGGAAATACAATCAAAAAGAAATATTGTTTGAAGTCAGAATTTTTATTTTTGATGATTCTTGCCATAACTTGTTCAGCGGCATTGAAGTTTACATTTGATGGGTTGTGTTGGCATAAACCAGTTACGGCTTTTTCTGTTATTCATAAAAATCAAAATAATGCTGTAAGGCAGGGGTTTATTAATAAAATTTTTTGGGGGAACTAAAGTAATGAGTAGTAGAAAAATAAAAAGGCATAAAACTACAGAGTTTATAGGATATTTGGCTCACAAATTCAAATATCAAATAGTAGCTTCTGGAACGACAGCTTTTGCGATCGTAAATAATCCATCTCCAGCAAATGCACAGTTGTTTAAGGCAGCTCAGGGTGCGATGACCTGCATCGTAGATTCTGCTAAATCAGGAAATGCTAGTACTGCATTACTTGAAAAACTACCGGCTATTTTATTTACTGCGCTTACACTGGTAATCTTTGGGTATTTTCTCTACACAGTTGGTACTGCGATCTCATCTTATGGGCGGGGAGAAGAAGTCACCCACGTGATCCAGCAACCTCTTTTTATTTTTATATTTGTGGTTTTGATATTCGTTTTTCAGAATTTGATGTTTGGTACTGCGGAGTGTAATGCTAAAGGTAAATAACAAGAAACGTTGAAGGAAGCACCTATTAAAAGCGAATCAAGGAGGTGTGAGAAATAAAAAAAATCAATCAATCTTTAGGAGAAAGCCCCAGAATTGGCCCTTTATCTGGGAAACAATTCGCCATATTTGCGGGGATATTTTGTCTGATAGTTGGGATTCTTAGCCTGCTAATTGGTTTAAGTTTGTTTCTTGGCATATGTATAGGCTTATGGGCTGGGATTAGTGCAGTTCTTCTTTCAGGAGAGAAGCCCCATAGATTCTGGTCGAAGATTTATCCATTTAAACCCAAATGGGTAAGAGGACATGTGAATTTTTCATCTTCATTTGAGAAGCAAAAACTAGGAACCAAGAGAGTTAAAGTGAGTCGGAAAAAGACTAAAAACTTAAATCCTTTCGAGGATTCCGTGGACCTTTTAACTTTGCTGCGTCTTGAAAGGGAATCTCAAAAAATAGGGGCTTATTTATTGAGTAAGAAGAACATACATGATAGCGATTCTTTTGAACTAATTTTTGGATATAAGTGTTGTGGCGTCCATCCTATTTTTAATTCTCAGCAGCAATTAGAGGCAGCAGTGAAATCATTTGAAAATGGTTTTAAAGATATTCCTCAATTAGAGCGATTCATTTTTAGATGGAGTTCTTTTTGTAGTGATAGTGATAAAAAGGAATATTTGTTTGATAGATTAAACAATCCTGTCTCTCCTGAGTCTGAGTTCCTGGACTGGAGCAATCTTGCTCGCAGTCAAAAACTAACGAGTGAAAAATCAAGAAAACAGATAAATTTGAATGTTTATTGTTCTTTTACAGTCACAAATAACGATTTAGATTCAACAGATAATTTAGATAAAATAATCGCAAATTTTGGAAAATTTTTAACTCGGAGGTTTACTAAGTCAGGGGTAAACAAGATAACAGAAAAACGTTTAATTCAAATATTCAACAAAGCCTTAGATCGGGCAACTAGGTATCAGCAGATTCTATCGGAGATGGGTCTATCTCCTTCAGCCAAGACGGAACAACAACTATGGAAAGAACTTTGTCAACGAGTAGGAGGAAAAACAGTTAAATTACCTCATTGCTTAGTCTTTGATGGGGAAATCAAAGAAGAAGTAAACTCTTCTCATACTGATGAGATAGATAAACCAGGTTTTATCCTTGGAGGAGCACATTCTACCTCTGCGCTTTTGAGGGATGGAATTCCCTTCGCAGATAGGCGTTGGGTTTGTCTTCCTTCTAATGGGTCAAAATATGTCGGTGTTCTTGTTCTTGAGCAAAAACCAGAATTATTTGCATCTTCTCAAGGACAACTTAGGTTCCTGTGGGACATATTTTCTCGTAACAATATTTATGATGTTGAGATCATTACCGAAATTAGCCCTGCAGATACAAAGTTGACTCGTGCTGCTCAACAGATGATTCTTAGGCGAGCGAGAACTTTAGACTTAAATGTGCAAGAGCGCAGATCTATAGATGTCGCTGCACAGATAGAAGTTGAGCGTTCCGTTGAAGCTCAAAAAAATCTCTATACTGGCGACATACCTGAGAATTTAGCTTTGGTGGTTCTTGTTTACCGTAATAGTCCTTCTCAGGTTGATGATGCTTGTCGGCTGATTTGTGGTTACGTGAATCAGCCAACCGAGTTATCTCAGGAACGGGAATACGCTTGGTTGATTTGGTTACAGACACTTTTGATTAAGAAAGAGCCACTTTTGCTACGCCCATATAACCGGCGGATGGTGTTTTTTGCCAGTGAAGCCCTGGGACTTACTAATGTAGTGCAAGTATCACCTGCTGACGAGAAGGGGTTTGAATTAATTGCTGATGAAAGCAACTCTCCGGTATATATTGACTTATCCAGGACTAAAAATATTCTAGTTTTGGGTACGACCGGCTCAGGAAAATCAGTTTTAGTCTCAACTATCTTGGCTGAATGTCAGAGTTTGGGGATGTCGATTTTGACGATCGATTTACCCAATGATGATGGTACTGGAACTTTTGGGGACTACACCCCTTATCAAAATGGATTTTATTTTGATATTTCAAAAGAATCTAATAATCTTGTTCAGCCTTTAGATTTATCTAATGTTCCTTTAGAAGATAGACAAGAAAGAATTAAATCCCATAGAAATGATGTCATCTTGATTGTTTCTCAATTAGTTTTGGGTTCTGATTCTTCCCAATCCTTCGATGGTTTTTTGGCTCAAACTATTGAATCTTTAATACCTTTAGGAATACAGGCTTTTTATGAAGATGAAAGCATTAAAAATAGATTTCAGTTAGCTCAAGAAAAAGGCTTAGGAAGTCCTGAATGGGATGATACACCTACCTTAGCTGATTTGGAAGATTTTTATTCACAATCAAAAATAAATTTAGGCTATGAAGATGAAAATGTAGATCGGGCGCTGAAATATATTTGTTTACGTCTTAAATATTGGCGTACAAGCAGTATTGGAAACGCAATTTGCAGACCTTCCACTTTTGCAACTAATTCCAATTTTATTACTTTTGCTCTTACTAATATTCAATCTGGGAAAGATGCTGAGATTATGGGGCTTAGTGCTTATGCTGCTGCATCTAGGCAATCTTTGTCTTCTCGTAATAGCGTCTTCTTTATGGATGAAGCAAGTGTGCTTCTAAGATTTAATTCTTTATCCAGACTTGTTGGTCGAAAGTGTGCTACTGCTCGTAAGTCTGGTTGTCGGGTCATGCTTGCGGCTCAAGATGTCTTGTCAATTGCAAAGTCAGATGCAGGGGAACAAATATTACAAAATATGCCTTGCCGTTTGATTGGAAGAATTGTTCCAGGTGCATCTAAGAGTTTTAATCAGCATCTTGGAATCCCACAGGAAATCATTGATCAAAATGAAACTTTTCGCCCCAACTCAAGGGAGATGTATACAAAATGGTTGTTGGATTATCAGAATAAATATATTTTGTGTCGATATTATCCTTCTGCTCCCATGTTAGCTTTGGTTGCTAACAGTAGAGAAGAACAGGCTGCACGTGATCGTTTTAAATCAAAATATCAAGATAAGTTTGAATGGGTTTCTGAGTTTGCAAAGCATTATGTAAATTGTATTCAACAAGGAAAGCCACTGTAAGTAATAAGTAATTTGTAGTATAAGGATGATTTATATGACACTATTCAAGCTTCATATTTTGAAGTCAAACCTCCACCATTTCTTTTTTAAATTTATTTTAATTTTGGTGTTAGCTGTGATGATTTCGCCTGCAAAAGCTGACGCTAAAAACAAGAGTTTTAAGGAAAGGGAAGGTGAAGTTGTAGAAACAGTTCAGCAAGTAGAGAATACAGGAGATGCAATTTTAGGAACTGCTAAACATTTAGGTATTCATGGAGCATTTTTTGACCAAATATTGCAAATCTTTGACGGTTTGAAAGCTTACATAGATGAATACACTAACAAGTTTGAAAATACATGGAGCAGTATTGAAGGGTTAACGGGAAAAATCAATGATTCTATCGGAGCTTTAAAGGTACCAGACCCATTACAAGCTGGAGATGAAATTATTAAAGTTTTTAGTAAGCAAGAAAATGATTCTTATGGCATAGATTCCGTTACAAAAGGGAAGAATGCATCAAAAGATTTTCATCGGGCTTACACTTATGGTCAATCCGGTTCCGTTTTAGGTGAACAAGGTCAGAAAGTACAGTTAGAAGAATCGAAAAATGTAAAAGCATCTGTTGATATATCTAACTCCCAGGCAGAAAGTGCACAATCGGATATCGTTACCCAAGATATTTTAAAAAAGATTGCCATACAAAATTCCCAAGCACAATTTATTCAGAATTCTCTTCAGAATGAAGAACAACAGCAAACCAGATTAGCTGCAGTTGCAGATATGAATCTGGCTGATATTTCTGAAAACTTAGATCAAGGAACACGAGAAAAACAATTAGAAAGAAAAAGATCTAGACAACAGATTTTAGGGGCTACTACTTTTAGTAATGGGTTTTGGGAAGAGAGGAAAAATGATTAACAAGAAGGGAACAGGGAACAGGGAACAGGGAACAGGAATGAGGAATCAGGAATCAGGAATCAGGAATCAGGAATCAGGAATCAGGAATCAGGAATCAGGAATCAGGAAT
>JASJDA010000365.1 GCA_030065755.1 Prochloraceae cyanobacterium | reverse complement strand
TTGTGGCACTCAAAAACACGATCGATTTCTTCAGCAGTGCGATGGAATAACTCTTAGAGATGGGAAGAGGGGAAGAAACAAATAGCTAATAGCTGACAGGAGAACACCCCTCACACTCTCTTTTTTCCTAGCGATCGAAGTATCAAAATAGACCACTGAGTTATTGCTTTATACAATAGAAGTTTCTAACATTAAGGTTTCGATCGCCTCTATTATTTTATTTATTTGTAGTGGCTTAGCAAGAAACTTTGTTGTACCAGAAAACTTGGCTCTAGCTCTATCGAGCAAACCACCTTTACTCGTTAATATTACAACAGGTGTGTTTTTTAAGCTAGAAATCTTACGTATTTTTTCGCAGATTTCATAACCATTTAATAAAGGCATCTCGATATCCAAAAAAATCAAATCTGGTTTAGAGGATATTAATGCAGGTAAAGCTTCTAAAGGTTCCTGAATTCCAATATAGTCATATCCAATTTTGGTAATAATCTTTTTCATCACTTTGATTATTTGCCTACTATCATCGATACAAGCTATGGTTCCTCGACGTGAAGAATTAGATTCTGTTTGAATTTGTAATTGAACAATATCTGTTAATGTCCAGTTTGGCATTGATATTGAATTATTTTTATCTAATATATAACCTGCTGAACGCCAGAATGCATCATTTCCTAGGTATTTGCCTACGGTAGTTGTTGGTTTTAAGGGCTGACCGCAGGTAAGACAATTTAATTGAAGCTGATTGAGTAATTGTTGGTAATCTCTATGGGTTTGATAGTTGATTTCTTTTTCTGAGAATGTATTTTTTATTATCGTGTGTAAAACAAAAAACAAATGTTGAGAAGAATTTCTGACAGTACTACTATTTCGAGATAGAGTTATTTCATTTTCACAAGTTTTCCATTGTCTATAAAATTCTGTTCTTATTTTTTCCTTTTGTTTCTCAGATAAAGGTTTCATTTTTTGTTGATTTTATATTTGGAATTTAAGCTCTGAAAAAATAATAAAATAGTTTTGTTGCAAGAAAAAAATTATATTTTACTATCCAGAATTAAGTATTTTGTGAATGTAATTCACAACTTTTGCCATCTAATTAAACAACATCTTTATTATTTGATTGCTTTTTAGTTTAACAAAAAATTATCCAATTTGTCACTCTGGCACAAGAAAAAATAAAACTATAAAAATAGCTTATAAAAAGTATTTTTGTATTAATTTATTAATGATTAAGATCGCAATAATAAAGTGATTTCGATCGGAAACTTACTCAATTATCTTGCCAAATAAAATGATTTTTTTACTTCAAATATTGCTAGTTTCTTTTTTTAAGTATTTGTACTTAATCAATATACGATCTATACTGGTTAATTTATACCGATCGATAATGAACGATAAAGTTATTTTTCGCCCTGGTTGGTCTTTAGAGAAGCGAGACCCTAAATTTATTGAATCTTTAATGCCTTTTTTGGAATGGCTTTATCGCTATTATTTTCGCGTGAAAACCGACGGTTGGCATCACGTACCTGAAAAAGAAAAACTCTTGCTGGTTGGTTCTCACAATGGAGGGACAGCTTGCCCAGATATGGGGATGATGATGTACGATTGGTTTAGACGCTTCGGAACCGATCGTTTAGCATATGGTCTGATGCACCCTTATGCTTGGAAAGGGAACCCAGGGCTAGCCCAAATCTATGAGAAGACGGGAGCGATCGAGGCACATCCGAAAATGGCTCGTGCTGCTTTTAAAAAAGGTGCTAGCATCCTAGTTTATCCTGGAGGACAATATGATATGTTTCGTCCTCACAGCTTGCGCGATCGCATCTATTTTGCGGGAAGTAAAGGTTTTATCAAACTAGCTTTACGAGAAGAAGTGCCAATTATTCCTCTGATTTCAGTAGGAGCCCACGATACTCTAATTATCTTGGGGGATTATTACCAACAAGTAAAACAATTAAACCGAGACTGGGGTATTCCTTGGCTGTTCGATATCGATCCTGGAATATTTCCCATTTATTTGGGTTTACCTTGGGGATTAGGAATTGGCCCTTTGCCTAATATACCTTTACCCGTACAGATTCACACTCGCGTCTGTCCTCCTATTGTTTTCGATCGCTATGGAAGAGAAGCAGCAAAAGATCGAGACTATGTGGATGCTTGCTATCAGTTAGTTTGCACCCAGATGCAGCAACAATTGGATCGTTTAATTCGAGAAACTGCTTAAATCAGTTATCAGTTATCAGTTATCAGTTATCAGTTATCAGGTTTCCCTCATGGATTTAAACCACGTTCTTAGAGGCGTTGTTCATTCAATAGTTTTCCTAAGTTCGGAGGGTGAGGGTTGAGTTTGATATTTAGGTACATCTTCAGGGTAAACCATCCACTGATGTGCCGATTTCGTCCAGTAGTGTCCACTTATTTTAAAGCAGTTAGGGTCGTCTAATGTTCCACCAGTTATCGAGCGCGAACCTGGAAAAAACTCAACCTGTGTTTCCTTGAAATAGAAGCTAACACCAAAAGCGCTTCCAGTTCTTAGCTGACATTTTTTACAATGGCAAACCCCAGAAATAATTGGTTTGCCAGTTACTATTTAATACTTATAAAGACGGGTGCGTACATCTAGTCATCGCCTAGGGTGTTGATTTTGTTAAAGGCGATCGCATCTGTGTAGCCACTAAAAACTACTGAATTTAGTTAGGATGTCAATTTTATGAATAATTTTTACGAAAACTGAGATTTTATATAAAAGTCAAGGATAACACTGAAGTAATCTTTAGAGGCTAAAAATCATTGATTTTGTAATTTGCTTTCCTCACCTTATAACAATTTCTCTTATGGCATGCTACAAATGACGATCGCTCAAGAGCAGATGAAAGAGGGAGGACAAACAAACAGCAAATAGCGATCGCTAGCTAATTCAATCAATTTAACTCAACGTATTGGAGAGTGCATTATGCGGCGAATTGGAATTATTGGAGCAGGTCAAGCAGGTCTTTGCTTAGGAATTAGTTTGGTTGATGCTGGCTATGACGTGACTATATTCAGCGATCGCACTGCCGATGATATTTTAAATAGTAAGCTAAAATCTACACCTTTGTTATTTCATGATGCGATTGAGATTGAGCGGAACTTGGGATTGAATTTCTGGGATGAAGAATCTCCAGTTTGCACTCGATTTCGCAATCAGGTGTTGGATACTGAGGGCAATCTGGTTTTAGACTACTCTTCTAACATAGAAAAACCTTGGCAAGCTGTAGACCAAAGACTTAAATTTAGCTCGTGGATAGAGGAGTTTGTCCGCAGAGGTGGAGAATTGATTATCCAAGAAATAAATTTAAATGACTTGGATAAATTAGCTCGCAATTACGATTTAGTCGTCGTAGCCGTAGGGAAAGGCGATCTGGCTACTTTGTTTGAACGGGACGAGCAACGAGCCCGTCATAACAAGCCAAAACGACACCTCGGAGCGGGTTTGTTCGCTAAGCTAAAAGCCGATTCAACTTCTTTTCACACCTTCGAGGTGACTAATTTACCTCACGTGGGAGAGATTTTCCAATTTCCATTTTACGATCGTAACGAGAATCCCTGTTCTGTTTTAGGATTTCAAGCTCATCCACAAGGAGTAATGGATCGGTTTTCTTTTGTGCAGAATGGTGGAGAATTACAGAAAATAACCAAAGAGCTAATCCAACAGTTTAAGCCCAGAGAATATGAAATTTTTGAGGATATGGAACTGAATGAGGAGAATGGATGGCTTTGTGGTGCTATTACACCGATTGTACGCCGACCAGTCGGTCATTTGCCATCAGGTGGAATTGTAATGGGTATTGGTGATGCAGTAATTCTACACGATCCGATCGCCGCACAAGGAGCTAATAATGCCAACAAGATGGCTCATCTAGTATCCCAAAGAATCATTGAGCGTGGCGATCGTCCTTTTAACGCTTCGTGGATGGGAGCAGTTTTCAACGAATTCTGGGAATACGTTCAATACTCAGTTGCTCTGACAGATTGCTTGTTGGCACCTCCAGAACACTTGCAAGATATCATCAAGGCTATGGCAGAGAACCCAGATGTTCTGAAGGATTATTTCAATGGTTGTAACAATCCCCCCAGTCTATCTCCCTGGTTTTTTGACCCTGAAGAAGCTAAAAAATACCTAGCTCAAAAGAATCCTAAAACTCTCGCGATCGCAGTTTAGCAAATAATTTTTCAACATAGGAACCAACCTTCTTATTTTTAATGGAGCAAATGTTGTGAATGTTACTTCAATTGATATTCCTATCATCGACTTTCAGCCCTTTATCAATGGAAACGCTGATGAAAAAAAAGCTGTAGCTAAGCAGATTTATGATGCTTGCCACAAAATAGGATTTATGTATCTCAAAAATCTGGGGGTATCATCAAAATTGCGCTCGAAAATGTTTCACTTATCTCAGCATTTTTTTAATCTGCCTCAAAGTGTGAAAAATCAGATACCCTGGGATGAGTTGAGCAATCGCGGTTATGCTGCAATAGCTCGAGAAAGACTTACTGAAAATAAACCAGGAGATTTGAAAGAAGCATTTAATCTTGGTATGGAGGATGTGGATCTTGAAGAGGGATCTTCTTCTGAGCCAGCAAAGGAAAATCTCTTTAAGAGAACTAATAAATGGCCTCCAGGAGAAGATACTTTTCGCTCTTCAACTCTAGAATTTTACCAAGCTGGCATTGAAGCTGCCGATCGATTATGTCATGCTTTTGCGATCGCTCTTAATTTACCACAATCCTTTTTTCTCGAAAAGCACAATCTCTACCATCACACTCTGCGACTCCTGCACTATCCTCCCATAGAAATATCTCCCCAACCAGAACAACAAAGAGCAGGAGAACATTCCGACTATGGCAGTTTCACCTTACTATTTCAAGATAATATTGGTGGTTTGGAGGTCAAGGACGCTGCTGGTAAGTGGATAGCTGCTCCCCCAATTCCAGATACAGTAGTGGTTAATATTGGGGATTTGATGCAAAGGTGGACCAATAATGTATTCTGCTCTACTAAACATCGAGTCAGAATTCCTAACGACGATCGAATCAGACGCTCTCGCTATTCCATTGCTTTGTTTTGCCATCCTAACGATAATACCCAAGTTAGTTGTCTTGAAACTTGTCAAAGTTGGGAGCATCCACCTTTATATGCACCTATTTCAGCAGGAGATTATCTTTTAAGTCGTTTGCAAGCAACAAATTGAATTTTAGGGTGGCATGCTTTCTTTGCCCATTTCATCCGTCAGCATTCCGGCATTGCTACCAACCCATCTATGAATTCCAAGAACCAATTCCAATAAGCATATTTTTGTACTGCTATTTAACTTTTTTGTCAAGTAATATTGCCAATATGTAAAAATATTGTCATAATTATTTACAGAAGTTAACAAAAAGGATTTAAAAATGTTCGCACCTATTGTCGTAATAGCTCGCATCATCAGAACAGCTCGCGATAACGCAAAGAAGTTAGGTTTCCTCGCTTAAGTTTTATCGGCAAGTAGGCCAGGCCGAACAAATCTATGTGCGTAAGTATTAACAAAATAGCATCAGTATGAGTATCTCTTATTGAAATTAAAATTCTCCTCACGCATAACCTCGGTTTAACAGCCGAGGTTTTTTATTTCGAGTGCTGCAGGGGCGATCGCAAAAAACTGGCCGATTTGAATTTCGGTTATATACTCATAAATAAATCTAGGGGACGGGGAGATAAAGTTTTCTGTTTGTCAACTTACTTTTATTGTGTTTCTCTATCATCCCGTCTCCCCCTTTGGTATCTTGCGATCGCAGCTGTTGTCCATTCAGTAATTAGTTTTTATTGGGGAATTAGAGTTAATGTAGATGGATCTACAGTATAGACTCCAGCAGGAACGCTATCTGTTGGTATAGCACAAATGAGACTATTTTTTGGCCCATAGATTCTGACCACATCCGTTCTACATCTAGTCTGAGTTAATCCATAGCTGTCTAATAACAAAAAACCTGGACTATCTCTATCAACAACGATATATTTACCGCTGGTACTAGTACCTGCTTCATCGATTAATCTACCCATTATTACTCCTAATAAAAAGGATCCCCAGAAGCCACCTCCCCAATACCTGTCGTCAGCATACCATCGTCTTCCGCTATTCCAGTACCAAGGTGAGCTATCGTAGTAATGGCGATTGACGACGATCGGACGATCGTCAACCCAATAGTCTCGATCTGTGTACCAAGGTACGTCCCTATAGTAATAGCGGTTGTAGACAATCGGACGATCGTAATACCTATAGTGTCGATATCTTCTGCGATCGCGACGAATCCCATAGAGTCTATCTCTTCTTTCTCGCTCTAAATAGCGTTCCCGATTAAGTCTTCGTGCACGTCTTCTGCGAAGTTGTTCTCGATTGACTGACCGAACTCTTCTGCGAGCTGGTCGGCGACGGACCGAGCGAACCTCTCTTCTTGGAGCTGCTCGGCGACGGACCGAGCGAACCTCTCTTCTTGGAGCTGCTCGGCGACGGACCGAGCGAACCCCTCTTCTTGGAGCTGCTCGGCGACGGACCGAGCGAACCTCTCTTCTTGGAGCTGCTCGGCGACGGACCGAGCGAACCCCTCTTCTTGGAGCTGCTCGGCGACGGACCGAGCGAACCCCTCTTCTTGGAGCTGCTCGGCGATTACTCCGACGTATTCGAACCCTACTATTCCCTCGTCTTTGAGCTATTAGCTGTTCAGCTTTTTCTGTTGCTCGATCGCCTTGATTTGAAGATTTTATATCTGTCTCTAGAGCTAGTATAGGAGCGCTCGAACTTAAAATAAAAACTGTTGATAATAAAGTTGAGAGTAGCTTACGCATGACATTTCCTCAACCTGTCGCAAAGCAATTTAATGAGAGGAAATATAAATATATCCTACAT
>JASJDA010000364.1 GCA_030065755.1 Prochloraceae cyanobacterium | reverse complement strand
GGGAACGGTTGTTAATTGATTATTCCTTAAATCCAGCTGTGTCAGAGCTCTTAGATTACTTAAAAATTCGGGAACGGTTGTTAATTGATTATTCCTTAAATCCAGCTGTGTCAGAGCTCTTAGATTACCTATAGATTCGGGAATAGTTACAAATTTATTAGAGCTTAGATCCAGCTGAGTAAGATTAATTAGTTTACTTAAGGAATCTGGAACATTTACCAATTGATTATAGCTTAAATCCAGATGTGCAAGAGCTCTTAGATTGCCTATAGATTGGGGAATATTTGTTAATTGATTGTCGCTTACATCTAATAAAGCAAGATTAGCTAAATTCCCAATATATTTGGGGAGGTTTGTTAATTTATTAAAGTTTAAATTAAGCTCGTTAAGATGAACTAACTTAGTTAAAGATTCGGGAATATTTGTCAATTGATTGTCACTTAAATCGAGCCAAATAAGACGGGGTAATTTGCTTAAAGATTCGGGAATATTTGTCAATTGATTGTCGCTTAAATCGAGCCAAATAAGATGGGATAACTTGTTTAAAAATTCAGGAACATTGGTTAATTTATTACCTCTTAAATAAATCCCCGTGAGATTGACTAGATTCCCTAGAGATTCTGGGAGATTTGTTAATTGATTAAAGTTTAAATCAAGCTTAGTGAGATGAGCTAGTTTAGCTAGAGAATTTGGAATAGTTGTTAATTGATTAGAGTATAAATAAAGCCAAGTGAGATTATCTAAATCACCTAGAAAATCTGGGACAATTGTTAATTTGTTACAACCTAAATGTAGCAGATTAAGATGGGTTAGTTTCTTCAAAGATTTGGGAAGACTTGTTAATTTATTATTCCTTAAATAAAGCTGTGTGAGATTGCCTAGTCTGCTTATCCCAGAAGGGAGACTTGTTAATTGATTGCCACTTAAATCCAGCTCCAATTTTTCCACTTTTTCAATCCAGGATGGAAAAGATTTAGATAAGTTCCACTTCATCCTTAAAAGAGTTAGATTTTTCAGAAGCGCAAGAGAGTCTTGTCTTGCTGTTAATTGTTCTTCACTTAAAGAAAGTCCAAGCTGTGGTATGTGCCTAAACCGCTCGAGAAGCAAATTGTTGATGTTCCATCTTAGTCCCAAGAAGATTAAGTTTGGCAATCGTTCCAATTGCTGAGAAATTTCAGTAAGTTGTCTATTACCAATTAAATCTAAAGATTTTAAGTTTTTTAATTTAGATATTTCACTTGGGATTTTTTTAATCTCGTTATCCTTTAAATTTAACTTCTCTAACTGCTCTAGTTCAAAAACTTCAATAGGAATTTTTTCTAAGTAATAACCTGTCGTTAGGCTACTTAAATTTAATTCTTTTAACTGTTGTTCTTTGGCGATTTTTATTTGCTCTAAAATGTATTTAGGAGTAGAATTCATAGTTATTCAAATGGTCATTCCCCGTTTCTGGTAATTCGAGGCTGTTGTTATGTTCTGCTGGGTCTTTCCGTCCCCTTGGCGGTTTAATTCTAGCTGCGGGGTTTTTTAGCATCAGTCCCTGTTCTAACGCAGCAGCATATAACCACCTAACTACCGTTAACTTAAGCGCGAGCGTGGCCGTGCTGTACTTTTTCATAAGTGTTTTTTAATCGAGGAATCAGACCATCAACTAAAACATAACTATATTGAGTTACGTGACGTAGCGGAACTATGTCCTGAAGCGGCTACTAGCAGGCAAAGAGAAGAGATTTTATCCACGGTTGCTCCTGAAGTGATAGCTGGTTTCTTAGGTGTCTTGGCAGCAGCAACAGGTATGGATCTATTAGATGATTGGCTACCCAGTTTGGCACCCGATGGATAAGTATAAACTGAGGGTAGCTCGCCTGCACTCGAACTGAGAGATCGCATTTAAAAATTCAAGAACTCATCTATGAGAAGTTAGATGGACGATCGTTTGTGGGTCTCTCAAGAGTGAGTTCGGATGGATTTTTGTCCTGAAATTTTTGAGTATATATCAACCCATCACATTCTAAGCTTATCTGTTTTGATTGTCAACAGTGATGTTCTCGTGCTGCATCTGGAGATTTTCACCCCTAGGAAAAGCTGTCACTCCAAATAGATATACTCCAGCATATCGAGAATTTTTTTGGGGAACAATTCCTATAGTAAAAGTTGTACCAGCAGAGATTGGCTTCTCAAAAATCAACTCAATTTCTTGTTTTTCTCTTGCCATGTTGACAGCCTCTAAACTGATAATGTGACTCAAGTCACTTTGAGACATAATAGAGCGATCGCTTCCGTAAAAATACGAAAATGTTAAGCTTTTGTGCTTGATTGGACTATGCTCACCCATCAAGCAGAATACTATATAGGTTTGTGCTTGATGGGTAACAGCTTTTAGGGAAAACTATCGAACCCTTTTTGATTCGTTGGATAGCTATAAATTGAGAGTAGCTCTCCTGCACTCGAACTGAGAGATCGCATTTAAAATAAAAGAACTCATTGATGAAAAATTAGATGGGCGATCGTTTGGTCGTGTTCTAATACTTTCGATACTGCATAGATAAAATTTGGCAACGTCGAGCTAGATATTCTTGAATGTCTTTTAATTCAAGAATTCTGGCTTGATTATCCCCGTCGATTCTTGAATCTATTACTTTTTGATTTTCAGATAAAATTTTGTCAATTTTTTCAGAAATATATTGATTAAGATGAGACAATTCTTTTAAGCTACAAACAGTCGGAATTATTTCTTCAATATTCTTGTTCAATGCTTTCTGCTCTCTTGTAAATAATTTATTATTGTCTGGTCAAAAGAGATTTAATTGATTGTAGAAATAAGGGAGTTGCTGATGCGCGAACTTGATTTATTACCAATTTTCAGGCTTTAAAGCTGATAATCTACCGTTGATTAAGCAACGCCCAATTTTGAGTTCATTGCAGTTCTTCGAGGGCCATGCTGAATTTTATGCAGCAAAGCAAGGAGTCGAAATTTTCTCGATAGCTTGAATTAAACTTTTGGGAGTCACTGGCTTGAGCAAGAAATCATTAGCCTTAGCTATGTTCAGTCCGTAATTAATTTCTAAAGAAGATTTTTTCCTAGAATAAATAATTACATGCTGTTTAGCTGTTACTCGATTAGCTCGCAATGTTCTCAGAAATTTATACCCATCTGGGTCTGGTATGGCAATATCTAGAAATATGGAGTCATATTGACCTGTAGCAATTAATTTTACTAGACCTTTAGCTGTTTCTTTCTCTTCAACAAAATGACCCATTTTTTTTAATAAAAAACTGAGGAGATTCCGCTCGGCTATGCTATTATCAATAATTAGAAAACGCATTTTATATTCTTCCTTTTCTTTGGCGCTCGTTTTTTAGTATTTCAGATTAAAACAAAGAAAAGTGACAACCAGGTTACATAGTTCTACGCTTCTTGTATTATAAGTCAGTGAAAAAGACTAAAAAATGAAAGTTGTTGCAGCACAGGCAGCACTAATTTTACAGGATCAGAAAAAATCGCGAAATCAATAGGTTTTGTTGCATGAAAGATTCGAGGGAGACAATTCCCCCAAAGCACCCATTGAAAGAATAGCTCGTGTTGAATAGTGAGTAGTGAGTTTTTTCGTCGCGGGTCT
Organism: Prochloraceae cyanobacterium; assembly: GCA_030065755.1. Lineage (GTDB taxonomy): Bacteria > Cyanobacteriota > Cyanobacteriia > Cyanobacteriales > JASJDA01 > JASJDA01. The sequence goes on along the minus strand of JASJDA010000364.1, from coordinate 3,233 downwards.
GAATCCCTGAGTAAAAAAACTGGTTATAAAACTAGGTGTCACGGAACCCGTTAATTAATTTACTTTAGATGGAACCTCGTCACAACGAGGGAATCACTACCAGTTTTTTTGATCTTGTTTCTAGTTTGTGACCTTTTATTGTTATTCATATGAGAGGGGAGTAAATAAGCTTAAACTCAAATTTAATCTCAAACAAATAATAAAAAATATCCTAGATAAAAAATGAAAAAACTAGTAACTAATTCACTAATTTTAAGCTTAGCTGTCATCACTTTATGGAGCGCTGTATTCATTTTATCAGCCAAATTAATTGATTTTCTTTTTGGCCCCGATGACTTTCAGAAAACTTATGGTATTCCCGAGAGACTAATTTAGTTTTCACTTATTTGCCACTTACAACACTTAACAAGGAGAAGATTTTGAAAAATTGTATCTGTTGTTCTCATACGATGTTGCGTCACGTTCGTCAAAAAGAAATTTATTGGTATTGTTCTCACTGTTATCTAGAAATATCTGATATTCTTCTCATGAAAAACTCTCATTTATTTACTAAAAAACAAGAGTTAAAATTGAAAGTATGGTGCTCCGCTAGATGAGACTCAACTTATCCTTCCAGTCTATAATATAATTACCTGTTGCTTAACTTAAGGAGTTTATTCTCAGTCCTTTTTGGGGAGGATCAGTCTTTCTTTAAGATAAACTTTTCTCATCAACCCTAATAGTAATTTATGAGTTTCTTCTTCACCTATTTCTCTAAATTTTTTCAGAAAAAAAGGATATTTTAAAGTAATTGCTCAATCACCGCTGGTAGCGATCGAAAAGGAATAGCGATCGCGAAGTAATGGCGATCGAGAAGTAATGGCGATCGAGAAGGAAGGGCGATCGAGAAGTAATGGCGATCGCGAAGTAATGGCGATCGAGGATATTAAGTAGGAGCAGGAGCTGTTGCTCTGGCTCTAATCACATCTGGTAGATATGGAACCGTTTCATCTCCAGTGATGCGGGAGAGCAAATACTGCCAGAACGATAAAGCTAATTTCCGACAGGTTTTTTTGAGACCCGTAAACGTATCGCGAGCCCTTCGCCCATTCTCATGACGAGTACCACCGCTAATCTTTCGCCTGGTGACATATTCTCGAACATCAGTCTCAGCAGCATTGTTATGTAGAGGTAATTGAGGCAGATCTAAAACCCGCAGTAATTCGGACTTATGAGCACAAAACTGTTTCATAGCAAGGTTGAGGCCGTAGTGATGAGGGTAGCGTTGCTCAAAAATCTCGCGTCTTGCGTGCTTCTAATCGTTCTTTATCTTGGGGAGATGGCTGGTCTTGATAAACTTTTAGTTCTCGGTAGTAAGCCCACAAAGTTTCTTGCACTTGCTCAATCTCTTGTCGCTGCTGTGCCGTTACCCCATTGAGGCGGCGGATGGTTCGTTCCATATGCACCCAACACAGAGCATGGATTAAAATCGCAAACTGTTTAGCTCCGTCACTGAGAATAATCAAGTCTGGGGAAAGTCCATGCTCGATAGCACTTCCGAGCAAGGCCGCTTCTGTTACCAGTTTGATTCCTTGTTGGCTAGTAATACCATTACTCTCTAGATATTGACTCCACTCTCGAGCGCAACTGCTAAGGGAGGCACTGGAAAACTTGAGTTTCGAGAAGTGGCATAATGGCAGTTGTTGCCTTTCGAGATAGCTGCGAGAATATTCATTAAGGACAAAATCTTCATATGCTCCTCGCAAAATCCGCAGATAGTTTTCCCGACTTTTACTTTTGGTGCTGCTAAAGTGAGCAAATAAGTCATTGCCAATGACTGTACAATATCCGTTCTGCCCTTGATGGCGAGCAGAGAGTGTCGTCAGTATGTATATAGTCGGCTGTCTCTAACCCTACCTGCTTAACTTGATTTTGTTCGGCGTGAAAAGACTCTTTATTTTCGATCAGAATGCGGTTAACTTGACCAGCCGAAATATCCACCCCAAATTCTCTAAGCTCTTCTAGAATTAAATTCTGCGGGACCCGACATTGATGATGTTGATAGAGAGTAAACGATCTCAGAGTAGGTCCATAATGTCCCAGGTACTCTTTGGGTAACTTTCCCACTATTGTTTTTCCTTCTACTGTGACTTCACGAGGCGAGCAAAAACCTGATATTGTGTCGTTTGAGTATTATTTCTTGTACGTCATATTGTCGATATCCATTAAAAGTTGAACCGCATGGTAAATCCTCTGGTTCAACGATCCTTTCTTCATCTGCAATAAAGCTCAACTTCTTGCTGCGTTTATGTGAGCCAGCTCTTTTTTCCCCTTCAAAGGGCTTTTTTTCCTCTTGATTGAGAGTGCTGGGTCTAATTTTCGGTTTGCCCTTTAATTTCTTAGCTACTTTGAGTTGCTCATCGAGACTACTGACTTTTTCTTCTAGCCGAGCAATTGTCTGTTGCTGCTTTTCGATTGTCTGCTGCTGTTTTTCGATTATCTGTTGCTGCGAACCAACTAGGTTCAGTAACCAATTTACCAGGGGTGTACGTTCTCCCTCTGGAATTTCTATCGGTAGCTTTTCAAAAGTCATAGTGCTATTAAAGCAAATAGACAGGATTTGTTGCAACCCGCACCGCTACGCGGATCCCTTTGGGATCGCATTTTATCCCCGATCGCTTTTCATCCCCGATCGCTTTTCATCGTCGATCGCCTGCAGCGGTTATTGAGCAATTACATTTTAAAAGTTTTTTATAATTAAAAAGACTAATTTTTTCTTCTCTTAGCATTTTTCTGGCTATAGCTTCTACTTTGATTTTTTCTAAGGGTTTGACTTTTTGCCAACATTCATCCGCTCGTAATGAATCTATGTAATTCTCAATATCCATGCCGGAAAATTAAATCTTATTGCTATTTAAAAGAGAAGTTAATGGTTACTTGTCACTTTGTTGTAAAAACGATTATAACGAATCTTAAATTGATATGGTGCTGATGAATAATTTAGAACAATTATGAACTCTATTAAGATTTTTAATTATTATTGATTCGGCGATCGTGCTAAAAAACAAGGATGGAAGGATTTGGTAGAGATTTTATTCACGGCTGCTCCTGAAGTGATAGCTGGATTTTTAGGTATTTTGGCAGCAGCAACTGGCATGAATCTATTAGATGATTCGCGCCCAAGTTTTGAAGAAGATGGATGAGTATAAATTGAGAGTAGCACTCTCAGTTAAAAAAATGGAAAGACTTGAATT
>JASJDA010000073.1 GCA_030065755.1 Prochloraceae cyanobacterium | reverse complement strand
CAGCATGAAGCCGATGAGAGCAAAAGCACCGTGAAGGGCGGTGAATGACCACAAACCGCCGATTTGACACCAACGGGTGAAGTCTCCTTGAGCTTCTGGACCCCAAAGCAATAGCAGGGAGTGTCCGAAAGTATTAGCGGGGCTGGATACTGCTACGGTGAGGAAGTTACAACCTTCGAGGTAGGAACTAGCTAAACCGTGAGTGTACCAGGAAGTGACGAAGGTGGTTCCGGTGAGCCATGCTCCGAGTGCTAAGTAAGCACAAGGGAATAGCAACAAACCCGACCAGCCGACGAAGACAAATCGATCGCGCTTGAGCCAGTCATCGAGGACGTCAAACGTTCCTCTCTGTGCGCTCGCGCGTCCTACTGCAATAGTCATATCTTAAGGACTCCAAAAATTACAAATCAATATGATTACAGCCAAACTTGGCAGATCTCCTACTTGTATTAATAAATGAGTAGGAGAGGGGGAGAAATGTGAGAAAAATTTACTTTTCTTAATTTACCTTATATTAATACTAAGGAAAACTTTTTTTATTTTCCAGTCGATTTAAAGAGAAAATATAAAGATTATCTGAAAAATACTCTAGATGTATTCATTTGAGAGAGCTGTACAGCAACCAAAAAGATATTTGTGTCAAGAGTGTGGGAGTTGGCGAGGTGCAGGTGAGTTATTGGCAAGTAGGATAGGTTATGGTTTTTACAGGACTATCTGTATGTGTAAACAAAAACCTCTCGGGGAATAGATGATTACAATTGATGTAACTTTAAAATTTTCGCCTCTACCTCTTTCAGTGGAACGCAAAGAAGCTGAAGATGCAGAGGCTTTGTACAAAAAAATAACCGAAGCCATGCTCTCTCAGAGTCCCAGCCTAATAGAACTTACCTGCGAAAAACAGCCAGATAAAAAAATAGCTGTACTTAGCGACCAAATTAGTGCTGTAATAATTTCTAAGAAAACTGGTGCGGCAGCTTCGGGTAAAGTTCCAGGTTTCTTTGCTAACCTTCAAGGAGAGTCAACAGCCCACCGCTAAAAGCAGGGGCTTGAAAGATAGCCCTATTTGACTTGGCAATGGCTTTAGTTACCCCAGCGATCGGAGTTGGTTTTAAAGCTAGGTTTCCAATCCAAAAAACCTGCACTTTATTGGCAAACCACAACTCTCAATTCCTCCCATCACAGGAAATGAGGTTCTTCGAGTTGAGAAAAAGATGAATCAAGGCACAAAACAAGGAGAAGCCAAAGCTAATCCAGCCATTAAAGTAGAGAATTTGACTTTTAGTTGGTCCCAGAGCGCCACTTTGATCGAATCCTGCTCCCTTGAAGTTCCTCAGGGCGAATTTTGGATGCTTTTGGGGACTAATGGCAGTGGGAAATCTACTTTATTAAGGTTATTGGCACGAATGTTGATTCCGGAGCGAGGGAATATCGAAATAATCTCGCCAGTGGGATTTGTGTTTCAAAATCCCGACCATCAGCTAGTAATGCCAACTGTTGGGGCTGACGTGGCTTTTGGACTAGTTGCAGAAAAACTTTCCCCCGTAGAAGTTCGTATGAGAGTAAGAGAAGCTCTCGCGGCTGTTAATCTTTCAGATTTAGAAAGACGTCCCATTTATGCTCTAAGTGGAGGACAAAAGCAAAGAATTGCTATTGCTGGCGCTCTCGCACGTCATTCTCAAGTTTTACTCTTAGACGAACCAACTGCTTTACTCGATCCCGATACTCAGTTGGAATTAGTAGCTCAAGTACAAAGCTTGGTCAAAAATCGCAATATAACTGCACTGTGGGTAACTCATAGGTTAGACGAATTGAATTATTGCGACGGCGCTTTTTTACTAGAGAAAGGTAAATTGGTCGATCGGGGAAACCCCCAACGTTTGCGAAATAGATTCTTGCAGATCGAAGAACTATAATCGTAAAATTTTGTTAAAATGGGCTGATAAGTCACTCTGTGACCTCGTGTCGCTTTAAAGTTCTAATTATCTTCAATAGCAATGTCTTCCTCCTCATGCCAAGCCCTACTACTGGTTGACGGTTACAATATAATCGGAGCTTGGTCCGATTTGAAAAAAACTCGCGATCGCCAAGGATTGGAATCAGCTCGCCGAGCATTGGTGGAAGATATAATCAATTACACTACTTATCAAGGATTGAAGACTAAAATTGTCTTTGACGCTCATTATCAGAAAACACCTAGTTCTTTTGAGACTCACTCTCCTAACTTATCAACTTACTATACAGCCTTCGGTCAAACAGCAGATACTTACATAGAAAAAATTTGTGCTTCTTTCTATGTAAACAGTCTCCCATCTTATCCTAGAATAATTGTCGCTACTTCCGATCGGGCGCAGAAACTTACAGTTGTAGGCTATGGCGCCGAATGGATGTCAGCAGAAAGGTTAGCTAATGAGGTAGAAATTGCAGCTCGGAGAAGCAAACGCAAACATAGGCCCCAAAAACAAGCGCGGGGTCGTTTTTTATATAATTCTCTCGATGCCAAATCCCAAAATCTCTTATCTCAGTGGCGACACGGGAATCGATCTAGATAGTTTTTCCTTGCAGAAAAAAAAATCCCTAAAAGGCTTGACACCAATTCCAGATGTAGTTATATTGGTAAATGTCCGAATAACAAGCCCCCATCGTCTAGTGGCCTAGGACACCTCCCTTTCACGGAGGCGACAGGGATTCGAATTCCCTTGGGGGTATAACTTAATGATATACATAGAAAGCCCGCGCCAAAGACGCGGGTGTGTTAGTTTAGTCTTCATCGAGAGCGGGAAAAAACTCTTCAAATTCCCACAACATATCTTTATTTTCTAAAAACCAACTGCGAGTTTCTTGATTCAATTGCTCCCAAATGAGTTCGTCGGGAAGGTGAGGAGAGGAATATTGATATTTCTTCCCTAAGAACTTTAAATTTTCCTCAACAATAACAGGAATGCCAAAACTTTGCCAGTCAACTTGCCTTTTTGGGCCACTAACTCCGCCATTTGGATCGAAGATAAGTTGTGAAGCTCTAATCAAGTCAGCAAAATGTATGGATTTGAGTCCAGTTATTTTCTGAATTTCTCCCGATCGGTCATTTTCATTAGCCATAATTTCACCTAATGTTGAGAATTAGTGCTGAGGTTGACTATAATCACTAACATGACTGCTATCTTTCTCAGCAGTTAAATCATTTTCACAAGTTTTCCATGGTTTATAAAATTCTTTCTTGATTTTTTCCTTTTGCTTTTCAGATAAAAGAGGGGTTCAATTTTTTACTGGTGAGAAATTGCTCGATTTGAGCGGAGAGACTTGGTTTACCCATTTCAGTAAATTCATAGTGAGCGCGTATTACTGGTTTATTTAGTTGCATCAGAGAACTAAGATTGCTAGGAGTAGCGGCTACTACTACGTCAGCTTCTACATTATTAATAGTTTCTTCGAGTGCTTTTAGTTGGGCGGGAAAATAACCCATTGCTGGCAATACCGAACCAATGTGAGGATAGCGGGCATATACTTCAGCGATTTCTGGAACGGCATAAGCCCTAGGATCGACTATTTCTGCAGCTTGGGCGCGGGTAGCAGCAACATATCCTGCGCCATAGGACATCCCGCCATGAGTAGTGGTCGGGCCGTCCTCTACTACTAAAACGCGACGATCGCGCACTGCTTCTGGATTGTCTAATTGGATTGGCGAAGTCCCGCGAACAATAACTGCTTTGGGATTGACCCTCTTGACTGTCTCGCTAACTCTCTGTACGTCAGCATCAGCAGCTGAATCAACTTTGGCGACGATCGCAATATCTGCCATCCGCAATACTACTTCTCCTGGGTGGTGAGTAGTTTCGTGTCCAGGACGCAGCGGATCGACTAAAACAAGATGCAGATCTGGTTTAATAAAAGGGAAATCATTGTTACCCCCGTCCCAGAGGATAATATCTGCTTCTCGTTCTGCTTTCTGGACAATTAATTCATAATCGACTCCAGCATAAACTATGTTACCCATCTCTAGATGAGGTTCGTATTCTTCTCGTTCTTCGATCGTACATTCAGCCGCATCTAAATCTGCTTTAGTAGCAAACCTTTGCACTATTTGCTTCTCTAAATCCCCGTAAGGCATGGGATGGCGAATAATTGCCACCTGTAAACCTTTTTGTCGTAATAGTTTAGAAAGCCAGCGAGTAGTTTGAGATTTTCCACAACCAGTCCGTACTGCAGAAACAGCGATCGCGGGTACGCGGGCTGACAACATCGTTCGTTCTGGCCCCAAAAGTAAGAAATCTGCACCCGCTACCATTGCTCGCGATGCTAAATGCATTACTTGAGCATGAGTAATATCGCTATAAGCAAATACTACACAGTCTATTTGCTCTCGACGACAAAGAGATTCTAATTCTGTTTGGTCAACTATGGGGATACCTTGGGGATAAAGAGAACCCGCTAGTTTAGCTGGATAGCGACGGTTAGCAATGCCTGAAATTTGTGCTGCGGTAAATGCCACTACTTCCACTTCTTTGTCGTGGCGATATACCTGATTAAAATTATGAAAATCTCGACCTGCTGCTCCCATAATCACAATTCTAGTAGGCGATCGCTTTTGACTGTTCATGAAAATAGTCCTATAGTATTTTATTTCAGACTCGCTTTCATCCCCTAATATGAAATCCGTTTAATTAATTCTCGCTCGAGGAGATTTCGGATTTCACATAACATATAGAATCGCAGCTAGGGGACTTGAGGCGAGAAAAGTTAAGCTTGGCTTAACTCCCGTGTTTTCTGATACTGTTCGAGAGTAAAAGCATCGACCTCAATGGCATTGTTGCGAGCTAATTTTGCATTTAGTAAAACTTCAACCTCTTCTGCACTGATGACACCTATCTCCAGTGCTTTTTTAATGAGTCGATCGGGTTTTTCTTTTGGCAGTTTACCCGCATCACTAGCAGTCTTAATTTTTTTGAGTATTGACTCTGCATTGAACGATAGGAGGAAAGCTTGTTCCAAGCGCCCCAAGGCTTCGCTCACATTATAGGGAATGTAGATGCCTTCGGTAAGTTTGTCTCGTTGCATACCTGGAGTCTGAATGCTACGAGCAATTTGGCTGCCAAGTCGATCGGATGGCATTGTTCCTACAGGGTTAAGTCGCCACCACCAAGAAGCTACAGCCCCTAAAATTGGCACGGGCATATTACTAAAGATCCCCTCAAACCCCTGCTGAATTTGAGTAAATGCATACTGCATTGCCCAATGAACAAAGGGTAAGTCTTCTGGTTTGCGTCCTTCTGCTTCGAACCGACGCAAAGTTGCTGCTCCCAAATACATCCAAGACAGAATGTCGGCAAAACGCCCTGTTATTTTCTCCTTTCGCTTGAGAGTCCCGCCAAAAAAGACGATCGCAGTATCGGTGAGACAAGCAAAGGTAGCAGATGCCCATGCTAGTTTGCGGTAGTATTTAGCAGTAGGGCCAGACACGGTCGAGATTGCTAAATAGCCACGGGAAAGATTTAAAAGAAGGGCGCGGAAAAAGTTTCGCACCATCCAACCGACGTGATGCCAAAATGCAGCATCGAATGCTTTGACGTCAGAGTGTTTGAGGGCTTCTATTTCTTGATAGATATAGGGATGACAGCGAATAGTTCCTTGGCTGAAAATAATCATGGTGCGGGTGAGAATATTCGCGCCCTCTACGGTAATGGGAATAGGAGCGGCAATGTAAATATTCCCCAGCAAATTTCTCGGTCCTAGGGAAATACCCGCACCACCGAGAATATCCATGCCGTCGTTAATAATTTTGCGGGAAAGTTCGGTAAAGTTATATTTGGCGATCGCTGAAATAACAGAAGGTTTTTCTCCTTTGTCCACTGCGCCGCAGGTATATAGACGAGCAGCATCCATAAGGTAAGTGAGTCCGCCAATTCGGGCTAGAGGTTCTTCAATTCCTTCAAAACGACCGATTGAGAGTCCGAACTGCTTGCGCACCACAGCATAGGCTCCCGTTACTCTCGTTACTAGTTTCGCTATTCCTGTAGAGGTAGCTGGAAAACCAATTGCTCGTCCAGCAGCTAAGCACTGCATCAGCATTTTCCAACCTCGACCCGCTTGCTCTACACCTCCAATAATTTGGTCTACGGGAACAATTACATCCCTTCCCTCTGTAGGAGAATTGTAAAATGGCACGCCCATAGGGTCGTGTCGCTGGGACAGAACTACACCTGGAGTATTGGTGGAAATTAAGGCGCAGGTAATTCCTAGATTTTCTCCTTTACCTAGTAAGTTTTCTGGATCTTTAAGTCTAAATGCCAGTCCTAGTAAAGTAGCGATCGTTCCCAAGGTAATGTAGCGTTTTTTCCAGTTCAAGCGCAAATAAAGTTTGTCGTCTTCTCCTTTAAACACTACTCCTTCTGAAGTAATACTAGCTGCATCAGATCCTGCATTCGGTTCGGTCAGGGCAAAACAGGGAATTTCTTCCCCCCGCGCTAGTCGAGGTAGGTAATAGTTTTTTTGCTCTGGCGTGCCATATTTAAGCAATAGCTTAGCAGGGCCTAAAGAGTTAGTTACGCCAACAGTAGCAGTATGGACAAAAGAGCGCGAAGCTAACTTAGTCATAACGGCACTGTAAGCTAAGTTAGAAAAACCCAACCCATCATATTCTTTAGGAATCATCATGCCGAAAAAGCGCTCTTGTTTGAGATAGTCCCAAAGTTCAGGAGGAAAGTCGTTGCGGGAGTGAATATCCCAGTCATTTGCCATCGAACAAACTCGAGCGACTGGTCCGTCAAGAAAAGCTTGGATTTCAGGAGTAACTTCAGGATAAGGTTCGCTATTAATCCTTTTAAAGTCGGGTTTGCCAGAAAAGAACTCTCGATCGACCCACACCGTACCTGCTTCAATAGCTGCCTGTTCTGTATCGGAAATGGTTGGCAATAGTTGTTGAGATTTAATATTTTTGACGATCGCTGATGTTATCAATCCCTGACGTAGCTGGGGGATATTAAAGATTAATGCCACGATGCCAAAAACGATCCACATCCAAATTGGTGCGTTAAAAGCCCAAAAAGTAGCAGCTATATAAAGCGACCACAGCCAAAGGGGAACCCCAATGTAACCAAAAATAATTAGAAGAAGGGCGACAGTGGGGATAACGATCGCTGGTGGAAATATATTCATAATTATTTTTTAACCTCTAATTTTGTAAAGACATTTCAGGAAACGCTTACAATGTCAAATTTTCAAACACGCCAGCAGCGCCCATTCCCCCGCCAATGCACATAGTACAAAGTCCGTAGCGAATACCGCGCCGTTTCATTTCGTGGAGTAAAGTGGCGGTTAACTTAGCTCCCGTACAGCCTAGAGGATGTCCGAGGGCGATCGCTCCTCCATTGACATTGACAATTTCCTCGTTTAATGCTAGCGTGCGAATCACGGCCAGACTTTGGGCGGCAAAGGCTTCATTAAGTTCAATTAAGCCCATATCTTCTAAAGTTAGACCGACCTGTTTGAGTACCTTCGGCACTGCTTCTACAGGACCAATACCCATAATTTCTGGTGGAACCCCAGCGACGGCATAACCCAAAAGTCTTGCTAGGGGACGTACGCCAAGTCGATCGACCATTTCTTTGCTCATCACCACAGTTGCCGCAGCCCCATCTGACATCTGACAGGAGTTGCCAGCAGTTACCGTCCCGCCAATGCGAAAAACTGGCTTTAAACGTGCGAGAGCTTCTATGCTGGTATCGAGACGAGGACCTTCATCTACTTGAAACGTCTTTTCGAGCGATCGAGTTTTGCCATCTACATAAAGGGTTTCTCGAACCTTTAAAGGAATAATTTCTTTCTCAAATCGACCCGATCGAATTGCGGCCAAAGCTCGCTGATGCGATCGCAGAGCAAATTCATCCTGGTCTTCTCTGGATATATGGTACTTTTGCACCACATTCTCTGCTGTTATACCCATAGTGATGTAAACTTCTGAGGAGTTCTCCATCAACTCTGGGTGAGGAAGTAAATAATGTCCCCCTGAGGGAATCAAACTCATTGATTCTACGCCACCTGCAACGATCGCTTCAGCTTGTCCTGTGGAAATTGCCTGTGCCGCCATAGCGATCGTCTGAAGTCCTGAAGCACAGAAACGATTGACGGTGCAGCCTGGTACAGAATTAGGTAAATTAGCTCGTTGAGCAATAATCCGCCCTATATTGAACCCTTGTTCCGCTTCGGGAAAAGCGCAGCCCATAATAACGTCGTCAATTTGTTGGGGTGCGAGTCCCAAAACTCGCTCAATGGCACTATTCACCACAACTGCTCCCATATCTTCAGGGCGAAAGTTGCGTAAAGTCCCCCGAGGTGCTTTTCCTATAGCAGTCCGAACACTGCTAACAATATATGCTTCTTTCATTGTTTTTATTTGTTATTTGCTGATTGCTGTTGGCTGTTGGCTGTTGGCTGTTTGCTGTTTGCTATCTGTTATTCTCCTTTACTCCCCCACTCTCCCACTCTCCCCCTCTCCCCCTCTCCCCACACTCCCCACACTCCCCCTCTCTCAGCTAATTCCGCAAAGGTTTTTTAGTTTTGAGAGTATAAGCAATTCTTTCCTGGGTTTTTTTCTCGCCAAGAAGGGGTATAAATGTTTCTCGTTCCAGCCTTAGCAAATACTTATCGTCTACTAGGGTCGGTGCGGTTAAATCTCCACCTGTCATTACATAAGCTAAGCGATCGGCGAGGTAGCGATCGTATTCGCTAATATATCCGCCTTGGAAAAGAATATAAGCCATATGCTCTAGAATCGATCGAGTTGGACGACCCAAAACCATAATCGAATTGCGTTCTGGTGGAGGCAAATAACCTTCTCGATCGAGACGAATCACCTCTTCTTTAGCCACGTACAAGCGGCGATCGGCATTCATCACAATTTTGGCTTGAGGAGAGAGAAAGCCTAGTTCTCGGGCTTCACAAGCACTATTAGAAACTTTTGCCATGCCAATGGTTTCAAAGGCTCGTTGGAGGAAAGGTTGAATGTGGCTAAAAGATTCTGTAGCAGCTCGCTCGACTGCTCTTGCAACCATGTGGGTAATACCTCCAGCTCCAGGAATTAGTCCCACGCTAAGTTCGACCAATCCTATATAACTTTCAGCAGCCGCTACCACTTGCGGACAAGCCATAACTAACTCGCAACCGCCACCTAACGCTAGTCCCTGTACTGCGGCGACAATTGGTTTGGGGAAGTAGTAAATGCGCTGCATTAGGGTTTGAAACTTGTTTAGTACTTTGTCGATCGCTTCTACTTTTCCCTGTTGGGCGATCGTCCCCATCTCTGCCAAATTTGCTCCAGCAGAGAAATTCTTACTGTCGTTACCGATGACCATTCCTCGAAAATCACCTGCTTCGAGGATATCTAGCACGTCGAACATTCCTTCAACTACATTAAAGCTTAGAGTATTGCCTTTAGAGCGAAAATCATATAAAACTACTCCATCTCCTAAATCTAATAATGCTGCTTCAGAATTTTGCCAAAGAGTGCGTTGCGGATCTGATTTTAAAGCAGCTACGTTAATTTCATCTTTGGGTGCTTCGAGTGGAATATATTGCTGAGTGGGTTTATAGACCCGCTCTTTTCGATAAAAGCTAGTTGAGCCTTCATACGGCATTTTTTCTACCCAGGCTGGAACCTGAATTCCAGATGCTTTCATATCTGCCAATACGGTTTCTAAACCAAGAGCATCCCAGATTTCAAAGGGACCAAATTCCCAACCAAAACCCCAACGCATAGCCCGATCGATCTCTAGCGGACCTTCAGCAATTTCGGGAATGCGACGGGCGCTGTAACTCAGCATTTCTAGAGTGAATTGGCGGAAAAATTCACCGATACGCCCTTTATCTCGATACAAAGCACGCAGGCGATCGCCTAAGTCTTTAAAAGAGCCAATTGCTTGAATATTCGGCAAATTTAAAGGTTTAGCTGGCTCATATGTCAATGTTTCTGGATTTAAGGAAAGAATCTGCTTGTTTTCTTTTTTATAAAAACCTCGACCCGCTTTTGCTCCTATAGCCCCTGTCTCTATTAGTTTATGCAAGACACTGGGAACGCGGAATATTTCTCGACTTTCATCGTGGGGAATAGCTGGGTAAAGACTTTTTGCTACGTAAACTAAAATATCTAATCCTACCAAGTCAACAGTGCGAAAAGTTGCTGACTTAGGTCGTCCCATTACTGTTCCTGTTAAAGTATCAATTTCCTCAATGGTATATCCTCGATCGGTAAACCCTCGCAAACCGAGCATAGTTACATAAATCCCGATGCGATTGGCGATAAAGCTAGGGGTATCCTTAGCAACTACTATCCCTTTACCTAGGTGCAACCGTCCAAACCACTCGATCCGTTCCAAGACTCGATCGTCTGTATCTTCTGTGGGAATAATTTCGAGTAGTTTTAGATAGCGAGGTGGGTTGAAAAAATGAGTGCCTAAAAAGCGACTGCGAAACGATTGAGAACGCCCTTTAGCAATTTGGCTAACAGGTAATCCACTAGTATTGGTGGAAACTATTGCATTGCTGTGGATAACACCCTCAATGCGTTCCATTAATTGCTGTTTAATTGCCAAATTTTCTATTACTGCCTCAATAACCCAATCAACTTGTCCTAGACGGTGAAAATCATCGTCAAAATTCCCTAGAATGATTCGGCGTGCTGTCGATTCTGTAAATAATATAGGGGGAGTGTGCTTGAGACCTGCTTTAAAAGCCTTTTCTACAATCTGATTTTTGTTGTTTTCTTTAGCAGGTAAGTCGAGCAAATAAACGGTTAATCCCGCATTGGCTAGGTGAGCCGCAATTTGGGTTCCCATGACTCCCGCACCTAATACTGCTGCTGTTCGGAATGGTTGAAACATTTTTCTCATATCCTCTTTTTAACGAGTAGTGAGTTTTTTTCAGTAATTCTGAAGTGAAAAAAAACTTTAAACTTAACTAATTCAAACGAAGCAGTTAAATCCACTTTTGACTTTTGACTTTTGACTTCAGTTCTAAGTAATTCCAATTTCCGCAAGTTCTTTGAGGTGACAGGAAAAATATAGGATTTTTAGGATGGGAAAAACAGCTAAAATACCCATATGCTTTTCTCCTTCTCCGTACAGAGAATCTATTACTTCTGCAAAAGCCTCACTTACTTTTCTCCGCTTCGCTGTTGGAGTTGAACTCATAACTTTCTCAAAATTGAGTTGGTCGATCAGTTGAAAGCTCTTAACCATTGACCATTTTGGTAATTGCCGATTAGCTTCGTCTACTAATCCCTGATACAGTGCTTTAATTTTTGGATGCTCCAGCAAGGCTTCTACAGGCATATCCAGCCCCATTTTGTCGGCTTTGGTGCGGAGGTTATTGCGATCGGGGAAAATCAGCATGGTACAGAACTTTCTGTAAGCACCGACAGCGATCGCTTCTGCGACAAGGGGGGATTGTTTTAATTTAGTTTCTAACGGTTGTGGCGTAACGTATTTGCCAGTTGAGAGTTTAAAGAGGTTTTTCTTGTAGCCAGTAATCTTGAGAAAACCTTCTTCGGTAAATTCTCCAGTATCCCCAGTATGAAACCACCCTTGGGAGTCAATTACTTCCCGCGTTGCTAAAGGATTTTTATAATATCCTTTCATGAGGTAAGGCGCTTTCACTAAGATTTCACCGTCCTCAGCGATCGCTATTTCTACTCCTGCGATGGGAACTCCTACAGTTCCAGCGCGGTTTAATTCTCCGCGATTGTAGCAAAGTACCGCACTCGTCTCGGTCATACCATATCCTTGCAGAATTGGTATTTTCGCTGCTGAGAAAATGTTAGCAATGTCTGCTCTCAATGCTGCACCCCCGCTAATTAGTGCTTTGAGGCGTTCTCCAAAAACAGAGCGCCATTTGGAATATACGACTTTGTCTGCCAACATCAGTTGTAGGGCATAAAAACCTTCGGGTTTTTGACCCAATTCGTAGCGTTTGGCGAGATCGAGCGCCCAATCAAAGACCTTTTTAGTCAATCCTTTCGTCCGACCGCCTTTTTCGAGAATTTTTTCGTAAACTTTCTCTAACAATCGCGGCACGGTAATAAAAATAGTCGGACGAATGTCTTTAAGATGTTTGACCACTCGAGTGGGGGTTGTGAAGTAAATGCTGTGACCGTAATTGATATGTCCGTAAAGAAACGCACGAGCAAAAATATGCGTCAGTGGAAGAAACAAAAGTGCTACTTCTTCTCTTCCCTGTTTTAGTTCTGGATGGCTGGTAAAAGCAGCAAGAATGTCAGCTGAGATATTCTCGTGAGTCAGCATCACTCCATGAGGAAGTACGCCAGAATAGTTACCCCATCTTAGATTCTGCAATCTATCCTGGATGGCGTTTACTAATTTCAATACCGGCAATCTGTTTGAGATTGAATCGTTAAGCTGTCCGCTCGCTCCAGCAATATATATAATCGTTGCTATATCGTCTGGTGCTATTTCTGAACGCAATTCCTGTTGCTTATTACCTAAAAGCTTAGCCTGTCCTCGATCTCGAACTTCCGATAAGGAAAAAATTTGGATTTTAGGAAGCAATTGTGAGAAATCTTCTGCCTTTGGAGTCCCTTGAACAATTACAATTGTCTTCAGGTTTGGTGTCTGAAGGTAAGGTGCAATTTCATGCAGCAATTCTGGGCTAGAAACAATCAGTGCCTTTGCCTGACTGTGTTGGATGATAAAACCTATGGTTTCTGGAGGCTCGCCCAGAAAAATTGGTACGTCAATAAGTTTGGCAAGCAAACAAGCCATATCGGCGATACAAAAGTTGACATCGCTGTGCGCGAGCAAACCAACGCGATCGCCTTTCTCTAAGCCCACATCCAATAAACCCAGTGCTAACTCTTCAGCTGCTGTACGAAAATCTAGGTTAGATAGAGATTTCCAACCTCCATCTGTCCACTGGTTAAAAGCACGGGAATTGGGGTAGCGATCGCAAGCTTCATCGAGTAACGAAGGTAAAGTGCGGCCCAGAATCACTTCCCCAGAGTTTGGGGGTGCTGTATATATGGCATCATAATCATACATTTTTACGGGAAGAGATTTAATTTCTCTCCTGCTAACTACTAAATTTTCAACCTCCTATACCTAGGTTTTCTCGCAGAGTAGATTTTAGGCATTATAAGGTTTATTTCTTTGTTTCTAATTCAACTCACACCAATGAAACTAATATATCTTTACGTCTCCATGGCTCGTGGCAAGATAAGTGCTTTTTAAAATAATCTCTCAATTGTCCATAGAGATTCCTGGCTCAAAGAATTGACTTATACGAGTAATATCTGCATTAATTTATTAGGAGTCATTTCTATCCAGGATTTGGATATATTGCTATTTCGGATTACCGTACCTTTTACAGTGTCCTTCTAATATTTACCTAAAAAATGGTAAATACAATTTCTAGTTGACTGTTTGTTAATTGACTTTTTTCTTTCGTACTTTATTATAGCATTTTGCCAGACAGATAGCTCAAAAGTACCTATTGTCAATATTATAATAACTCTAGGATCGACATGAGTGGCTATGGGAGTTATTTTTTAAATTTCTTAAAATGAATTGAGATTAATTGTGTCAAGGAAGCAGTAACCCCTCAAAATCAAAGTTCACTCAGGCTACTTTTTTATTTAGAAACAAACATTTTATAAAAAGTTATCTACTTTTCAACTCAAATGCTTGCGAATCGTTTTGCAACCTGAGACTATCTAATCTTCTTGATACAAGCGATCTAATTCTTGCTGCATTTGCTCGACAATTAAATGATAACAATCATCTACATAGGAGCGATTGCTTGCTGCTTCTCTTCCATAGCGATCGAACACAATTGGGTTGCAGATGCGAGTATGAATCTGCGCGGGTAGAGGTATATTCGGTAAAGGGCCAATAGCCAATCCCCAAGGTAAACCGAGGTAGATTGGGAAAACTTCAGGATCCACATCCAATAACCAAGGCATTCCCCATTCATGTAGTTGCTTTGCTAGTTTGTAACACTCAGCTAAGACAATCAGGGTATCGTGGGCACCTTTGGAAATCACTGGTACGATGGGCACTTTTTCTCGCAGTGCTAGTTTAATAAAGCCTTTACGTCCTGCAAAATAGATCTTATCTCGCTGAGAGTGAGGACGAAATACGTCCTGGGCGCCTCCTGGATAAACTAAGACACTAGCACCTTTACTGAAAGCTGCGATCGCCATTTTCGGATGAGCCATAACTGCTCCCATCTCGGCAAGTCTTTTTGCACCTTCTGGATAAACTTTCCAGACATTAGGGTGCATCAGACCGTATACTAGTCGTTCCGTGCCAAAATGACGAAACCAGTCATAAGCGATCATTGCCAGATCGGGAGCAGCTAGCCCCCCATTATGAGACCCTACCAGCAATAACTTACCTTTGGCTGGAATGTGATGCCAGCCATCGGTTTTCACCCGAAAATAATAGCGGTAATGCCATTCTAATAAGGGCATTAATGAGTTAAGAAACTTAGGATCTCTATCCTCTAACGACCAACCCAAACCTAATTTAGTAACTACTTTTTTTTTCTCACTCATTCAATTAAAAAATTATAAAAATTGCCCTCTGACTCTATTTTGCCGCAAAAATTCCCCTTCTATTTCTAATTTCCCATTAATTTTGCCAAATTGACCACTCAGAGAAAGTCGCAGCCTGTCCGCAGACCGAACCTTTAACATCAACTACATTCCAGATAATTGCTTTTTCGATGAAAAAACGTTTCCCCTTACTAGAAATGCGCACTCCTCGATAATTATCTATAAACCCCTGTGTAGCAGCCTGCATTAGCATCTGTTGCCTTTCCTGACGATTTACAGGTTCTGCAGTTAGACGGGAGGGAGTTCGAGTAAAATTTTCCCAGTCCGTTTCCCAGAGGTCGAGAGCGATTTGATTGCCGTAGTTTAGTATGGGATCTTCCTCTGTTTGGTGAGATACAACTACAAAAGAAGCGAAGAAAAGTTCTTTTGCTTGTTGTTCTACCTCACTGGTTCTTTCTATCAATTGATGTCCTAGGAATTTAGAGTAGCTATCCAATAATAGTTGACTCCAATTGATAATTTCAGGCTGCGTCCAAATCATCGATCGCGCGTTTGCTTAAAAAGAGAAAACAAACCTATTGTTCTAGTTTTAATACTGCCATGAATGCTTCTTGAGGTACATCTACTGTTCCCACTGCTTTCATGCGTTTTTTACCTTTGGCTTGTTTTTGCAATAGTTTTTTCTTACGAGAAATATCACCGCCGTAGCATTTAGCTAACACGTCTTTGCGCAGGGCGGGAATGTGTTCGCTAGCTATGATTTTAGCACCGATCGCGGCTTGGATGGGAACTTTAAACTGATGGCGAGGAATCAATTCTTTGAGCTTTTCAGTCAAAGCACGACCCACATTGTAAGCTTTATCGCGGTGGACGATCGTCGATAGGGAGTCTACTTGGTCGCCATTAACCAGAATATCGAGTTTAACTAAGGTATTTACTCGATAGCCGATCAAATGATATTCCATGCTGGCATAACCGCGAGAACAGGACTTAAGGCGATCGAAAAAGTCAGTAACAATTTCTGCTAAAGGTATTTCGTAGATCAGAGTCGTGCGGTTGAGAGTAAAATATTTCATATCCTTAAACACGCCCCGTCGAGTTTGACATAAGTCCATCAAAGCGCCGACGTAGGTTTCAGGAGTAATTATTTCTAAGCGCACGTAAGGTTCTTCAATTTTCTCCCTTTTTTGCGGCGGTGGTAGTTGACTGGGATTATCTATCTCTACAACTTCTCCGTCGATATTAGTAACGCGATAAATTACGGAAGGAGCTGTAGTAATCAAGTCTAGATTGTACTCTCTCTCTAGCCTTTCTTGAACGATCTCCATATGCAGCAAGCCTAAAAAGCCGCAACGGAAGCCAAAACCCATAGCATTTGAGGTTTCTGGTTCGTAGGAGAGGGCAGCATCGTTAAGTTCGAGCTTTTGTAGTGCGTCCCGCAAATCCTCGTATTGATCGGAGTCGGTAGGAAATAGACCGCAGAAAACCATGGGTTTAGCTTCAGTATAACCAGGTAGAGGTTCGGGAGCGGGACTATTAGCTAAAGTAATCGTATCGCCCACTCTAGCATCTGCTACGGCTTTAATCGCAGCAGCAAAATAGCCCACTTCTCCAGCGTGAAGTTCTTCTACTTGGATTTGATTGGGAGAGAGTACGCCTAACTCGTCAATTTCGTATTCCTTCCCAGAAGCCATCAAACGCACGCGATCGCCTTTTCTTACTTTCCCGTCCATGACGCGAAAATATACTATTACTCCGCGATAAGCATCGTAGTAACTGTCAAAGATTAAGGCTCTCAGGGGTTTATCTATAGTATCTTGAGGCGGCGGAACTAAATGGACGATCGACTCTAAAATTTCATCTACGCCAATTCCTTGTTTGGCTGACGCTTTAATAATCCCGCTACAATCTAAACCTACTACTTCTTCAATTTCCCCAGACACTCTTTCTGGTTCCGCACCAGGAAGGTCTATTTTATTTAATACGGGGATAATTTCTAGGTCGTGTTCCAGGGCTAAATAAACGTTAGCTAAGGTTTGAGCCTCTACTCCTTGGGAAGCATCCACTACCAACAATGCTCCTTCACAAGCAGCCAAAGAGCGAGACACCTCGTAGGAAAAATCTACGTGACCTGGCGTATCAATAAGATTGATTACGTATTCTTCGCCGTCAACTGACGTATAATTCATCCTAGCGGCTTGTAATTTTATGGTTATTCCTCGTTCCCTCTCTAAATCCATGTTGTCGAGGAATTGTTCTTTCATTTCCCTGTTAGCCACTGTACCAGTAAGCTGCAACATGCGATCGGCTAGAGTAGACTTGCCGTGGTCGATGTGGGCAATAATGGAGAAATTTCGTATGCGAGAGACCGGAACCTCAGTCATAAATAATTCAGTAGCTATCTGGGCAGAAACAAAAAGAATCTAGACATTCTTTAATTTATTGTAATCCTGTTATTAGGAATAAGGAGTGTCAGAAGTTTTATTCTAGAATTGGGAGCGCTACAGAATTAGCTACATCCCGATCGAAACAAAAAAAACAATCTTTATGAACGACAGTACTTTACCTTCTAAAAATTCTACCGATAAAGTAGAGATCTCCATCCAGTTAGACTCTCAACTTGTAGAACAGATTCAGCACCTGACCAACGATCCCTCTAAAGTGATTGAAACTGCCATCAAACAATGGCTGAGAGGGGAAAGGCAGCAAGATGACGATCTTACTCGCACCTTCAGACGCAATCCCCCTCTCCCTCCAAAGGGCGAGTGGAACGACTAAAACAGATTCTCAAAAACTCTAAAGAAAAAATTAGTTAGAATATAATTTTTAGGTAATTGCAGTAGAGAATCTTTACTTAAGACAGCTGTAGATTATACTGCCAGGAAGTTTTCACTGTTGAAATCTTCCTATTAAAATCTATGCTCTTCGATTTATAGCTAAAGATTATGAAAACCGCTACTGTAGGAGAAAATATTATAGACTGGCAAAATTTGGGAGCTGAATTAGTATATACCCAAGATTACTCTGGTAAATATCTCTCTTTTTACTGGCAGGCGGCTTTAGATTACGGTTTAACTGAAGAAAAAGTCGCAGGCTTTTCACTTAGGGAAACTATAGCCCCAGTTGCACTAGAGGATTATTATCAAAGAATCAAGCGGGTAATAGAGCGAAGAAATCCCGAAAAATTCTATTGCTATCTCCACTATCAAGGGCAAACTTTTCCCTTTGAATTGGTTATTAGTCCCATATTTTCTGGAGACAGCAAAGTTAATTCGGTGTTGGTAATGGGACATCGATTGAGCCAGAAGGAAACAGCGATCGCTCATAAGTGTCTCACTCTCGATCGTTGCCCAGATTTTTATCGCAAGCTTCTGAGTCAAATTAGCCGAGATATACGTCGAACCTTAAATATCGAAAGAATTTGGCAACAAACAGTAGACAGGCTCGGACAACAACTATGTCTTAGTCGTTGTTTGATAATTTCTTATAACTCCAAAAAAAAGCGACTTAAAGTAGAGGCAGAGTATCGTCAGAAATCCTTTGAGTCCATGCTAGAATCTCAATTCGATCTCGACTCTCAAATCCACTGGAAACAAGCGATCGCCTCAACAGTACCCATAGCTATCGAATATCTCGTCCCCGAAACCTACAAGCAAAAATCGGTTCTGACAATTTCAATTGGCGATAAAGACGGTACTAATGGACTAATTTGTCTGCAACAGTGCGATCGACACCGTCATTGGACGGAAGCAGAAATAGATTTAATTCAAGAAATAGCCGATCGCGTTGGAGTGGCGATCGCTCATGCGAAACTTTATCGAGAACTGGAACAAGCTAAACTTGAAGCTGAAGAAGCAAGCCGTCTCAAAAGTAACTTCTTAACCAGTACCACCCACGAACTTCGCACTCCTCTAACTGGAATTATAGGCTTTCTCAAACTGATAGTTGACGGAATGGCTGACGACTATGAAGAGCAAAAAGAATTTATTGAAGAGGCTTATAATTCTGCTTTGTATCTACTTAATTTGATCAACGATATTCTCGATATTGCCAAAATAGAAGCGGGTAAAATGGAGCTAGAGTTGGCTGCTGTCGATTTAGACGATTTACTCAATAACGTAGAAAACTTTATTCGTCCTCAAGCAGAAAGCAAAAATCTCAGCTTCAAGATTAAACGTCCCTCTACCCTAACTCCAGTTATAATTTATGGCAACTATCAACGCTTATTGCAAGTAATGTTGAATCTGTTAGGTAATGCCATTAAATTTACTGCAGAAGGAGGAATTCAAGTTACTGCCGAAATACGCAAAAACCCAACTAAAATCGATCGGCGAGAGTTTCCTGGTACGGTTAAAATTAGCGTTGCAGATACTGGAATTGGCGTTTCTCTCGAAAAACAACAGATGCTGTTTGATAACTTTTTCCAGGTAGATGGTTCTCGAACTAAAGCTTACGCGGGTACTGGTTTAGGTTTAGGAATTTCCCAAAAGCTAGTAGAGGCTATGGGTGGTGAAATCTCTTTCTACAGCATGGGAGAAGGGTTAGGTTCGACAGTTACTTTTAGCGTACCTCTCTATCATTTACCCGTTACTGAGACCAAAGCATCAACAACTGACTCAATTGAACTAGCTAGTTAGACTCTTCTTAAATAATAAAAACTCGTTTAATAACCTCTAGTAACGCTAGGATTAACATAGTTAGGATTAATAAAAACCAAGAAGGTAACATATGGCATTAGCACTAACCTCTGAAAACGTGGAACAAGTTTTAGACGATTTGCGCCCTTATTTAATGGCTGATGGCGGCAATGTCGAGTTAGTTGACATCGACGGACCAATTGTTAAATTAAGGTTACAGGGTGCTTGTGGCTCTTGTCCCAGTTCAGCTATGACTCTGAGAATGGGAATTGAGCGCCGCTTGCGCGAATTTATTCCTGAAATTGCTGAAGTCGAACAGGTTCTGTAATAAAAAGAATTTTCTTTTCTTGTTTAGAATTAGGGGCAGTAGTTGAGCTATTGCTCCTTAATTTATATAAAAAGTAGTATTATCTAAAATTATTGTTTATCCACTCTTAAACTGTGGAAGAAAAATTTTTTCTAGCCATATTAAAAATGGGAAATCGCGGCAGATTTTTATTAGGGGCTGCTACTAATGATTTTCGATCCCACTCCACTCTCGCAAAATAGGTAATACCCAAGTAATAGGCGATCTTTCCTCTACTGTTACTCTTACAGTTGTGGTCGTTCCTGGAGAAATTTCTAACTGGGGTCCGTCAGAGGAGGACCATTTATACCCACTGAAAGTTTTTGGATCGAGTGTTAAGTGGGCGATCGCCTCTATTTTACCTCCTTCTTCACCCATTAATTGCTGCACCAGTTCCGAGTTTCCCACTACAGAAGTTGCACCTTCAGAGGTAATAGGAAAGGGAGAAACATCAGTTATTTCCCCAACAATTCCCCCAAATCTCGTCCTTTTTACCGTATCTGGTGTAATTAAAATCTCCATTCGCGGTCTAATTTTCTTACCATCTTCAACAGCAAAATAGGTAACGCTTGCCATTTGGCTAACTTCCCCTGCAGTTTGCAAAGTTCCCAAATTAGTTCCAGGGTTGAGATATTGTCCTACAGTGGCAAGGATCTCTACAATACATCCATCTTGGGGGCTTTTAATTGTGCTATTGTCTGCTACTTCTTTTTGCAAGCGTTCGATCTCTTGCTGATTTTCCTGAATTTGATTTTTCTCGGTGTTAGTAGCTTTGAGATTATCTTGTTCTAGTTGTTTGCTACGAGTGTCTAATTTATCTAAGTCCGTTTTAATTTGATTAATATTATTGAGGTTTTCGAGATATTGTTGTTGTAATTCTATTTCTTGTACTCGCAATTGCTGCAGTTCTGCTTTAATTTTTGAAATATTCTGGCGAGTTTGCCGATATTGTTGTTCTGCTTGTAAAACTTGTTCAAATGAAATTGCTCCTTGTTTTTGCAATTTCTGTTGCTTTTCGACTCTTTTTTCCAGTAAAGGGGTTAATTCTTCTGCATCCAACAAACGTTCTTGAAGACTGCGACGCTGTTGAGAAATACTATTTAAACCTTCATTTAGTAGAGTGGGAGTCAATTTTTGAATATTTTGCAAACGTTGTTTTAAGCTATTACGTTTGGCAACAATCTCTTCTGTTTCTAGTTGAGTTCTTTGTTGTCGTACTAGAGTCGTTTTGGCTATTTGTTCGTTTAATTGAGTTAGTCGATCTCGTTTTTGCTGCAGTTCCTGTTTTTTATCCGAAGGATCGATCGTTGCCAAGATATCGTCCTTTTTGACGCATTTTCCTTGCTTAAAATTTAGCGATCGCAACTGTCCGGAAATAGGAGATTGAAACTGCACCACTCGTCGGGGATTAATCAGCACTCCCTTACCGGTGACTGTAAGGGTAATTCTCCCAAATATACTCCATAATAAGCCTAAAATCCCAAAAACAGCCAATGCTCCCAAAGGTAACCAATCCTTGGGACTGACAATTTGCATTAACTTATCTAGCCTTTCTGGAGAAGACAAGCGATCGAGTGCTTCTTGACGAAAAATATTATTCTTGTTGTCAGACATTGAATTTTTAATTAGCTATTAGCTGTTACTTTTTTACCCATCTTCCAACTCTCCCTTCTCCCCCCTGACCTCTAAATTAAGCCATCTGTCGCGCTATCAAATCAACAAACAATCCCTTCACCTCCGCCAATTCCTGAAAACTTCCCTGCTGTACGATGCTCCCACCTTCGAGCACGTAAATCCTATCTGCATGACGAATAGTACTCAAGCGATGAGCGATGACAATGCGAGTTACCCCCAATTGTTCTAAACTGCGAGTAACGATCGCCTGGGTACGATTATCCAATGCAGAAGTCGCTTCATCAAATAATAAAATCTTCGGTTTATGTACCAACGCACGAGCGATAAATAAACGCTGTCGCTGTCCTCCTGATAGATTGCTACCCCCTTCTGAAATAATAGTATGTATGCCCATGGGCATAGCTTGAATATCATCGGCTAATCCGGCCATTTGCAAAGCTGACCATGCTTCATCTACAGTGACGATCGCACCTCCAGCAATATTTTCCCAAATCGAACCACTCATAATTCTTCCATTTTGCAGCACTACCCCTAACTGTCGCCGCACTGCCGTAATATCTAATGTAGATAAATCTCTGCGATCGAAAAATATCTTTCCCGATTCTGGGGTTTCAAACCCCAACAATAATCTTACGATAGTAGATTTTCCACTTCCTGACGGTCCGACAATGGCAATAAATTCCCCTGCTTTGGCTTCGAGGGTAATATTATTTAAAACTAAAGGACTATCTTGGCTATAGCGAAAGCAAACTCGATCTAATTTCAGTTCGCCAGCAAGACTTCCAGGATGGAATTTATTACTATCTACTTCAGGTTTACTTTCTAAAATCGGTTGAGCCCGTTCCCATAAAATAGTTATTTCTAAAATATCAATTAGAGTATTGCTCAATCGGGTTGTACTGCTAATAAAAGTACCAAAAGCAGTATTAAAAGCCAGAAAAGTGCCAGTAGATAATCCCGTTTCCTCTCCAGACTGTTGAATTAACCAAACACTTAACCCAAACAGAACCATTGAACTAACTGTTGGCAGCATAACATTAAAGACCGCAAGTATGTCTTCCACTAACTGGGTACTCAACATCAGTTTTACCTGCTGAGTGTATTTTTTTCCCCAGCAAGCAAACGCTTCTGACTCAGCCGCAGCTACTCGCAGTTTCGAGACTCCACCAATTAACTGCACCGTCAGTCCGAAGATTTCTCCTGAAAGCTGCTGAAGGGGGCGCATTTGACGGCGGGTAATGGTACCCAATAAGGTAGTAACGATCGCTGCTACTATTGCTATAACAATCGCAACTAATGCTAGGGAGAAACTGTAGAATATCAGCAGTCCTAGATTTAGCAGGGAGAATAAACTGGTAAATAGGGTTCGTAAAATGCTACCACTAAGTAGATTGCGAATTTCGGTAATGGCAGAGACGCGATTATGTAAATCTCCTGTGGAATACTGGCGGAAAAAAGCGGGTTTGATTTTGAGAAGTCGATCCCAAACTGCTGCTTGAGTATCAAAACTAACTTGGGTTTGTAATCTTAGGATAGTAAAGCTTTGAGCCAATTGAAAGATAGTCACCCCAAAACTTACTGCTAACAAACCCAAAGCCATTTGAACTAATAAGTTGCGGTTAGCATCGGGAATGACATAGTCTACGAGAATACCTGTTATCTGCGGTGTAAACATCCCGAATAAAGTCGCGATCGCTCCTACCCAGAGGATTTTTATTAAGTCTGGAATTTTACCTCTGAAGGTAAATTGCAGCAGATCTAAAACTGTAATTTCTTTGTCTGGTAAAGGGCGATAAAAAGTAATTGCGATCGGAGCGAGTTGTGCTGCAGTTTGAAGGTTTACAGGGGTGCGGGTCAACTCTACTGGATCGAGTATTTCATACTTACTAGCTTTGAGGGGTAAGAGGGCAACAGGAAGATTTTTTTCTTGAGTAAAAGCTAGAAGAGGACCGCAATCTTTTTTCCACCAGTTAGGTGTGAGATTGACTAGACGAGTGCGGAAACCAGAAGCACGAGCGATCGCATCAATGGGATTGGAATTCTCGGATTTGGCAGGAGGACGAATGGTTATCCCTAATGCTTTCCCCACTGCACCCACAGCAATTAATAGAGGCGTTTCTCCTTGAGGGGGTTTAACGGTGGGATTGAGTACTGATGCTAGTTCCCGAAGGGTTTTTTCCGTCATTATTCTTGTAATTTCAAAATTTGCCTATTCTCCTTCACAACGAATCAACCAATCGTAAAGACTCCCTTGCTGCCACAATTCCTCGTGAGTTCCCCGCTGCACCACTTTACCACCTTGTAAAACAATAATCTCATCGCAATCCCGAATCGTACTCAAGCGGTGCGCTACCACAATACAACTACACTGGCGCTGTCGTAGATTTTCGACAATAATTTGTTCTGTCTGAGCGTCTAAAGCAGAAGTCGCCTCATCCAGGACTAAAATTGTTGGTTTTTTCACCAAAGTACGAGCAATTTCTAACCTCTGGCGCTGTCCCCCACTTAAATTGGCTCCCCCTTCCAGCAATTTCCCATCATATCCACCTGGAATTGCTATTATCACTTCGTGAATATCAGCATCTCGACAGGCTTGTATAAGCTGAGTTTCTGGTACGTTAGCATCCCATAAGGTCAGATTATCCCGCACTGTTCCCCCAAACAGAAAGATGTCTTGTTCCACCAGTGACAAGGAATTCGCCAAAACGTGACGGGGAATTTCCCTTCTGGGAGTTCGATCGAAGAGAATTTCCCCAGCCCAAGGTTGATAAAGACCGCAAATAAGTTTGGCTAGGGTAGATTTTCCCGAACCACTTGCACCCACCAAGGCTACTTGCTTTCCTGGTTGCAACGACAGACTGAAGTTTTCAATTAAAGGTGGTTCCATATGGGAGTAACCAAAGGTAATATTCCGTAACTCCACATAACCTTCCAACTGAGAAGAGGTGTGGGGAGTGTGGGGAGTGTGGGAGGACAATTTATTTTCAAATTCAACTCCCTTTCTTCCCCCTCTTCCCTCTCTCCCCACACTTCCCCCTCTCCCTTGCTCCCCCTTTTCCCCTCTACCCCTCTCCAATTCCGAATCAATGGAGTTACCTAAAACATCATCTAAACGATTCAAATCCCCTTCTAATTCCTGGAGAGTCGTACCGAAATCTACCAAAGTATTAATGGGTTGCTGAAAACTGACCGTCAAACTTTGAAACGCTACTAACATCCCAATGCTGAGATGACCATCTATGACCCGCCAACCTCCAACTATTAAAATTAACATTGTGGTTAAAGAGGTAGACAAGATGGGTAAAACTGCTAACGCCTGATTTGTTACTTCCAACTCCTGCTGTGCGATCGCAGCTTGGGCATAATATCCAGACCATCGGGAAAAGAAATCTGACTCCAAAGCCGATGCTTTCAAGGTTTCTATACTCTGAAGCCCTGCAATACTCACTCCACTTACTTTCCCCCAATCTTGCACTAAGCGCATATTGGTATCTACTAGGTATCGTCCCACCCATTGCAGCGCTAACCCATTGATGGCAGAAAAACAGATCGCAATTAAAGTTAGTACTCCGTCATAGGCAAACATCACGACCCCATAGAATAAAATCGTAACTATATCGATCGTCGCGAGGGCTAATTGTCCGGAAAGCACCTGAGCTACTTTATTATTGAGACTGGCACGATTGCTTACTTCTCCTGCATATCTTTGGGCGTAAAATTTTACAGGTAATCTCAAGATATGCCATAAGAAACGACTAGACATTCCCACTGCTAGCTTAATTCTCAGCTTTCTCAGATAGCGCAGTCGCAGTAGGCTTAGCAGTCCTTGAAACACCGTAGTGATAATCATCCCTAAAATCAAAGGACGCAGCCATTCGGTGCGATTTTCTACCAAAACACTATCGACAAATACCTGACTGAAGACGGGAAGAGCTAAACCAGGTAGCACCAGCAACAATCCTGCTAAAATGCAGTAGAGGAGCGCTCCAACCGAACCTCGCAAACGGTCAGTTAACCCTAAGATAACATTGGGTTTGCGACCCTCCTTTTTAAACTCAGGTCCTGGTTCGATCGCTAAGACAACTCCAGTAAACCCTCGATCGAATTCCTTCCAGGAAATTTTGCGGGGACCAGTAGCGGGATCGTTAATAAATACCCAATTTTTGTTCGCTCCTTCCACTACCAGATAGTGGTTGAATTGCCAAAAGATGATGTAGGGGGGTTGTAATTGATGAAGTTGTTCTGGGTGTTCTGCTTTAAAACCATCTGCTAGCATTCCATAGCGCCTAGCCGCGAGAATGATATTAGAAGCTTTACTACCATCGCGAGAAACTCCACACTCAATACGGAGTTCAGCTAAGGGGACAATTCGATCGTAATAGGCCAGAATAATAGCTAAGGAAGCTGCACCGCATTCAACCGCTTCCATTTGTAATACAGTGGGAGTTTTGACACGCACCTGATTAAATAATAAATATGAAGAATTAATGATGTCTTATAAAATCCGAACAGGCTTATAAGTTATCTATTTTACTCTCCATTCCTAGAAGTAGGAATGGAGCAATTAGGGGGCGTTAGCACGGAAGAATGTCCGCTAGTTGTTTCGGTAGGATAAGCGGTAAGCACGATTGTGCCGTCAGTTTTTTTAATCCAGCCTCTTGCTTGTTGAATCACTAGTGGTTCATCTTCTCTTCTTGCTCTCACTACAACGATCCCTTCGGGATCCGCGTAGCGGTGCGCATTTTTGTCTACATCTGACTCATTAGCGTTGATTGCTGTCTCCTCTTCTTCTGAGGTAACCCTGCTCCTTGTGGTGACTCTGGTTTCAAGATTGCCTTGGGGTCGGGAAGTCCATTCAACTATAGGTCTTTGAGAATCAAGTAAATCGGTAGGAGAGGGAGGGATACCACCTTTACCTTTGGCTACAAAAGAACTCCCACTGGCTGCGATCGCACAAACATTTTGAGTAACTAAAGCTGTAGCATCTATGGGAGTAATGGGAGCCTCTACTATTCCTGGATTAAGGTTGGTAACAAGGTTATTAAAAGTGACGATACCGTCGAGGCCTCTTTGTGAAGAAGCCGTAATCTTTAGATATTGAGGGTAGCCCAAGATAGCATTGCTGGTTATATTAATGTTCCCCCCCGTCCCTTGAAAGGCATTGGCAGTAATTTCATTATTGCTGGGGACAGTTAAGATGAAAGGAGACTTAATGGTAATATCACCGCCAGATCCATTGACCTCTGTGCTTCCAGAAGTGGCAGAAATGCTACTGTTGCGCCGAAATACTAATCGATCGTCAAGATTGATGGTTATATTTGCACCTTGACTTGCTTTGGCTTCTGTTGTGATAGAAGCGCCTCGATCGAGGTTGATTCGACCCGCATTAATTGTAATCTGGTTGTTACTTAGTGGTTGCCGAGGACTTTGACTTTCTACTGTGATTTTTCCCCCATCGATTAAGTTCACAGTATTAGCTGTTATTTCGATATTACCGATTTTACCTAATTGGCTCCTATCTATACCTATCTGGGGTCTGTTTTCATCAATTTTGCTGGCAGCTGAAATTTCTGCACCATCGATTACTTGCAAGGAAGAAGTAGTAATTCTTATAGAATCACCATCCCCTTGTCCGTTTGTTGAGGTACGTAAGCTACTCGAAGCATTACTAACTTCTTTGTTGATTTGATTAGTGCCAACTAATTCGATATTTTGGGCATTAATAGTTAAGCTACCTGCATTTCCAGTCCCTGAAGTACTAGCATTGATTTGCGCTCCATCGATTAGTCTCAAGTTGTCAGTTTTAATATTGATATTGCCGCCATTTCCACTGCTAACGACATTGCCGTCACGAGATACGGCAGCGTCAATAAATATGCCACTAGAAGAGTTGCCCCTGATTGGATCTACACCAACTAATTCGATATTTTGAGCATTGATATTTAAGTCACCTACATTTCCAGAGCTTCGAGTAATAGCCTGGATTTGCGCTCCATCGATTAGTCTTAAGCTACCTGTATTAATAGTGATATTACTTCCATCTTTTTCGCTGTCTGTAGATGCTTGTATGCCAGTAGATGGTTGATTAAATTCAATATTGTGGGCATTGATCGTCAAATCACCCACAAATCCAGATCCTAAATTATTAGTTAAAATTACTCCCTCATTTTCTAGAAGCAAGGAGTGAGTATTGATGGTTAAATCGCCTGAATTGACTTTTTTAGAGGTTATTTCTGCAAAGTTACTTGCTGAAATCAATCCCCCATTTTCTAAACGCAAGGAGTTAGTATCAATGGTTAAATTGCCCCCATTTCCTGTTGCTCCTTGGTTGACATTAGCAAACAAAGCGCTACCCCTTAGTACTATCTCTTGGGCAGCCCTTACAGTTAGATTACCTGCATTTCCTTCTCCAAAAGTACTTGCTGAAATCAATCCCCCATTTTCTAAACGCAAGGAGTTAGTATCAATGGTTAAATTGCCCCCATTTCCTGTTGCTCCTTGGTTGACAT
>JASJDA010000072.1 GCA_030065755.1 Prochloraceae cyanobacterium | reverse complement strand
CGCACAAAAAAGTCTTGAAGTATCAGTACCTATTACTGCAGTAGGACAAGCGGCTGGAATCAAGCTCGGTGGAATTATGGAGAATTTAGTCAATGATATCAAGGTAAAATGCTCTCCAGATAATATCCCAGAGTCGATCTCCGCCGATGTTTCTCACATGCAAGTAGGAGACACCTTCCACATTAGCGATTTAGTATTGCCAGAAGGAGTTATTGCCTTAGACGATCCTGAAAGAACTATTTTCTCGATCGCTGCTTCTAGACTATCTAAAGCTGCTGAATCAGAATAATGATCTTTCCCACGCTGTATTTGTCAAAATCAGCGTGGTTTTTCCTACCTCATCCCTATTGCGATAACTTAATTTTTTGATTTTCCATAATTGCTTTCACCGAGTCAGACTCGCAGAGTGACTTAATACCAGCAACAGTAATTTCTATTGGAATTGAACCTAATATATCTGGTTTATCTGCTAGTTTTTGTCCGTCATGTTTTTGTATTATTGGTTCGATATTTTGCAAAGAGCGATCGGCTGATTTCTGCATTGCTTCTATTGCTGTTTTACGTTCAGCACGAGTTTGTCGTTTTCCTTGATTATTGGCAGTATCTCCAGTATTAAGTAGCGTAATGACCGTTATTTTTTGCTGGGGATCAAAACTAGCTAACCGCAAAGCAAACTCTGTACTAATCTTTTTTGGGTGGGTTCCTTGTTCAGTATTTATAATTGCCATAGTTAATATCCAAATCATTCATAATAACATTTTTTCTCCTCTCCCACTCAATCTTAACGATTAAATCATTTGTACACAGAAAACAGCAAATAAAGGTGCGATCGATAGTTATCAAGGTTTCAGTAATGAATTTAAACCACTACTGAAGTAAACCAACTATAGAGTTGGGGTACTTTCGATTCCAGGGATAACACATAACTGATTACTGTTAACTTTAAAAAAACATAGGGTCAGGCTTCTTGCATTGTTTCAGCTAAAAGATTCGCATTTCTGTTGAATAGCTTTATAACAATCATCTACAGAAGCTTTAGCTTCCATTGCTTTCACCAAAGCTTCATAAGATTCCCGATTTTGTTTAATTATATTAGTTGCTTGCAGTAAAGCCCAGCGCTCTTTCTGCTTGTGAACTTGTGGGTTTTGACCGACAGACATCAAAACACTTCTGAGTTGGAGGCGATCTTCCTCTCCACCTTCCGATTTACCGTAAACTAAATTTTCAGCAGCAATTCCACCCATCAAAACTGTAGAAAATCTCTCTAAAATTAAAGGAGCTTGCATCGCTGTGATTTTTTCTGATAAACCGTCGCGATCGAACACTACTCCTCCTCGTCCTGGTTGTCCTTGTCTGAAAGCTTCCCAAGCAGTGAGAGTATAACCTGTAACGGGAATGCTCAAAAAATAAGCTACTAAAAAATGACCCGCTTCGTGGTGTAAAATCCTTTTTCGTTCCTCCGGAGATGAGAAAGAATCTAAAATCAGAGTAATTCCTCTATTTCCCAACCCAAGAGTATCGACGGTGGCAAAACCCATAATACCCAGGGTAATACCTGCTGGAATGAGGGGGGAAATGTTTAAGATAGGACTGAGTAAAGATAAAAAAGTGATACTAAAAACGCCAATGGCAATCAAATTTAAAGCAG
Source organism: Prochloraceae cyanobacterium (assembly GCA_030065755.1). Taxonomy (GTDB): domain Bacteria; phylum Cyanobacteriota; class Cyanobacteriia; order Cyanobacteriales; family JASJDA01; genus JASJDA01. The sequence goes on along the minus strand of JASJDA010000072.1, from coordinate 26,041 downwards.
TTTGTTGCATAGCACAGAGATAGTCGATCTCGATCGCAAATAACATTTAATTTAACATAAAGTTACTCGTGAAAACTGAAATAAAACCAATACAAGTAATCGGTGGTGGATTAGCTGGAACTGAAGCGGCTTGGCAAATTGCCCAGGCAGGATTACCCGTAATATTAAACGAAATGCGACCCGTGCGAACTTCTCCCGCTCATCATACAGGGGAATTAGCCGAATTGGTCTGCAGTAACTCCTTTGGTGCCAAAAAGAGCGATCGCGCTGCTGGTTTGCTACACGAAGAATTGCGCCGTCTCAACTCAATTATTATTAATACAGCAGACAAGCACGCCGTACCTGCTGGGGGTGCCTTAGCCGTCGATCGAGCAGTTTTTAGCAGCGAATTAACAACTACCCTCGCCAACCATCCCCTAATTGAATTTCGTCGCCAAGAAGTCACAGAAATCCCTACTGACGGTATAGTGGTTCTTACTACTGGCCCTCTCACAACTGAGGCTCTAGCAGAACAATTACTGCAATTTACGGGGATGGAATATCTGAGCTTTTTTGACGCTGCCAGTCCAATTTTAGTGGGGGAATCAATCGATCGAGATATTGCTTTTCTCGCTTCCCGTTACGACAAAGGAGAAGCCGCCTATCTCAATTGTCCCATGAATAAAGAGCAGTATCTCAATTTTTGGGAACAACTTTCCAGTGCCGAACAAGCAGAATTGAAAGACTTCGAGCGAGAAAATGCTAAGTTTTTTGAAGGTTGTTTGCCGATCGAAGAATTAGCGCGTCGCGGGGAAGATACAATGCGTTACGGGCCATTAAAGCCTGTGGGACTATTCGACTCTCGTTTGGGCGATTTTCGCGACCCAGAAAACAAATCTAAGCGTCCCTATGCAGTAGTGCAACTTCGCCAAGAAGATAAGGCAGGTCAGTTGTGGAATATGGTCGGTTTTCAGACCAATTTACGCTGGGGAGAACAGAAACGTGTTTTCCACCTCATTCCAGGCTTAGAAAACGCCGAATTCGTTCGCATGGGGGTAATGCACCCCAATACCTTTATTAATTCTCCTCAGTTGTTAGATCCGACCCTGCAATTTAAAAACCGTCCTACTCTCTTAGCAGCAGGTCAACTGATCGGAACAGAAGGTTATACTGCGGCTGCGGCTGGGGGTTGGTTAGCTGGAACTAATGCTGCCAGATTGGTTTTAGGTAGAGAAGCTCTGATTATGCCAGAAACTACCATGATGGGAGCGTTGTTTGAGTTTATCAGTTCGGCATCGCCGAAGCACTTTCAACCCATGCCGCCAAACTTCGGAATTTTACCCCAATTACCTGTGAGAATTCGCAATAAACAGGAAAGATATGGGAAATATCGCGATCGCGCTTTGACTGACTTAGACAGTTGGAAAACTCAGCTAAAAACGCCTACTGTAATAGTTGCCTAAATTGTAAGTAAGCTCGATAAAGTTGGTGGAGGATCGATGAAAGAGAATTTTAATACTTGGTTAAATCGCTTGTTAGTTGCCGATGTTTTTTTAGTGATTTTTGGAGGCTTGTGGTTTGCTGCTGCGGTTGTCGGTCGTAACTTAGGTATTCCCTTGGGTTTGGACTTATTTTATAAACTCTGGCAACCCTTGTTTAATCCTGCTATTGGCATTTTATTTTTAGGAGCAATTCTGAGTTGGTTAATTAGTAAGATTTCTCAGAAATTTGGTGCTAATTGAATCTATACTCAGTTACTGATTCATTTTTTCTAAAATAGCCACTGAACTAGGAGAGGTACGAGTAAAGTAATTAAAGATCAGTAATTTACAAGTCGAGTCTATAATCACGGGGATTGTGGCAATAAAAACTCCATTGAAGCTGGGATTTTCAACGACTCCAAAATGCTCAAAAGTTTTGTTGAGAATCACCTCCCAACCTTCGGCTGAGTGAAAGCCGACAAACATATCGCTGAGCAGAATAAAAATAAAGACTCTCGTAACGACGTTTAACGAAGAAAAACTATAATTCAAGAAATTAACAGCGATGCGACAATCCCGCCGCCGAAAATAGATAATTCCCACAACAACCAGTGCAGCAGTTAAATCCGCTAGAATATTAACTAATCCATTCCGAGTTTCATAAGCTCCTTCTAACAGCAATTCTTGGGTTTTCTCCTTGAGCTCTTCTTCTCCCTCGGATTTATCATTTTCAGGCTTCAAGAGTTGTTCGATGTCTAAAATATCTTTAAAATTTCGATATTCAGCTAATACTTTATCCCCGACTTCTTCGCTAATTTCAATCTGTTCTAATTGAACCGTATGCACTTTCCAATAATTGACAAAAGGTCTATAAATCAAATTTTTAGTGATAACTTGAACGAAGAAAGGAACAATTAATAATAAAGCCAAGATACGTATGCTAATTTTTCTTTGTTCTCGCAATCGGCGTAACTCCCTAATCACTCCTTGTTCGTATTCAGGAGTCAATTTGTGTCTCCGTAAATGAAGATTTTGTCCCAAGCTCGTTTCAATATTATGTAAAATATCAGAAGGTTCCTGATTAGAAGATTCCCGAGCAGTGGTTTCAGGGGGTGTTAACTGTTTGGGGTCTAATGGTTTAGGGGAAAGGTTTTGTTCAATTTGCTCTTGTTGTTGCTGTTTTCGATATTTACCAATGACGGTTTCAATAAAGCGCAGTTTGTCTAAAATTTCTGTATCTGCCGACGTTTTTTGTTGCTCAGGAGCATTGATTTTAGATGAAGTTTTGCCTAAATCTAAAAAATTACTAATTCGCAACTGAGTCAAATTAAAATTAATTTTTGCTAACTCTCGATCCAAAATACTTTTATAGTATTCATATACACTTTGCCCCCCTTCTACTTGGGGGGAAATCATTTTTCCCTGAAAATATCGATCTTCTAGCGCCTCTATCTCTAATGCACTTTGATAAGCAGCATTTAGAGCTTTGGTGGGAATCTTCTGAATCGACTGGTTAAGGTTTGACCAAAATCTTGAGAGATAAACCATGACAATGAATAAATGCTTTGAAATACTTCTTGATAATGAATTTCCCAATCCAATAGCAAATGACAATTGTTAAATAAACTACCAATACAGGATTATCCTTCAAGGTTGTAAAAATCCACTACAACGGTTGGGCATTTACTTTTCACATTTTAATTATTATAATGGCGTTGCATAAATTAACTTTAAATAATTAAGCACATAAATATTAAATCAATAAATAAAAATTCACATTTTTATAATTGAAGATATCTTCTTTATAAAGATATAAAGTTATGTTTCTAATTACCTGGCAATCATAGGAGCTCGAATATATTTTTCTGAAACTATATGATATTTCGACAACATCGGTTCAATGATATCTTTTTCCTAGGCAAAAAGTATCTGAACAATTGATTTTTGTTTAGCCACTGCCAAGACTACAGACAAAGTGTAATAAACTGATCTTAATACTTCACTCCACCGCAAGATATCTAAAATTATTTAATTTCAAGGACAGCTTTATTGAAACTCGATCCGAACTGTGAAACCTAACACCCAAGAAGCCCCAAACAGAAACGTTGTAAAGACTCCAGCGACCGATGTTTCCCCACCTCAGACCGCTCCACCCCAAAAAATATCCCTAGTTTACCGACTCTTGCCCACGATCGCTTTGGCAAGTCTTACTGGATTGTGGAGTTTAGCAGGACGCATTCCCATTCGGGTCGTCGGGCAATCGATTTCGCTCCAGCCGCGCTCGGTTATCTCGTTTCAACCTCGGGGCTCTGGCGGACAGGTGCTTGAAATACGGGTTAAACCAGGAGATTCCGTCGAGGTTGGAGACGTTTTAGCCATCCTCGACCTGCCCGAACTGCAGAAGCAACTGGCGACCCAGCAACAGAAGCTTGCTGAATACGAGATGGAAAATCTGGCCATCACTAACGCCCAAGAGCGTCGCAGCGCCCTGAAAGAACAAACCCTTGAATTGGAAGGTGTTTCGATTCCCCAGCAAATCGAAGCCAACCTCATGCAAATCGAAGCCAACCAAATAGCAATTATCGCGGTTAAGAAACAGAGCCAAGCCTATCAAGAAAGGATCGCCCAACTCAACAAATTTATTAATTTGACTCAGAAGCGCTTCGAGGCATTCAACCAATTGGTTGCCGAAGGAGCAATTGCCCCGTTGAGTACGCAGATCGTCAATGCCGAATACCAGTTCGAGCAAAGTCAGAACGAACGCACCCGACTTTTTGCCTCACTTGAAGGTTTGAACGCTAAAGAAGAACAATTGACCTCATCTACCATCGAGTTGCGGGCGCAAAATAAAAATCTTCGTGCCCAGATGGAAAAACTCCGTACGGAGTCAGCCAACTTGAAGTTAGGTGACTTGCAAGCCAATGTCCAGCGCCAGAACCAGATCGACGACCTGAAGCGCGACATTATCAACCTAAAAACCAAGATCGCGACCGAGAGCAAAGTTGTCTCGACCTATAAAGGTACCGTGATGACAGTAAGCGCCAACCCTGGCGAGTACGTACAAATCGGTAGCCCACTAGGAACCTTGCGGGTTGAGGATAAGGAGAACCTAAAAGTGAAGACCTATGCCTTTTTTACCCCCGAAGATGCCAACCGCATCCGTAAGGGCATGGCCGCCGAGGTAACGCCCCACTTGCTGACCAATCGGCGATTTGGGGGCACCCGCGAGCAATATGGCGCAATTCCCTCGAAAGTAACCTGGGTGTCGTCAAAAACAGTGACAGCCCAGGAAGTGGCTAGCATTGTGGGCGACTCCGAACTGGCGAATGCCTTGATCGAAAACCCAGTACCCTACGCTATCCCCGATAACGGACGCGCTCAAAACTTGCCAGTGGTGCAGGTTCAGTTAGAGCTAAAAACCGCTCCGAATACGCGGTCAGGGTATAAATGGACCCAAGGGAATGGACCCGACGGAAAAATTCCCGAAGGTGCTATCGGTGAGGCGCGAGTCACTGTTGAAGAGCGCTCTCTACTCAGCTACGCCATTGCGAGCCTGCGTTGGCTAACTGGCATTTATTGAAATTCTTTATGGATAAGACCTATCGACGCAAGTTGCTCAAATTGGCGATCGGCGCCCCCCTGGCATTTAGCGTTGCCCTGGTGCTGGATATCGACCCAAGTTTGAGTTTCCTCGGTCCTTTAATGGTGCTCAATACTATCTGGCTATTTCCCGACCCAATTGGCCTCAAACGAGTTCTCATTCTTAAATTTCTATCGCTAATAATCTCAATGTGTTTTGCCGCGGCTTTCATGGCTGGGTTGTGGGGGATAAATAGTATAGTTCTATTTTTGTTTATCCTGCTGACAGGATGGGTAATCCAGACCTGGAAGCCTTCCACGGTCAGCCTGGGCTTATTGTCTCCAGGTTTTTATTTACCGACGAGTGTGCTAACTTCTTCGGCCCCATACACGACTGCAGTTTATATGTCCCTATTGCTTGCAATTACATTAGGATTGGGATGGTCAATAGATCGGCTATTTTGGCCCATCTTCGACCAGCAGGGGATCGAACGACAAGTTAGCAAAACGTTTCGGATCTTCGAGGAGTTCAGCGATCGCGCTTTTCAGCACCCCAACCGCAGTAAAGATGGGGTTTATGGTTCTCTAGAAGCCCTGAGAGAGCGGGCAGATGCCTCCATACGCGCAACCAACAAAGCCCTGAAGACGGCAGGAATGACAGGCAGCCTAGCTCCCTCTGACCGAGAAACTTGGGCACAGGCGATCGGCCTGCAAGCCCGACTACTTGCCCACTTGCTAGCAATTAGTAGTTTACTCCAAGAGAATCGGGAAAATCCCCTGCTGCACGAACTCGCTCCAGAACTCTCAGCTTTGGGCGATCGCCTGAGTGCAATCTTTGCTGAATTGTCTGTGGCAATTGTTTCCAAACACCCTGAGATACAACTAAGGAGTCCTAATATTGACTTTCAAAATTGGCAAAGTCGGTTAACGGGCATGAGGGTGACAGGGAAAACTCGGTCTTTTGATCTGGCAAGTCGCTTGGCAGTGGGAGCGATCGAACATCGTTTGCAAGGACTAGTAACAGATATCTCGAAGAGTTTGGCGTGGCTGGAAACACGCCGTTCTGCTTTGCTAGCCAATTTGCCGCTCGCACTCGAAACAGCCCAGTAATAAGCTGGCGATCGCTGTCAATATATTTTTCAGACAAAATATTTTTTATGGCAACGAATGTTAACCGCTATATCCTGAAACTAGCCATCGGAGCTGCCCTCGCCTATGCCATCGGCAATGCCCTGCAAACAAGGCGCATGACCTATGTTCTGTACGGCGCTATTCTTTGCATACATCCGATTGCTGGCGATACATTAGAGTACGTGCTTGACAAGCTCAAAGCAGCAGCCTTCGGTGCCACTTGCGGCATGGCAGTAAATATTGCGTTTCAAGGGAATCCCACCGTCACTTTACCGATCGGTCTAACCGCGCTGATAGCGGGAGGATATTGGTTTAACGTACCCAAGCGCGTGCTTATATTTAGCGCGATCGTAATTATTATGGCACTCGGCGCGTCTTATAGTAATGAACCCTTTGAGTACATCGGCTTGCGGTTTTGGAACATTTTTCTCGGCTCCTTAGTAGGTATTTCCGTTAACATTGCCTTCTGGCCAAACCGAGATCGCGAAAAACTCCCTCCGGCTTTTGCAAGAGCGATCGCCAGCATTGGCCAACTCTACGATCGAGTTATCAACGATTACCGAGAAGGCAATTTAGCTGCTAATGCTCAAACCCGCAAGCAATTGAGAGCTGATATCGAGCAGCAGTTTAACGCGATCGAGTCCCTGCTCGGGAATGCTAAAAAAGAACTTTGGTCTCCATTTACAAATACAGCTTCTTACCAGCGTTGGATGACACTATATACTCACGTTAAATCCCTATTTTGGTTGGTTGCCGATTTAGGTCTTGCCCTGGAGGGGGGCGACGGCGATCGCCTTTATCGGGTGGTGCAAGCCGAACTCGAAGCCCTAATTGAGGCAACCCGCGCTACCTTCGCTCGCTTCAGCCAGCCTTCAGCTTTTCAAATATCCCCACCATCTGGCAATCCTCTTGCCAATCTTCCCGCGCTCAATGAAGCTATTCGCGATCGCCTGTCCCAAATTGACACTGCTGATAATCTGACAGTCAATTTCTCTCCTAGTGAAATTAAGCGCGTTTCGGCTTCAATCTATAGCTTGAGGGCGATCGCCTCGGAGTTAAGGGATTTAGCCGAGGCGATCGATTCGTCAGTCACCTCATCTTAAATCTGGAGGATTGAAGCGAGGGGACTCAAGTATCATCACTGAGGGCTCTCTCGAAGCCATAGACAATTAAGGCAACTAAAACTGCCAACCAGAACCAGAGTCGGGGCGGTTCGCTGAAGATAACGATCGCCAGAAAAACAAATCCAGCTATCGTCCACCACTTCAACCACCAGCGCCACCATTCTTTTTTCATCGAAAAATATTTTGTGGATACCCCTTCCTCGCGTCAGCAGGGAGGGAAGGAAACAAAATCAGCTAAATAACTGCGACGCTGAAATTGTCTCGCTGTGTACAAATTAAATTGGTTGAGCGTCGCAACAACCTGACTTTAGATGCGGTAAACTGACCGATACGCTTCCAATTCGCGTTTGATACACTTACCTGTTTGGCAGTATCACCACTGCACCAGCCTTGGTAGACAATACCTGCTTTTTCCGCTTTGAGATAATCCCCTTTACGAAAACCATGTACTGTCGTCGTACCTCCATACTTACGCCTGTTGCCTCCAGATGATGGCAGCATCAAATGTAATTGTCTTCTAGAAATAGGAGGTCTGCGAATGACAAAAAATGGTGCATCAGTTATGTTTACTTGGCCTTGCCAGCAATGTCCTCTACCTTGAGAATTCTCAAATGGTAGGTAATCAATAAACTGGGTAACAGCTAAAGTAACTCCATCGACTGCATGAGTAGCAGGAATAGCATCACTTTTTTGATACTTCTGTTTTTCTAAACCCAAATGTTTTCTTAGGTTAGATGTTTGCCAGCCGAATTTAGTTACAACTGGGGCAATTTTGCTTAACTGCTCAATTGCCCATTTTTGTCCCACCATCACAGCAGAGAATCCCTTCCCCGATTGTGCTTTTTTTCTGCCTGATGTTAAATCTACATCAGCTTTAACGTACTCAAAAACTATTGAGCTAATAGGATAAACTTTACATAATTCAGATATGACCCTGATTTCTAGCTGTCTGTTAGCTCGAATAGACGGTGCTACCTTTTTGTTTCTACGGTTATCAAATCTTTTTTGACGATGAGAGCGTAACTCAAAAGGTAGTTTGCGGTTAATCCGCCTACCTCTTCTACTACGTCGCATCATCGCTCGTTGCTCCATGCGCTTTTTTACCTGCTCAAAAGGTAAAACTAGGTGCGCCGTAAATAGAGTAACTTTACTGCTTTGAATGCCTATTCCTGAGTATTTTTTTCCTGGGTCAAGACCTACAGCAAGAGGTTGTCTTTCTCGCGCTGATGGCTCAAAAGTTAACTGAATGTAGTACTGCCCTAATTTGTTCCACTTGCCAATTGCTTTTTTATCCCGTACTAATTTGCGAGCTTTAGAGCATTTGGTTGGCATTAGTGGGACATTGTTTTTGTCTACTACTGGTACTCGATTCAAGAGATAATCCTCCGAGTTTAAGTATTTAGTCGCCTCGTACACCTCCATCAAAATGTCCTCCCATTAGAAGCACCTATAATCAGTAGGTTTGCAGATAATCCAGACTGGCGAAATATCTGGAAGTGCGGATCAGATTGAGGCTCTTGTACTATTCAATGGTTATGGTGGACTGATTCCCACACGCCCCTACCTCCTCCCGAAGGGCAGGTAGGGGTTATTGAATTAAATCATTTCTTTGAGCTACATTTCTAATATCACTATACTAATTTGCCGACTATATATTTTAATATCAAAATAACTAAAAATACTAAAATTAAGTTTTAATTTTTGTTTAGGATTGGCATTTAGCTATGGACTCTTTGCAATGAATCATTTAGCAACTTTGTCAATTAAATTCAGAAAGTTTCCCTATAATAATTAATTAGACTGTGACTAAATTGGACGAACGAAAAGTTATATAAATGAGAGGTAGTTATGAGTAGTTCTATAAAGTTGCCTGTTTCTCTGAATGATGTAGCCCTAACCGAAAAATTGCCTCCAATTGTAATAATAGCTTTTACTCGTCCTGACTTACTTAAAGAGGTCTTAATTGGGCTGAATCAGCAATCTTTACTTCCCAAACAGATAATTGCTTTTATTGATGGTATAAGAACTGAAAATGACCGTCCTTTAGTCGATCGATGTATCTCTTTACTAAAAGATTTTTCTGAGACAATTCCTGTTAAGATTGTGGAGCGAGCGGAAAATTTAGGTTGCGATCGAAACGTAATTCTTAGTTTGACGGAAGTTCTATCTTCTTATGACTCTCTTGTCTATTTAGAAGATGACATTGTTCCCAATACATACTTCTACGATCGAATGTGCCGTTTATTAGAAGCATATCGGGAACACGAGCAAGTATTTTCTGTTAGTGCCTATGCCAACTTTCCTGAAAAGCTACAACCATTAATTGATAAAGATTTTGAAGTATCTAACAGAGTTTTTTCTTGGGGATGGGCAATATGGGCAGATCGTTGGAATGAAATAAACTTAGTGAATCGATCGCCACAATATAATCCCTTTGGCAGTTTTTACAAAATTCCAGCAACCTTACAAACTAAAATGACTTTGGTCAATCAGTTTTGGTTAGAGAAAAATAATAAAACTGATTGGGTTATTACCATGACACTTGCTGCCTTTTATAACAACAAAATACACGTCGTACCAAAAACTTCCTTCACCCGTAATATTGGATTTGGGCATCCTGAAGCTAAAACTTACAACCAAGGAAAGGAACCGTCATGGGTAAATTCGAGCTACGATTCATCTGCCTGCCCCAACAGCTTACCATCAAGTCTTGAGTTAAAAGATATACTTAAAACGAATCTCAAGGGAACAGAACTCGCTCAGGATCTGTCCCAAAAGGGTTTGTGGCTGAGTCCGTCAGCAATACTATATTTGCTACAAAAGTATCCCGATTTTGAGAGCACAATTGCATTGCTCAGACTCTTTATTATTCGCATTCCTTTGATGCTTAAGCGCTTACGTAGTGGTTTGCCAATTTGACCCAGCCTCCAGCTGGAGGGAACAGGAAACAGGGAAAGGGGAACAGTAAAATTTAACCTGCGAGCGGGAAGTCCCCAACTATAATCTTTGATGGGTAGGATGTCACAAAATGTTATTATCACAAGCAACATTCGGTTTGCCTCCGACTAGGGTTGACAAGACTGAGGTAGATGAAGCTATAACCAGTTATCTAATCTCGCTCCAAAGAAACGGACAAATCTGCGGCGACTTTCTTCATTCCCTGTGTAAAGGAAAATATGTTGCCTACGCTTATCTTGCCCGTCCTGATGCTACGCAGAAAGATTTTTATTCCCAATACGGGATGAAAGATCTCGAATTGATACGCCAGCTATTCGGTTCAGATCCTTCGTGGGAGGTTCTGGCAGATGAAGTTCCTAACAACTTCCACGACTTTAGCACGTCCTCCTTTCTTTACCTGTTTTCTTCATTCGACGGTGCGTCACCAATCTGCTGCGGAGATACAGGGGAACCTCTTCCAAGCTACCTAATTCCGATCGGAGACGACGATCGCGAACGCCTTTACTTTTGGTCTCGCGAATACAACCGTATGGATAATATTTGGTTCTCTTCTGGCGAACTGGAAATAGCTGCTTACCAGCAATTGGCATCTCCCCATTCCCTGCTGGCAAAGCAAGGAATGGAGTTGGCTGCCAACATCGAAGCTGTTTTGAAGAAGCCTACCTACTACTTTCTAATGCGTTACTACGGAAGGGGCGATCGGGAACAGAACCGCCGATGTCCGAGGTGCAATGGTGATTGGCGAGTCACTTACGATGGGAACGAGTCACTGCGATTTTGGCACTTTCCTTTTCGTTGTGTAGAATGCCGACTAGTGTCGCAAATGGCAGACGCAGCATACGATCCAGAATGGGCACATATTGGTGAATTCCAACCGCTCCCCCAGGAGGATAATAGATAACTCGATCTTAAACCAAAGCTTCTAAAGCAGCTCCTACCACTCTATGGTCTTCGTCTTCTCTCAATTTATATAAAGCTTCCTTAGCTTCTGGCAAGTCAAATTTGCCTAAAGCTTTAGCTAAACGCACTCTCAAACGCCACCAATCTTCGTCGAGGAGTGATATAAGTTGCTCTAAAGCTTCTTTTTGCTTAACACTACTAGCAAGAAAAGCAAACCCCTCAACGCAAGCTTCCCTTACAGTGAGATCTTCTCCTTTAATTCCGCAAGCGCAAACTTCAAACAATTCTTCGGTACAGTTTAATTCCAACAAAGCAGCTAAAATACTGCGACGCACTAACCAGTGATCGTCCTGGTTGAATGATAATACTAAGTGAGGGGCCGCAACTTGACCGAAGAAAGATAAAGAATTAGAAGCTTCTGCGCGCACGTTAGGATCTCGATCGAACTTCATCAACTCTAGCAGGGCAGCAAAAGATTCAGAATTGCGTTTTCTACCCAATCCCATAGCCACAAAAGAACGGACTAAAAACTCTTCGTCTTTTATCGCACTAAGCAGTAGAGGAACCGCTACCTCAGAATCGTAGTTTCTCAACTCCGTAATTGCTTTCATTCGTTCTTGGGAGTTGTTACTGGTTAAATATTCTTTAATTCGATCGATTTCCATAAAATTAAATTTATATTTTTTTCTTTCCCTTAGTTTACCTCGACTAGCCTTAAAGCCTAGTCTATTATGGGGGGAACATATAAGGTAAATAGCATTTCTCAGACTCCTCTTGGCCGCGAGCGCATTGATGATACAGTAACCTAAACCAGTTAAGGAAACAGTTAATTATGTCAGAAACTTCTCAACAAACCGTATCAGCAGCCGAAATTGAAGCGACGATCGTTGAATTAGAACAATACCGAGAAAGAATTATCAATGATGTCGCTCAAATGGCTCAAAAAATTAAATTATCAAAAAAAGTTGTTACCGAACACATACAGTCAAATCCAGAAATAGCTAAGATAGACGCGGCTCTAGAAAGACTCAGAAGCCAACAAGCTGCTATGCAATAAATAATGGCACACTCGATCGGAGCGACCTCCCTCTAAAATGAGGGAGAGTTAAGTCTGTTTACTGGATTTAAACTCGGGAAAAATTATGAATAGTTACTTGAGTGAAAAAGCAAAACAGTTGATTCCCAAAGCGAGAATGGTCAGCTTTGACACCTGGGGAACGAGATATTCCCAACAAGTGATAGAAATTTTTCAGAAAGCTGAGGAAGAAAAACGCTATCTCACCGATCGCGATTTAGAAGAAATTAAAACTTTATCTCCAAACAGCTCGTCGTCCCTAGAAAAAGTTAAATTATTGCGAGAAAAAGCCCCTCAAATTATCGATCGCGCTAGAAAACAAGTTTTGGCTCAATATCCTCATATTACCGAGCCAGGAGGAGAACTATATCCTCCGGTAAGAGCCGAAGCTTGTTGGCGAGACTTCTGGCATTTTTTACGCTGCATTACCTACGGTATCGCCGGTCAAATTACCGAATATACTTCGGATGAAGGGCTAAAAAATATGGAATTGCTCTATCAAGAATTGCGGGTTCCCTTAAAAGCAATGGTTACGGGATTGGAAAATTTGAAAATCTTTAGTTTAGAAGAATTTCAGCTTCAAGAAAGAGACAACCTAGCTCCCTATTTTGACCGCGCGATCGCTAAATTAAAACAATTTACTTAAATAGTTTGCGCGGGTTTAAGAAAAACAACTATAGTATTAACTTATATAGTTAAAATGCAACGCTGAGATTGCCAAATTCATGTCCTCGGCAACAAAAGAATTATTCAAGGCTGCTATCAAAGGTGAGTTAGAGACAGTAAAAGATTTGTTAGATACAGGTGTTGATGTAAACGCTCTGGATCCCTCTAGTACTACGGCTTTAATGTGGGCAGCAGCAGAAGGATATTTGGAAATAGTAAAAATTTTGCTCCGTAGCGGCGCTGATGTCAATATTAAAAATGAGGCAGGCTACACAGCCTTAATGTACGCAGCCGAATCAAAATATCGAGAAATTGTCATCCTTCTACTCGATCGAGGCGCAACAGCAACCGATCGCAACCACTACGGAGAAACATTATTAATGTCTTTAGCGCGTCACGGGGAAACGTTGCTAGTAAAGCAATTGCTCGAAGCAGGGGGAGAAATAAATGCCACCAACAATATTGGCGATACTGCTTTGTATCTAGCCGCAGATAACGGTAAAGTCGATACAGTAGAAGCTTTAATCGAACGCGGTGCTGAAGTCAATACTCAAAACATCGGTGGAGTGACTCCTTTAATGACAGCAGCAGCAAGAGGAGATCTCGAGACTCTAGAAGTATTGTTAGAACGCGGTGCTGACTTTTCCCTCAAAAATCGCTGGGGTAACACAGCTTTAAAGGAGGCGAAAAAGTCATTTAACGCTCAAAAAGCAGTAGAATTACTGAAGAAAGCAGGTGCTAGCGAATAATAATTGCAGGAGAGATAAGGCAGAGAGGGGGAGAGGGGGAGAGGGGGAGACGGAGAGATCGGGAGTAACAAACAGCCAACAGCAAATAGCTAACAGCCAACAGCCAACAGCCAACAGCTAAAACTATGGACACATCTAAATTTAAGTATTTTTTTGATTGTTGCGTCGGTAATTGGGAAACAGAAAGAACTTATCACTATCTAAGCGATCGAGAAGTAGAGCGATCGCGCACTACATTCAATGTCAAACCTCTCACTACTGAGGCTAAGAGCAAGGTTTTAGAAGACAATCAATATCTGGGAGCCTCAGAATTAAGCATTCTTCCTGGCTTCAATCTCGGTTTTTACACCATTTCTGAAAAAGGAGAAGAAGTATCTCAAAACCTCAATTTACTTTTTGTCCCCAAACAGGAAAATCTTCCCTATCTAGAAGGAGATTATCTGCGAGATAGAGCTTACGAAGAAGCCAGACCAATAGTTTCTCATTTTCGCTTCGATCCCAGAAATCGAGAATTATTGATGACCACCAACTATACTCGTGTAGTATCTGTTGATTCCATTACTCTGATTAACCCTAACTTACGCATCAGAAAAATTCTTAACTATCTCCGTCCGAGTGATGGAAAACCTTTAGAACAGGTAGTTCTAGTTGGCTTTGGAGTCGAGCAAAAAGTTAGCGTGTCGTAATTGAATTTCACATTTTTTTTTATTTTAAGTTATAAATTATTATTAAGTATTACAAAACTTAACAATAACAACTCGTAGAGCATTGTATAAAGGTTAAGGAAAGGGTGTAAAAATACTCTAAAGGTAAGTACTGGCAACTTCCTCTAAAACGATCGTGCTGAGGGGATCGTTATGCAATAAAGCATCTATTGATTCTTTGTTCCATTGCGTTTCAATCGGTACAGCAGTTAGAAAAGTTGTAGCACGAGTATAAATAGTCAGCATCCTGTTCTAAAGATAAAGTCATTATGGCTCCAAACCTTTAGATAGCTGACAGCAAGTAGTGCAGGATAAACGTTTCCGGCTAATAAGCAGGAAGAATATAAAGACTGCACGCGTGTCTATTTACCCCTAAAAAGGGATCTGCGATATATATCGCTAATTATTTTTCGTCCGCGCTTTAATTAAAGACGCGGCTGGCAAACCGTATAAATCGTGACAAATACCGCTTAGGGCATCAGGAGTTAATTCCTAAAATGTACCAAGTATATTTGTTAATTTTTGTAAAAAAAATAACAACCTTTTTGGAAAACCTCTATTCCTACTAAGGAGATTTTTAAATGGTTTTTGGACCCGCATCAGAATTAGGTGTCAGTCTATTTGAAGATACAGCTCCCTTAGAGCTCATTCCAGGTCGTTCGACAGAAGAAGTAGACAGCATTATTAAAGCCGTTTACAGACAAGTTTTAGGTAATGCCTACGTCATGGAGAGCGAACGCCTGAGTATTGAAGAGTCCAAGTTAAAAAACGGCGAACTCAGCGTGCGCGAGTTCGTCCGTGCAGTATGTAAATCGGGTCTTTACCAGTCTCGTTTCTTCGATAGTTGTCCTCGCTACAGAGCGATCGAACTGAATTTCAAACACATACTCGGTCGCGCTCCCGATAGCTTCGACGAGATGAGATCCAAAAGCAACATCTTGGATAGCGAAGGCTTCGAGGCAGAAATAGATTCTTACCTCGATAGCGACGAGTATCAAAGTGTATTCGGAGAAAACATAGTTCCCTATCATCGGGGCTATAAAACCCAACCAGGCAAAACAATGGTTGCGTTTACTCACATGTTTGCCCTATTGCGCGGTGCTTCTAGTAGCGACTTCAAAGGCTCCCTTGCTGGTAAAAGTCCCGTACTAAATAAATACGTAATCCAAGAAACCCCCATAGCCGTAGTTCCCCCTTCGAGCGGTGCTGCTGGAAATGGTTGGTCTTTCAAAGATACAACTTTGGGATCGCGCAGCCGTCAGGGATTTGGCGCAACTTCTAACGGTAAAGTTTACCGCATTGAGGTAACAGCCTATCGCTCCCCAGGAGCAGTAAATCGAGTCTCAAAATTCCGTCGCTCCAACAAAGTATATCTAGTTCCTTTTGACAAGCTTTCAGAAGAATATAAGCGGATCCACCGCCAAGGCGGTCAGATCGCCAGCATTACCCCAGTTAGCTAAGAAAATAGGGGATTAGAGGATGGGAAAAAAATTTCCCGTCCTTTGCTATTGAAGTAAAAAATTTACCCAATTAAGGAGGAAAAAAATGCTAGCTACAGCTCCAACTGTAAAATTTGGTTTAGATGCCTTTGGAGGCAAACCCTTAGAACTATGGCCCACCAGCAGCACTGAAGAAGTAGGCACGATAATTAAAGCAGTATACAGACAAGTATGGGGAAATCCCCACGTAATGGACAGCGAAAGGCTGGTCAGTGCAGAATCTCAGTTGTGCGATCGCAGCATCTCCGTGAGAGACTTCGTAAGAATGGCAGCTAAATCGGACTTTTATCGCGCTCGCTATTTTGAATCCTGCGCTCCCTATCGTTTTGTAGAATTGAACTTCAAGCACTTATTAGGTCGCGCACCCCTAGACCAAGCAGAAGTTTCTCAACACATACGCATTTGCGTAGAACTTGGTTACGATGCTGAAATCGATTCTTATATCGACAGCGAAGAATATCAAGAGAAATTCGGCGAAAATGTCGTTCCTTACTATCAAGGAGCCAGCAGTCAAACAGGACAAAAGCAGGTAGGTTACAACCGCACTCTTTCCCTGTTAAGAGGTGCTGCAGAAATTGACAGTGCAACCAAGAGTTCTTATTTAGTGGAAGCAGTTGCTACCAATAGCGGTAACAAGATTACTCAGCCAGCAGGAGCGCGTATGGCTGCTTATAAAGATGCCACTGAGAAGAAATTTAAAATTGTGGTCAAGGGGTCTAAATTTGACAGTCCTCGCCGCATTAGCACTACCGAGTATGTTGTTTCAGGTAGTAAGATGACTCCCCAAATACAAAGGATTCATCGTACTGGTGCCAAAATTGTCAGCATCACAGAAATCGCTTAAAACAGCAAAAAATTAATTAGTTTTTAGTAGGAATAAACAATCGCGATCGACAAATAGTTAATAACCAAATAGGAGAAATTGCCATGTCACTTTGGGTAACTACCGAACCACTAGAATTGCAACCCACTGCTACTGAAGACGATTTGCAGACAGTAATTAGGGCAGTTTACAAGCAGGTTTTAGGCAATGCTCATCTAATGGAAAGCCAGCGCCCAATTACTGCAGAATCGCTGTTGCGCAATGGCGATCTTACTGTTCGCGGCTTCGTTAGTACGATCGCTAAATCTGACTTGTATCGCTCTTTATTTTTTGAGGGTGTTTCCCAGTATCGTTTTATCGAACTCAACTGCAAGCATTTCTTAGGTCGTCCTCCCGTAGATCAAGCAGAAATATCTCAGCACGTACAGATTTATAACGAGGGGGGCTTTGAAGCAGATATTGATTCCTATATCGATAGTGACGAGTATTCGATGAATTTTGGAGAAAATATCGTTCCTTATCCTCGTACTAATACTACGGAAGTAGGCATCAAGAATGTGGGCTTTAACCGCACATTTTCTTTGTATCGGGGATTTGCCACTAGCGACAATAGCAGCAACCAGGCTAAACTAATAAGCGATCTAGCAGCTAATTTGCCCACCAAAATTAAGGCTCCTGCTGCTGGTGGCGGTACTCCCGCGAACACTTCTAAGCGCTTCCGCATCTCAATTGCTAAAGCTGGGGCGACTCCTGTCTATAGGCTGAGCAGTACGAGTGTTGAAGTAAGCTACGAGCAATTGTCTAAGAGAATTCAAAACATTCACAAAATGGGCGGCAAAATCCTTAGTATCACTGAAGTTGCCTAATTTTTTTGTTAATAGTCGGCGCTCGCTGACAAGCTCGTCATTTAATAAATAAGGAGGTTGTGTTAATGTCTGGTATGACTACCGTTGGCAGTACTAGCACGAGTGATTATAACGGCCGCACAGTTGAAATTGAAGTAACTGGCGTTTGTCGTCAAGATGTGAGCCGCAAGAGTAACTATAAAATCAAGATTCCTTACTCTCGCATGGTTAAAACTATTCAAGGCATTACTCGTATGGGTGGCAAAATTAGCAATATTTCTATATTGCCTGTCAGCAACGAGGAAAATAACCAAGAAGGTTAACATCGATCGAGTAGCTTAAGGCTAAGAAAAAAGTTGAGGTGTATCTATGTCAGCTATGACAAATACTGATACTAGCGATCGAGGGTATCGACAAGACCAACTCATAGCGATTGAGGTTAAAGGGCGTTACGCTCAAAGCGTAAAGAGAAAAAGTAGTTGGACGATTAAAGTTCCTTTTTACCGTCTTTCTCAAACCATTAGTAACCTCAAACGGATGGGGGCTAAGATTGCTAAGGTCGAGATCTTGTCTGCTGCTACACCTCAACCTCAAAAACATACCGACTTTCCTCGACAACAAGAGAATATTTCCCAAACTAACCCAACTAGCCAACAAGAGGAAAAAAGTGGTGAAAGTCAAGGGATAAAAATTCATCCTTTTGGTAAAACTCCAAGAACAAATTCTCGAATTAGACGACAAAAATCTAAATTTATTAGAAAAAAACAGACAGGTAGGTTGGCTAGAAGGAATTCTAGAATTAGGAATCGGCATTCAACAAGAAAATCTAAATTGTTTCTTCGTTAAAAGCGCTAGAAACTCTTTATTTAAATCGCATACGGCGACTATTACAGGAGCGCAGTAGTAAATATCTGCGAGAGTTTAATCCTAATTGAAATAATGGCACTCGCAAGGACGAGCTAGCCGATTCGATCGAACAGTTTAATTTATGTCTCAGTCTAATTTATCGCTTTCATTTGAGTGGGGTTGTAATGGATATTACCAAATTCGTAAATCTTTCAATTGGTCGTTGGCGATCGCAGCGCAGCGCTCATCATCTAGCATTTCAACACTTTGAAGAAATCCTCTCGACTATAGACATTATCAATTTAGCTGCTGACGACCCAGCAGTAATTGAGTTGTGTAAGTCTTACGACATCGATCCCGTGATGGCGAGTAATGCTTTTCGGATGAGTTGGGAGGGCGAATCTGATTGGGACGAAGACGAAAACCTGAAAGGAACGACCGTGCTAGTGCCAATTCCCGATCCTAACGACGCTAGCAAAGGTAAATTGCTGCGCGATCGAGGATATGCAGAAACAATGCCTGCAGTTGGCATTTATCAGATTGACAGCGAAGGCACTTTCATTCTCTCGACGGAATACGATCGAGCTAGTGCTGAGGAGAAAATTTGGTTTGCCAACCCTAATTTAAGATTTCGCGTGTCCTTAATTAAAACTAGTGATGGCAAAGGCGTTACTACCGCTTCTTTTTCCTCGGAAATTCGTTCTTTAAGCTAAATAATTTAATTATTTAGAATTCCATCGTACCACGCTTGAATTTCAATTTAATAAGAATTTTTTACAAAACGTATTAATCGGAGTTGAAAAATGACAGAAACAGTTGACGAGATTACAGCCAATAAAGACAATTTAATGCTCTCCTTAGCAAGATTAATGGCCGGAGATTTTAGCAACCAAAAGCAAGCATTTTCAGACCCCAAAAACTATGCTAATATTCGCGTTTTTTTTCGTCCCTTACCTTGGGACTTTTTTTGTGGTCTAGGGTTTTATTCCGAGCAAGCCTATGACTACGATCTTTGGAGTCCGTATCGTCAAGGGGTACACAGGCTAGTCGATCGTGGAGTTGATATTTATATAGAAAATTATGGTCTAGAAGATCGCCAATTATATGCAGGTGCGGGGTGGAATCAAGAGATTCTCAAGACGATCGAGCGCGATCGTCTTACCAGGCGATATAACTGCTCAATGGTTTTTAAAAAAGACGGAAATGTTTTTCGAGGCAAAGTAGAAGGAGATAAATGTCTAATTAAACGCAATGGTTGTGAAACTTATTTAGTTAATGAAGTAGAACTAACTGAAACAACTTTTATCAGCCTAGATAGAGGAATGGATGTCAATACTCACGAACACATTTGGGGGTCTGCCGCTGGTCCTTTAAAGTTCGAGAAAAGAGAAAGTTTTGCTAGTGAATTACCCCAAGTAATTGCATCATCTTCTGATAAGGCAGGTTATTAAATGAGCGTATCGGAGCTGACAGAAGTAATGTTACCGCCACTAGCTCAAAAAAAGATGCAATGCTGGATCCGAAGTAGGCATCTTATTTGTGAAGGCAACTTTTTCATTTTAGAAACCTTAGAATATTCAACCGTCGAAAGATTTGAAGAGTGCGTTTCTAGTTTAGGTGGTAGTTTAATTTCAGTAGAACCAGTTAGAAAAGTTTGGATTGGGAATCATCGAAAAGTAATTTTGTATCAAGCTAAAGCTAGTTTGCACACGCCCCATCACGAACTGAAACAATATTGGATCAAATACGGCGGTTTTCATACAAAATTTGACGAAAGAGTTTCAAGTAGAAAATTTAGGAGATAATTGAAATGGTTGAGACTTTTATTAATCCAACAATTGGCACGGCTTCCCAATTAGGAGTGAGTTTGTTTGAAGATACAGAACCTTTTGAAATGGTTGCTGGATCTTCTCAAAGTGAATTTGACACTTTAATTAAAGCTATTTATCGGCAAGTTTTAGGTAACACTTATCTGATGGAAAGTGAAAGGCCGATCGACATAGAATCTAAGCTCAAAGCAGATGAAATAAGTGTGCGCGAGTTCGTGCGACAATTAGCTCAGTCGGAGGTGTATCGATCGCGATTTTTCCTCAACTGTCCCCGCTATCGAGCAATTGAATTGAATTTTAAACATCTTTTAGGTCGCTCTCCCGAAAGCTACCAAGAAATGAAATATCACAGTCAATTGTTAGATGAAGGTGGCTATGAAGTAGAAATAGATTCCTACGTCGATAGTGATGAATATCAATCAGCATTTGGGGAAAACATAGTTCCTTATTATCGAGGATACAAAACTCAAACAGGTAAAAAAATCCTTGGGTTTCCTAATATATTCAAGCTTTTACCTTCTGCTTCTAGTAGCGATCTATCTGGAGAATTTAAAAATCAGCCTCGATTGACTCGTGCCATAATCTACAACAATCCACAAGGAAAACAACCAGTTACTGATATCAATCAATTGCTGGCTGATGTATTTAGGTCTAGCCGCAAACTACCACCAACTCCAGTAAAAGTCGCTCCGGATCTAGCCGCCAAACAAGAATTACAACGCCAGTGCGAGGAGCAAGAGAATACGATTAAAACTCTCAAACAACAATTAGCTCAGTTACAATCTTTTGCTAATATTGCTTCGCTGCAGTTGAACAAGTGGCAATCTTCTTACAGTACTACTGGTACTGTTAGCGATCGACCGTCAACTCCTACCCTACAATCTCGGATTCCCAGCAGTGGGAAGAGCGTGCAGGAAGGAAGTTATTTAGAGCTGCAACAACGTTCCGAACAACAGAAACAAGAAATTGCAGCTTTACAGGAAAAAATTGCTGATTCTCGGCGTTTGGCCACATTTGGAGAATCGCAATTGAATAAATGGCGCGGTCGCTTTTTCTAGTTAGGGAGTAGGTTGGATTAATATTTTAATTATCCAACCCAGTATTTATAAAAAATAAATAGTAGATTCTCGATGGCAAGTCTTCGCTACAATATACTGATATTTATCGGTAGCCGAGCGGAGGTATATATCAATGGTAAGAAAGAGGCGTAAACCTTCGAGTCAGTCTTCAGCAAATCAACCCAAACCAGGAATTTCTCTGACACCTCAAGGACTCGAATTACTCGATAAAATAGCCAAAAAAGCAGGATTGTCAAACTCTCAACTGATCGAAGGTATCGCTAAAGGCAGCGTCGCGATCGCTTCTCCTGGCGCAGAAACTACCATTTCTCTAGAAACTTCACCCCAAGAGACTACCTCAACTAGTGAGACAGCAATTAGTGTAGAAACTGCCAAACAAGAATCTACCACTCAAGTTAAGGAAGAGGAAAGTAAAGTAGTCCCTCTCGAAACTTATCAATCTCTTCAACAAGAATCCCAGAAACAAAGCGATCGTCTTGTTGAACTGCAAAAGCAATTAGACGAACAACTCTCTCAAGCTCAAAAATATCAATCTCTACAAGACAAAGAGGAAAAACAAGCAAGTTTAATTACTGAATTACAAAAACAAATAAGCGATCGACAATCTCAACAAGCTAAACAAACAGAAAAAGAGCGAGAAGAAGCAAGTAAAATTATTGACGAATTTAACAAAAAACTAGAGAAACAAGAATTACTAACAGCAAAACAAGAACAAAAACTAGGTGATTTACAACAAGAATTAAAAACAAAAGACAATCTAATTACTAAGTTAAAAAAACAAGCAACTGAACGAGAAAAATTAGAAAATAAAGAGAAGCAAAAACAAATTGCCGATCTGGAAAAAAAGCTTGGCGATCGAGAATCTAACTTAGTCAAGCAAACAGAAATTGCGCGAGATTTACAAAAAAAATTACAAGAGCAAGACAGTCAAATTGCCGATTGGAAAGAAAAACAAGCTGGGCAAGCAGAACAAAATCAAACTCTGCAACAAGAATTGGAAGAAAAATCTAATGCGATCTCGGAGTTACAAGATCGGGTAGCATTAGAACAATCTAAAGCAATTCAACAAGAAGAAAAATATCAAAATTTTCAACAAGAATTAGAGGCAAAAGAAGAAAAGCTAAATAAATTAGAGCAGCAATTAAAAGATAGAGAATCAGAACTAAGTGAAGAAGCTGAGAAAAATCAAGCTTTAGAACAAGGTCGACAAACTCAAATAAATGAGCTAGAAGAGCAGTTGAATCGAGAGCGAGCGCAACTAGCTCAACAAAGCGAACAAAACCAAACTCTAGAACAAGACAAACTAGCTCGACAAACTCAAATAAATGAG
The DNA here is from genome assembly GCA_030065755.1 of Prochloraceae cyanobacterium. Taxonomy (GTDB): domain Bacteria; phylum Cyanobacteriota; class Cyanobacteriia; order Cyanobacteriales; family JASJDA01; genus JASJDA01. The sequence continues at coordinate 3,444 of JASJDA010000072.1, read as the reverse complement.
CTAGAAGAGCAGTTGAATCGAGAGCGAGTGCAACTAGCTCAACAAAGCGAACAAAACCAAACTCTAGAACAAGAAAAACTAGCTCGACAAACTCAGATAAATGAGCTAGAAGAGCAGTTGAATCAAGAGCGAGTGCAACTGGCTCAACAAACAGAAAACTATAAGAATTTGCAACAGCAGTGCGAAGAAAAAGACGATCGAATTGTTAAATTTGAAAACGAACTAGCCGAACAATATAAAAATTGGTCAAAAATTAAGTGGTTATCTTTTTGGTTGCCAATTGTGATAGGTTTAGCGATCGGATATTATTTCGTACAGAGATAATAGTTTGCTGTCCCGCAAAACTTATCCAAAGTTATCTACTTTGGTGTTTGCTTCCTGCTTCCTTGCATTACAGCTTTTTCCATGACCGTCAGCGGTATCATGTCCACAGGCTTTTATTCGGGTTGAACCAACCCTATTTGTAATATGTTCTCCTGCTGCAAGTTTTAGATTAATTGCCGAGTTTAGATCTCGATCTAAAATTGAATTACATTTCTCGCACTTATAAACTCGCTCGCTGAGTTTTAAATCTGATTTTTTATGGCCACAATTACTACAAAGCTTAGAACTTGGATACCATTGGTTTACAGACTCGACAAAACCCCCATGACTATCAGCTTTATTTATTAGCAAAGTTTTAAATTTATAAAAACTAGCATCTGCTATATGTAAAGCTAATTTTCCGTTAGCCATCATACCTTTAAGATTTAATGTTTCTAGCTTAATATGACGATACTTTCTGGCTAAACTTGTGGTTAGTTTTTCTAAGAAGTCATTGCGAGTATCAGCGACTTTTTTGTGCAATCTGGCTAGTTTTTTATAATATTTTCTAGCGTTATTTGAAGGTAATATTTTTTGTTTTCGGTTGCCTAGTTGCTTATTTCGATTCCGATACTGCAACTTTCCTAGCTTGGTTATCGCTGCCTTTAAAGGCTTGGGAAAAGTTACCATTGTTCCGTCGGAAATAACACAATATTTACCTTCACTCAGATTGACATCAATTCCTACAGGTTCAAAAACCTCATGGCTCATTGGTGGAATTAATTCAGCATTAATGGCAAAAGAGACATAATAACGCTCGCCTCTTTTAGATACGGTATAAGTTTGAGAAACACATTTAGGTATCGCTTCGGTAGTTCTAAAAATGCCTAAAGTTGGTAATTTTAGTCGTTGACCACCTTCTTGAAGTATGACGCCGTTGGAAGAATCAACTGTAAAACTTCCAGGATGCTTTTTTTTCTTGAATTTAGGCCAACTACCCAGACCTTTCCAATGTCTTGAAAAAGCAGACTTTAAAGCTCTAAAAGCGTTTTGATAAACTCTACTAGACATTTCTTTAGTCCAAGAAAAATCTGGATTTTTCTTAGTGATATTGGTAAATATTTTTTTGATTAAATCTATTTTTTTAGAACTGCCACCCTTATATTGCTTGTGATCTAGCTGGTTATAAATAGATAAAGCGTAATTGTAGCAAAAACGACTAAAACCTATATGTTGATTCATTAATGTCTTTTCAGCATTATTCAGTTTTAGCTCTACTTTAATTGCATACATATTTCAGCCAAACTTATCTATCTAATAAAGTTTACTTGGTTTCGTCTGTCGAGTCAAGACTCATTGATGCGATTTGTCTGATTGGTTTTTTATAACTTCTTAACCCATAAAGGCGACAGCTAAAACAATGAATAATTGCCATTAAATCTTCAACCATTTCCTCAATCTAACTAAACGATCTTTATGTGCAATCACCAGTATTTCTACTTCACCTAATCTAATTTGTTCCATTAGTTTTAAGAATTTTTTACGTTGAAAACTTAATCCACCACCTATTTCTTTTACGGAAAATATTATTTATATTAAGGAAGTCCTTATCGTTAACTTGTCTGCTGTGGTAAATAACTTATCTGCTTTATGAGGACTTCCTTAATATAAATATATTCGTTACCCATTCATCTACAGCTAAACCTCGACCACGACAAAATTCTTCCATTGCCACAACTTGATGATTTAATTCGGGCGTTTGGGAGCGAGACGAAACTCGACAATAAACTATTGTCTTCCCGCTTTGGTCGTTAGCTTCAATGTTTAAAGCTATTTGTAAGTCTTTATCCGTGTAATATCGAAGAATTGCCTTTGCTGCGAGATGGTTTAATTTTCCCTTCTCGCTCCCATCGTCTTAATGTAGATGGCGATTTTCCTATCAGCTTGGCAAATTCTTTAACGCGATCGACCAAAACTTATCCATAATAAACAACTATGGATAATTATAGATAAGTTTCTGGCTGCTTATAGAAGCTCTTGACCTCCTCTCCGCCGTGGAAGGACGGAGATTCCCCTAAAACAAGCTCAACTGAACTACTTTAGAAGTGGGTGACATACTTCTACACTGATACTGACGTATACAGTTTAGGCTTCTTAGCAACTCCAGCTAATGCTTGAGATATTAAGTAAGCTTTATTTTAAGTCCAGGAGATGCCCCGACCCAGACTGTTCTTGGTGCCTCCTAACTCGGAGGTTCCCTCCGAGCGGGCGCTCCGCTTTTTGCAGTTGTTAAATACTACGCACCCAGACTTCTATAGCACTACGCTATTGGGTTAGGAAACATTTAGCAAATTGGTATTAGTTCTTGTTGATTTTTTATCACTTTTCTCAGCAAGCTCTAAACAATACCTTTGTACTATTTGAGGGAATATAAAAAATCAATTTTTGCGATCGCCATTAGAATTTTCAGATTTCTCAGATTGTATAGAAAAGAACTTGGCAATTATTGAGAATAAAATTAGCTTATTGATATTAAGAAAGTAAATTTTAGGTCAATGATACTATCTTTAAACTTTTGTCTGTAATTTTTTATACCAATTTAGATGCGTTTACCCTGTAAATGAAACTCAACCCAACTGCAATCGAAAATCAATTCATAAATACGGTTACGGACTTTGAGAGAACCCTCTTGCTCTACTACTAACCCTGATAATAACAATTCTTTTTTCTCCAGACTATCAACTGTTTTAACTTTTCCTCGCTCCAAGATTTTTCGATAGAGTTCTAGTATTTGAGAGGGTTCTATGTCGCTTTTGAGAATGCGATTTTGTATGGTTTTTAAATGTTCTGGCTCGTCCTGGGATTCCCAATTGGAGATAATTTTATTTCTGACTAAGTTTTCAATCCAAGAAGATTCACCATTAGGGGGAATATTCTTTGAAGAATCGCGGATTAACTTACAAACTTTTTGAGTGAGAAAAGGCTGACCTCCCGTCCAACTCAATACTTCTTTGAGTACGGTTTGAGGATTGCTAATTTTCTGTCTTAATCCTTGCAACAGAGGTTGAGCTTCGTGTTCTTTAAAGCCCTCTAGTTCAATCCTTCTGCCAATATTAAAAGGAGTTCTTCTTTGGTCAGTCA
>JASJDA010000363.1 GCA_030065755.1 Prochloraceae cyanobacterium | reverse complement strand
TATAGTTATTCGCTTACAAAATTACAAAAACTTTTCTCGCCATTTTGCTGTATAACTAAATTGACGTAATTCTAAAAGTTCCTGACTTATTGCTTGTCCAATTATTTTTAATTTTTCCACATTTTCTTGATAATGTTCACTTAGTCTCTTTTTTAAATCTTTCCACATAAATTCAATAGGATTTAAATTGGGAGAATAAGGTGGCAAATAAACTAAAATAATTTCATTTTTGTGAGAAAATTCTTTAATAATTTTAGCTTTATGTATTTTGGCATTATCTAAGATAATAATTAGTTTCTTTTGTGGATTAGCTTGTCTTAATGCTTTAAAAAATTCTAGACAATCTTCCTTTTTACATTTTTCTGCTGTTTTAACTACACTCTTTCCTCCAAGACATAAGCACCCAAAATAACTGAACAATCTTCTCGAGCGATAAGTATTTAATGTCTTGATTTTTTTGGTATTAATTACTCTGCTTTTCCCCGTGCAATCCGCTATACTACTTTCATCTAACAATCCAATAATTACTTCTTGTTCTCCTACTTGTTTTAAAGCTAAATCTAATTTTTTTTTAATTCTTCTGTTGCTGTTTCTGACTGTTTACCTATTAATACATAAGGTTTGCCATAAGGAACTTTTAACCATCTTCTTAAAACATTCCAAACGCCTTTATAACTATACTTTACTCCTCTCGTTTTTTCTACATACTCTCTAACTTGAGATAAAGTATATCCTTTTCCTTTAATTTCTTCTAAAATTTTTATCCACTCATTTTTATTAATATATGCTTCTCTTCTTTTTCCTTTCACTTGAGGCTTTAATTCTTCTATTCCTCCTTCATTCCAAAGATCTATCCAATTGTAAATTGTTTTATGACTTACTCCTAAATGTTCGGCTACTTCTATGACTTTCCATCCTGAATAAACCAGTTTAATTGCTAAAATTCTGTTTTTTAATGTTATTTCTTTACAGTTTTTGTAGAGCTTGTCTATTTGTTCGTTATTGTAATCACCCCTTAGCGGCTTAGACATGGCGATCGCTTTTCAATAAAGTATTTATATATTGTAATCTGCTTAGCGAATAACTATAGATTTAATTTAAAATGCTCAAACATTTAATTATTTTTTGACAACAAGAATTGTCGATTCCTTCTCAATCGATTACATTAGCTTTACGTCACAGCTCAGAAAGTTTAACCGATTTATCTATGCTACTTTGGCAGTATGGATTAATTACTCTTCATGAGCTAGATCTTATCTTTGATTGGATTGAAAATTATGAGCAGAAAAACTAAACATTCTCAGATAGATACTCACTCTTGAGAGACCCACAAACGATCGCCCATCTAATTTCTCCTCGATGAGTTCTTTTATTTTAAATGCGATCTTAAAGTTCGAGTGCAGGAGAGCTACTCTCAATTTATACTCAACCATCGGGTGCCAAACTGGGTAGCCAATCATCTAATAGATCCATACCAGTTGCTGCAGCCAAGACACCTAAGAAACCAGCTATCACTTCAGGAGCAGCCGTGGATAAAATCTCTACCAAGTCAAACCAGCCCTGTGCTTTAGCGTGGTCAAAACATACTTTCAGGACTTCTATGGGTGGCAACTCTAACCACTCCCTCAAATCAGTATGTTCAATATCGTCTGGAGAAAATATTCCATCTCCTATAGTGTGGTTATACAGGGATTGGAATATTTGGCGAAAAGTAGTCCAGCCAAGCGTTTCACCCCCAAATTGCTTTGAGATCCAGCTCTGGGTACAACCCAGTCCTTCGGAGATCGCTTTCTGGGTAATAGCCTTCTGAGTTTTAGCCAGGTGACAACAGAATTGAAATATACGCCACCTATCTCGTTGCCTGCTGGTGGCAGCTTCAGGACATAATTCCGCTACGTCGCGTAACTCAATTTCACACCCTAGTTCTGCTAAAAATTGAGGATCTAATCCCGTTCCCACCAGATAGAAGCTAAATTGTTCTTCTGGATATCTGTGGGCTCGCATCCTTCCTAGCAGTTGAATAAATTCGTTTTGGGTCAGACTTTTGTAATAGTCTTCAAATCCATCTAAGGTTCCGAAGAGAGTGAGGTAGCGATCGCTTGCTGCACCAAGATTAATCTGAGGAGTTCCAAAACTAACCAAGGTAAGACACCCATCAAAGTCGTTAGAACCTCTGGAGTTCCCGAAAAACCACCCATCTAATTTAAGAGCCTCTGCGTATCGTTTAAAGCCGAAGATAGCTAAATCTTCAGGGTATTGAGATCGTAAGTACTCGGCAAACTTTTCTAAGCGTTCTAGACAGGCTTTGCTCCACACGGACGATCGCATTCCGACCGATTCGACGGAGATTACTTTAACATTTTTAAGAGATGGGGTATCTTGCCTAATCTCGACGATTTCATCTGGGTGGCGATCGATAACTTGGCCGATAACTTTCTTGTTGAGAGTAGCATCCAACAGCACCGTAAAACCGAGGGCTTTGAGTATTTCGGTAACACGGTGATTGGGAGTGGTAATTTTCAACTTGATGCCATCGTGGGTAAAGCAGATTCTTAAAGCCCCAGATTCGAGTCCAGCCCAGATTTTTAATAATGGTTCGAGCCAGTTAGCATAAATAGTGCTTAAGGTCTGAGTGCTTTTGTGGGATGCTTCACGACAAGAAACCCTGTTAGCTGTTTTTGCAGCATTGCGCCATTTTTTGTCGATCGCATTAGGATCCACTATATCGCTAGGCTGAGAAATGACTCCAGTAGGCTGGGTTTCCAGGATAGCCGCAAGTAAGTCAATAATATTCTCTGGCGGTTTACCTAGAAGTTTAATTAGTTCGTCGTGGTTAATGCCAAATCGATCTCCTACGCCTTCTGGAAACGATCCTTCTAAAATGCTTCTGAGAATATTAAGAGGTTTTAGTTGGGAGAACAGATCTGGATAGTTAGTAGCGATCGTCATCATTTGTCGATCGAAATCGCTCAATTGGGCTTCTATGCTTTGTATTCCAGTCAAGGATTTTCCAGCTTCTTCAATGTAAGCCCAGTTGTTAGAATAATCCCAGAAGCTGTTAACTCGATCGTCATCATCAGTTCGATCGTCTGGTTCATCATCAGGCTCAGGGAGAGAGGTAAGGTGGGCTCTGATATGTTTACTTTGCAGAGTAGAAATTCTTTGTGCTCTATATCCAAAGCCTTCACCTTCAAAGACGCTGCATCTAGCCGAATTACTATTTTTACTGCTTTTTTCAACGTGGTGAATGCAACTAGCACAAATAGCATTTGGTGCATCAGTGTCAGTTAATTCTGCGTGCCAACCTTGTTGCTTTAACAACGCAAATAAGTTAGCATTGATGCAATTAGGCTGTACGATTATTTTGGCTTTATCTTCATCATTGGAAGCTAATCTTAGTTTACCAAAGCGATCGAGATATTGCCCTTCATGTCTGGGTTCTAAGTCGATATACTTTTGTTTAACTACAGGTGTACTACAGTTACGATGGTTCTCGTCAAGATACCAAGCTGTTGAGACTCCAGCTTTCTCGATATCTAGCAAACCGCAGTCATAGGACTTCCCAGTTCCCGTAGGGCTAGAATCCCAAACTATCCTCCATCCGGCTTTTTTTAGCCCCATCTGCACTTCAAGGCGATAACCTTTGGGGAAAATAATACGAGGAGCTGGTTCTCCTATGTATACTTCGGGGGTGGGAAGGGGGTTTCCTGGATGCCATTTGATTACGGCGGGTAGTTTATCGATCGTAGTTTCTTGAACTTCCCGAGTAGCAAATCCCTTAAAATGATTGGAAAGTCCTTTTATTTTAGCTTTTAGCCAGAGACAAAAATCGTTGTTAGCAATTGCTTCGTTTACCTTCTCCTCTTCTTCTTCTCTGGCGATATATGCTTCGTAATCTGTCCTATCTGGTTCTTCTTCGATCGCCGGACCATACTGCTGGGATTGTTTACCTGGAGGAAAATGGTCTTCTGATTGCTCTTGACGAGCCAGTTGTAGAAATTGCTCGACGCTAATGTATTCGATGCCCTCTAACTTCTCAGTTGGGATTTCGTCGATATCTCCATCTGATTTATGAATTTGATTCCACCAGGCTATCTTTAATTTATACCCCCAGGAGCGTAGTAGATCGATCGACCTTCGATAAACACCCATCACGCTCAGGTTAGTGATAGCACCTGCATCTACAAACCATACTATTTCTGTAGTTTTGTCACAGCCAAGGAAGTCTAAATATTGTTTGAGTAGTTGGCGACTCCTGGCAAAATTTCCCGAACTGGCCCCGATAAATGGTATCCCCATTCGGTTGGCTGCTATTTGTGGCTTAAATGCTATTCCTTCTGCTAATCCTATAGTATTATTTCTCTTGCTCTCAATGAGTATTTTGCTGTTTGGGGCAAATAAGGCGATTGGCAGCTCTCCTGATCTTAAGTGAGATGTCGGTCGATTTGCCCTTTTCCTTTCTCCTGCTAGCCATAAATACTTATTCCCCTGATTGGGGTTATCTAAACGAACCTGCCAACCTATATATAATCCTTTCTCGTTTTTAATTGGGCAAAGTATGCCCTCGCCACTGACGAGAAGAGATTGACCCCCTAATTTTACTCCTGGTAAGCTATCATTAATTTTGACTTTAAATCTTTGCCATTGCCTCACGGATTTATATCCACCTTCTTCTATGAGGCGATTGCATTCTTCGACATCTTCAGTTATGAGACTAAAGCGTTCTCTTAACTTGTTCTGGTGAACTGACCATAAATCTAGCTGCTCTAGCACTAGACTTATTTCGTTATGGCGTTCCTCAACAGATAAAGATTGAGCTTGTGCTTCTTTTAATTCTTTCTGATACGTTTCGTATTGATATTGTTTTTCCCTTCTCCTTTCCTCAGCTTTCTCGTCAATAAAATCTTGTCGGCAATCTTTATGTTGCCACATCCCAAATCCCAGTCGATCGTCTCTCAAGTAGATGTAATCTGCAGGCGTTGCAAGCAGGTGGCGACAATGTATCAAATTGGTTCTTAAACTTTCTCTGCAATCATTTCTGAGTCCACCGCAGATTGGACAATTTCTTGCCTTACTTCTCCAACTCATTTGACCACCTCCTGGCAATGAATTGAGAAAAGAAAAGTTGAACTAATTGTCAGTAATTTGGCACAAAAAATCCCGTTACCATATATCATGGATATACCTCAAACTGTTGATATTTACTAATGGCGATCGCTGTTCGGAATGATTAATTTGCAGTTAAAACGATCGCCTATTTTTTTACGTGAAAAACTTTGTCTCTTGTTCTTCTTCTTTCCTTTGAAGAATCCTAAAGAAATAATGTAGACTCAAGAGCGCTTTTAAATCTCCGAAGAAACTCATAGTGTCGTATTTTTCAATTAGTTCATCAGTAATAAACTTATTGAGATGATTGACAATCCCTATTGCTATACTGAGGTTTCGTTCTTCTTTAGAGTTAAATCCAGACAACTGACGATCGTTAACTAATTGGTAAAGAACTCGGGTTTTTTCTAGTTCTCGATCGCACCATATAGTTGTCTGGGATTTTTCTGGTGTTTGGGATAAGTTTTGTGCATTTTCCCTGTTCAAGAAATCACTTGCTTCAGAACACTCAGCCAACCCAACTTCTTCTGCTCTTGAAAAGATTAATTGATGAGTAGGCGGAGAATTATCATCTCCAAGTATGACTACGTTGTTTAACAAATGAATGGCGACAACAAAATGCTCTACTATTGGTTGGTAAATGTAATATTTATCAAAACTCCCTTGACGATCGCCTGTTGACCAAGTTGGTTGACGATCGCAATAATAAATAGAAAAGTACGGGCAATCAGATGGTATTTCTAATGCTTCAGGGAGTATTGGCGGTGTAGTGAAAGGTAATTTCTTCATTTTTCACTCCTATTTGTTTCCGTGGTAGTTACCTAAAACTTGACAGCGGCGATCGATATATTCTTGAACAGCCTCTAATTCTCGAATTCTGACGTTGTTATCTCTTAGAACTCTTGAATCTGTTACGTATTCACTGTTGTGTGTAATTCTGGCCGTTGTTTGAGAAATATATTCGGTTAGTAAGAATAACTCTCTCAAGCCACAGTAAGTAGCTAGTATTTCCGAAATATTGCTACTCATTGTTTGAATTCCTAAAGATTTATCTTCAGACATAAGTTATTTCTCCTTATTTCTTTTTCAATAAGGAAAGTAAGTTATTTTTCTGAGCAATCGCTTCTTCTAAATTCGCTTCGATCTCTGAGCGATCGCTTACTGATAAGACTTCATCCAGTAGAGTTTTTTGAACCTCTATTTCCTCTTCTAGTCTCGCTAAGAGGTCTTCAATTCTTACTATACCAATTTGCGTACTACTTGAAAAATGTTGCGCTAAATTATTCATTTTTTGTCCTTCAAATTTTAGGAAAATAGTGATTTTATTAGTCTTGATGCGTTAAGATAGAAATATCTATCTCTATATCTGTTGCGAACGTTTTAAATAACAATCGCAACAGTATCTCAACCAGCAATTAACCATTTAAATAACCAGTTAATTACTAATTGCAACAATAGAAAATCATCCTGGTGTTAATGCAGGAGTAGAACCATTAACTGAGCTAGACATTGAGTTAGCTAGCTGGGCTATTTGTTGTGGTTTCAATCCATCTACGCAGCGGCACTCTCCTTCGACGATCGGGTCTATTAATTTCCCCATTTCTTCGGTGGAGGAAAGAATATCTATGAGATTTCCTATCTTCTCGTAAGTAGAGTCATCCTGGTCTTCAGGTAAAACGACTCCCCA
>JASJDA010000362.1 GCA_030065755.1 Prochloraceae cyanobacterium | reverse complement strand
ACTTCAAATCGGGGTTTAAAACCCCCACTATAATCTTTGATTTAGTGGTCTACAATTAGTGGCGAGTTTCAATCTCCCACTAATTGCTACTTCTGACTTCTGACTTCTGACTTCTGACTTCTTGAATGATTGACATCGTTGACTGTTAAATCTTAAGTAGTGGGCAAAAAAGTTATAAAATAGCTAGGATGAGCTAACGAGAAAAAAATTCAAGCTTTGCCAGCATACTAAAGAGTGCATTTGTATGAAAGTATACGCTTTTCAAGATCAATATATTAAGGTAGATTCTATTAACACTCGCTACTGGACAGCAGGAAATAAAGGAAAAACAATTATTTTACTTCACAGTGCTGGAGGCTCTATAGAATTTTGGCTTTACAACATTGGCTGTCTTGCAAAATTTCATCGTGTTTATGCAATTGATATGGTCGGAAGTGGAAGATCTGACAAACCATCAGCTTCTTATTCACTGCTCTACTTGGCACAGTTTATTAAAAGTTTCATGGATACTCTCGGGATTAAAAGTGCTACTTTGATTGGACATTCCCTAGGTGGTGGGGTTGCTTTAAAGTTTGCTTTAATCTCTCCTGAGCAATTAGAAAAGTTGGTGCTTGTGGGAAGCTTTGGATTGGGGAGAGAAATTGCCATGAGCGTTAGATTTTCATCTTTACCTTTTGTTATTAATTCTATTAGTTTCACTAAAGATATACTTAAGTTGATGCTGAAACAAAGTTGTTACGAAGTTCAATCCATTCAGGAGGAATGGATTGAACTTCGTTATCCCGTTTTCTCCCTTCCAAATAGACATAAAGCTCTCGTAAAGCTGGCACAGAGAAATTTAAACTTATTAGGTGTTCGTTCAACAGTTTTTCGTCCCATTCTTGAAAATTTGAAAAAGATTAAGGTGCCATCTCTGATTATCTGGGGCAAACAAGACTCTATTTTGCCTGTAGCTCATGCTTATGTTGCGGCTCAAAATTTACCCAATAACTGTTTGAATATTTTTGATTTCTGCGGTCATATTCCGCAACTTGAATATCCAGAAAAGTTTAATTGTCTGGTTTTAGATTTCATTTCTAGTTAATTTTGTCTAACTACTTATTCTACTATTGTTACTAAATTCATGTTTGATATTCAACCAAATTTCCTTGATTAACCCAGAGGCAGTGAAAGCAGTGTGAAATGGAAAACAATGAGATGGCTTGATGAAAATATAAAAGTAATTTTTTAGGAGCGACAAATATTTATCTTTATAATCAGATATTTATCTTTATAATCATAAAAATAAAATTCCCCAAGCAAGTATTTTGTCAATTGATATCTTACTACAAATAGCTCAAAACCAGCCCGAGCAAAAAGCCTGTATCTAGGGAAAATATTCCTGTAAATTACGAAAGAAAAAAGTGCCTTAAACACAATGTGGAGCCTTTTTTATCGCAACTCACGTCTTTTAATTCTAAGCATCTTCCTCATTCTTGTATGGGGACTTTCCTCATGGCAAATCCTCCCGCGCATGGAAGATCCCGAATTCAGTCAATGGAATGCTTATATTACTACTCGATTACCTGGAGCCAGTGCTTATCGAGTCGAATCTTTAGTAACGGATCCCATTGAACAAGAGCTATTAGAAATTGACGAAATCAAAACTCTAGAATCTAGCTCTCGTGTAGGTAACTCTACAATTTTCATTCAACTAAAAGATAGTGTAAAAAATCATGATGAAGTTTGGTCTCGCATGCGAGATCGCCTTGCCGATGTCAGAGTAAAACTACCTCCAGATAGTATCAACTCAGAATACATAAAGACTACAGCAGCTAATACCCTGATTGCAGCACTGACTTGGAATTTAGAATCACCAGTCAACTATGCGATTTTGCGCCGTTGGGCTGAGGAACTAGAAGATGAACTTCGTAATCTTTCGGGAACAGAGCAGGTAGAATTATTTGGTGCTCCTAGCGAAGAGATTGTGGTAGAGATTAACCCTTCCAAACTGGCCACACTCGGTCTGACTCCGCAACAATTATCCCAGCAAATTCGTTTAAGTGATGCTAAAGTAGCTGCTGGTCAACTACGCAGTAATAATAACCTCCTATTAGAGGTTCAAACCCAGCTAGACCATCTGAACCGTATTCGACAAATTCCCATTCATGTGGCCAATGGGACAGAACAATTAGTTCGCTTAGGAGATATTGCAGTCGTAAAAAAAGGAATTAGAGAGCCTCCCTCACAATTAGCCCTTATTGATGAGCGACCAGCAATTGCCTTAGCAGTGCTGATGGAGCCCAATCAACGAATTGATCGGTGGTCAAAAACTGCTCGCCAAACCCTAGACAAATTTCGAGAAAGATTACCATTAGGCATTGACATACAACTGATTTTTGATCAAAGCCCCTACGTCAACAACCGACTCAATAACTTATTCAAAAACCTACTTTTAGGAGCTTTGTGTGTTGTTGTAAGCACCGTGTTCATGATGGGTTGGAAATCTGCCTTAGTAGTAGGTTCATCTCTTCCTCTGTCAGTACTGATGGTATTTGGAGGAATGAGAGTGCTAGAGATTCCTCTACATCAGATGTCAGTAACGGGACTGGTAATTGCTTTGGGTTTGTTAATTGATAATGCGATCGTAGTTGTCGATGAAATACAAAATCTGCTTCAAAAAGGTCTCAACACCCAACAAGCTATATCCCAAAGCATTCGCTACCTTACCATTCCTCTGTCTGCTTCTACTCTAACTACAGTTTTAACCTTTATGCCCATTGTCCTAGTTCCTGGACCTATAGGTGAGTTTGTGAAGCCTCTAGGAATATCTGTGATCCTTGCTTTATTTAGTTCCCTATTTCTCTCTTTAACTATTATACCCGCTCTCATAGGAAGAATTAAGAAAATAGAAGCCATGAGGGAGGAGCCCAAAATTCAAAAAGAGCATTTTCCCTTTTTCCCTGACCCACCAAACTGGTGGAACAAAGGATTTTCCCACTCCTTTTTAACTTCAACTTATCGCCAGCTCCTCAGTTCTATCTTGAGGATACCGATATTAGGAATAACTCTGAGTTTAATTGTGCCCGTAACCGGTTTTTTATTTGCTTCTACTCTTCCAGAACAGTTGTTTCCCCCATCAGAACGAGATCAATTCCCAATAGAGTTAGAATTGCCAGCCTCTGCTTCCTTATTTGACACTCAAACAATAGTAGAACAGGCGCAGGCAATAATTCTGCGTCACTCAGAAGTGATCGATGTTCATTGGTTTATAGGCACAAATGCCCCTAAATTTTATGTAAATCTACCTACTAGCGGCAAAGAAGCATCAAATTACGCCAATGGTATTGTCCAAATCACCTCAGCTAGTGAGAGTCGCCGTTTAATTCAAAGTCTACAGCAAGAACTAGATGAAGCCTTACCCTCAGCCCAAGTATTCTTGAAACAATTGGATCAAACTCCTGGGATTCTAGCTCCCGTTGTTCTCCGACTTTACGGTTCTGACTTGAAGACTCTACAAGAACTAGGAAACCAAACTAGGAAGGAACTGGCTCAAGTAACTAACGTTACCCATACCCGCACCAGTTTAGGCGAAGCCCTGCCCAAACTTGCCCTCTTCCTAGATGAAGAACAAGCTCAACTCACGGGACTAGATAATACCCAAATAGCCCAACAACTCAATGCCAATCTAGAAGGTAATATAGGCGGTTCTATCTTTGAAGATACAGAAGAACTACCAGTTCGGGTACGCTTATCTAATAGCAATCGCGCTGATCTAGAGCAGATCACTACCCTCGATCTAGTTCCCAATAACCAATTCTCCTCAGAAATTTCGGCTTCTTTACCCCTATCTGTCCTTGGTCAAATCAATCTGGTTCCCGAAACCGCTATCATTACTCGACGCAATGGTCAAAGGGTCAATAAAGTCCAAGGTTTTATCACCGCAGGAGTATTATCCTCAAATGTATTAGCGGATTTCAAGCAACGCCTAAGTGACACTAATTTCCAACTTCCTCCTGGCTATTCCATGGATTGGGGTGGAGAATCAGCCGAACGCAATGACGCAGTAGGTAATTTACTTTCCACTGTAGGAATTCTAATCGTGTTAATGGTCGCTACCCTTGTTCTATCCTTCAATTCCTTCCGAAGTGCTGGAATCATCTTTCTAGTCGCTATAGGGTCAGTAGGTTTAGCACTAGCTTCTTTATGGTTTTTTGGTTATCCCTTTGGTTTGATGGCTATTCTGGGCACGGTGGGTTTAATTGGCGTAGCAATTAATGATTCAATTGTGGTTCTTGCCGCTATTCGCAACGATCGCCAAGCTAGAAAAGGCAATCGCCGAGCTATGGTAAAAGTAATTATACATTCTACTCGTCATGTTCTCACCACCACGATCACCACTATCGCTGGTTTTATTCCCCTATTTCTAGATGGTGGTGAATTCTGGCCCCCTTTAGCTATTTGTATTGCTGGAGGAGTTGGTGGAGCTACTCTCTTAGCATTATTCTTTGTTCCCTGTGCATACTTACTACTGATAGGTCGAAATTATCCCAATTTCCGCAAACTTTCTCGTCAACGAATATCATACCAATTGAAAAAAGTAATGAGAAAATTAGTATCCTAATACAAGTAAAAAAATAAAGATTCAGGACTCAGGCTAAGAATCAATAAAGTATTTATCGTTGTAATCTTCATAATCAATTTTTTTCTATTTATCTCACTACTTTTATCCAATTTTAGTATGAATGAACTCCCAAATCAGAACCCAAAAAAAACCGAGCTGGATCAATCTGCCTCTAGCTTCAAACCCAATTCTGACCCCGAGGAAGAATTAGTTTTACCCACATCAAGTTCAACTCAGAAACCCAAAAAAATCGGTTTATTAGGTCGGGGGTCTATACTGCTCCTGTCAGGATTGTTAGTTTTTTTGTTTACTCCCCCTGGTCGTAACTGGTGGTCAAAACTGCCAATTCTGTCGGCTCTCCAGCCCAATCGAGCCGCAACTGCTCAAGATACCTCTTCAACTACCATTCTTCCCGTAGAAACCATCAAGGTCAACTTAGTTAACTCCTACCAAGTTGACCGTACCTACACTGGTACGATTGTCCCACGCCGTAGTAGTTCCCTCGGCTTTGAGCGCTCTGGCAAATTACTCAACCTTACAGTGGATCGAGGAGAGCAAGTTGAAGTTGGCGCTCCCCTTGCTTTTCTAGACACAAAAAGCCTCAAAGGAAAACAACAAGAACTCCTCGCCGAAAGGAAACAAGTAAATGCACTTTTAAAAGAATTGCGGGCTGGCTTTCGGAGCGAAACCATTGCTGCTGCACAGTCAACTGTTAAAAGTTTAAACTCTCAATTTCAATTAGCCCAAGGCAAAAGTCAACGTCGTCAAGAACTTTATACCTCTGGAGCTATTTCTCGTGAGCAACTCGATGAAGCCACCACTGAAGTCAAAACTCTTCAAGCTCGTCTTAATGAAGCCCAAAGTCAGCTCGATGAGTTACTGACAGGTACACGTCCCGAAAAAATTGAAGCTCAACAAGCACGGCTCCAACAATTAGATGCTAAGTTAGCCAGTCTAGAAATTGAACTCGAACAAAGCATCCTTAAAGCTCCTTTTACTGGAACAATTGCCAACCGTTTAGTGGATGAAGGTACTGTCGTCTCTACTGGTCAAACGATTCTTACTCTAGTAGAAGTACAAGTGCTAGAAGCACAGATTGGTGTTCCTGTAAACACCGCCAATCAAATTCCTCTCGGTAGCAACCAACAGTTACTAATCGGTTCGAAGACATATCAAGCTAAAGTTTTATCAACCCTTCCCCAACTAGACTCCGCTACTCGCACCCTAACAGTTATCCTGCGCTTGGATAAATCAGCAGCTAGGGAAGTTCGAGCTGGACAGGTAGCTCGGTTTAAATTAAGCGAAACCATTGCTGATAGTGGATACTGGCTACCCACTACAGCTCTTGTGAGAGGAGTACGAGGTTTATGGTCTTGTCATGTATTAGGAAAATCAGAATTTGTTGCTGCTGATACTGCCAAAGCCTTCCGTCTCGAGCGACGAGAGGTAGAAGTCCTCCAGACTCAAAGCGAGCGTGTTTTTGTTCGCGGTACACTCCAAAATAATGATCGAGTTATAGTTAACGGAAACCAACGTCTTGTTACTGGCCAATTAGTCCGTCCTGTTGATACGCAGTAGTGGCGCGAGAGATGGAGCTGGCGATCGAGGAATGGGGTGCCACCAAATATTCAACTAAACGGTTTAGTCGGTAAAAGGGGGTGGCATCCAGCTGGACTGTTAAACTAGCGATGGTGACCAAAAAATCACCACTAAACTTAAGGGGATTTAGGACTAGCTTTGTCGCCGCTCGAATTTTGAGTAGTGTCAATAAACTGGCGTGTAAAACGAACGTATTGACTAATAGATCGAGAGAAAACGCCAAAAAGCGAATCTTACTTCTATCCGCTCAATTCACTAAAAAAATTAGTTAAATTAATTGTATACCGATTACCCATTACCTATTGGACTTTGGACAAAAGGAAGTTTGTTAGCGTAAAAGTTACGCTAACAAAAATTTGAGACAATATCCGTCTTATCTCAGTCAAGAAAATAGCTGAGAAATGGTTAATATTAAGATTTTTGGGAAAAAACTAAGATGCTTTTAGCTTTTCTTTAGCAACTTTTTTCGTTTTTTTGATAACTTGATGACGAGTTCGTGGAGTTTTTTTGTATCCTTTAATACGTCCAGAAGAAT
>JASJDA010000361.1 GCA_030065755.1 Prochloraceae cyanobacterium | reverse complement strand
AAGCAGTTAAGCGATTAGGTATGCACCCTAATACGCTTAGAAAATACGCAGACGATGGCATCATACCCTCTATACGCAATCCGGCAAACCAACGACTTTACGATATCGATGCCTATTTGGGAGCGAGTCAACAAGTTTCGGACTCGCCAAAGTTAATTAGTTAGTAGCCTCTTGCAGCTCTTGGGGACGGACAGATAGCTGCTGGATTTGTGCTCCTCGCCGAACGGTAATCTTCAGTGGTTGACCGATGCGACTTTTTTCGATCGATTTTTGCAACTGCTCGGCAGTTTCTATCTTCGTTCCTTCTATTGCCGTAATAACATCTATCGGACGCAAACCGCCAAGATCCGCAGGACCATCGGGAATTACCTGCACGACCAATGCTCCCTCGATTTCTGGAACAGCCATCGATAAATTTGGGTCTTCATTGAGCTGTCGGGCAATTTCGGGAGTAAGGGTCCGCATCAGAATACCGATGTAGGGATGGGGAATTTTTTCGCCGCGAGCGAGTTGGTCTTTAATCTCTTTAGCAGTGTCTATAGGGATGGCAAAACCGATACCTTCTGCATCAGCACGAATAGCAGTGTTAATACCAATTACCTCACCTTTATTATTTAACAGAGGCCCTCCAGAGTTACCAGGATTAATAGCAGCATCGGTTTGAATAAATTCGAGACGCTTATCGGGAATGCCGACTTGAGCGCTGGAACGATTGAGGGTGCTAATAATTCCTAGGGTGACGGTATTATCTAATCCTAAAGGATTGCCGACTGCGATCGCCCAGTCTCCTACCTGCAATTCGCTAGAATTACCCAAAGGTGCAACGGGCAAATTTTCTCCATTAATTTTGACTACTGCTAAGTCAGAAGGCTCGTCAACCCCCCGCACAACCCCAGGAAAACTCCGTCCGTCTCGCAGCCGCACCGTGACTCTATCCGCACCGCTAATCACGTGGGCGTTAGTAAGAATAATTCCATTGCTGTCAATAATAAATCCCGATCCAGTACCTTGCTCGCGGTACTCTCGCGGTAATCTAGGAAAAACATCCTCGCCAAAAAAGTTACGGAAGAAGGGATCGTCAAAGAAAGGATCTCGAATGTTAACAGAAACAGTGCGCTCGGTATCAATGCGCACCACAGCCGCACCCACGCGATCGGCAACAGCTGCAACAAAATTATGAGCATTCTTATTCGGTAGAAGTGTAACTTTGGGCTGGAGAGCCTCAACCTCAATAGATTTCTTTACAGTAGAAGGTAAAAGTTCAGGAAATACCCTAAGGGCTCCCAAAGTTAAAGCAACGCTAGCACTAACAATTAAGGCATAGATGCCGACTTGACGTAGAGGCTGAAAAGTGGATTTAACAGACACGATTTTTACCTTTTAACTATTGACAAAGAAGAGAAAATACTGTGGAAAGAATTACTATTTCAGGCAAAAAAGATTGTTCAATTTCAGGTGAGAAGCAAAGCAAACAAACCACATAAAGCAATACCATCAAAAACTCCCGCCCCGCCAATACTGAGAACACCTGAAGTCATGCGCTGGATTTCCTTCAAGTGCAGCAGGTCGGCACCAATGAGAGTTCCCAATATTCCACCAGCAAAAGCAACCGAGGGAACTAGGGATTCTGCGGCAATGACAACGGCACTTATAGAAGCAGTTAAAGGAGCAACTAGTGCATTCATTTGAATGCCAATCCCAGGAACTACGCGGGCAGAAAAGTAACAAACAAAAGTAACGATCGCAGTGACCAGGAGAATGGCGATCGCGTCGGAGCGAGTTAATTCGTAAATAGCTAGTAACACCGGAATTAAACCACCGCCTACATTTAGAGCTACGATAGTTTTTTGTCTGATTTTCTGGAGGGGAATGCCCCAAAATTGTTGCAACCACAAATCCATAAAATCGGGGACGATCGTCACGGTGGATTCGACTTTGTAGAGGGGAATATTAATGACACTGCCAACCAACACGGCAGCTAAGAGAAAAAACGCCACAGTAGGAGAAAAACCGAGCTTGGCAACCGCTACTTCCACCACATCTAGGGTAACTGCAACCCAAATAAAGGGAAATAACAGCAGGAATAACAAAAAGAGAAATAGGGGTACGGGCAGATAAATCATGTATTTTCATCTCTTCGCGGCAGAAGACTCTCGACCCCGTCGGTGAGAGTCAAAGTCTCACCTTTTCTAAACTGCGACGGGGGTTAAACCTACTGGCTTGACGGAGCTTTTCATAATATTCTCTCTCTTTCGCACTCAGTTCTTTGGGTGTAACAATTTTTAACTTGACAATTAGGTCGCTACGTTCTCCTTTAGGATTGCGCCAACCCTTGCCCCGCAGCCGCAGAGATTGTCCCGAATCTACACCAGGGGGAACTTTCAAATTTACCTTGCCATCGGGAGTCGGAACTTGGATCTGTGCCCCCAAAGCTGCTTCCTCTGGATTAATAGGGACTTCGCAAACAATATTATCCCCCTCAAACCCGAAGAAGGAATGAGGCTGTAGGACGATCGTCAGATATAAGTCTCCCCGTTGCTGGGTGAAAGGATTAGTGCGTCCTTTTCCTTTGATACGGATGCGACTGTTTGGTTTGGCTCCCGAAGGAATCCTTACATTAATAGTTTCTCCATCGATTTGCAAGCGCTTTTGAGTGCCGTGGAAAGCTTCTTTTGGGGTGAGGATAATAGAGGCTGTTGTATCGGAGGTAGAAGGAATATTCCCAAATCCTTCTCTAAAGCCAAATACATCCTCAAAATCGCCGAACCCTCCAGGACTAGTGCTGCTATAAGTGTAAGTCCGTCTTCCCGCGCGATCGCCATCGACACCAGTGCTAAACCGTCCGAGGAGTTCATTAATAAACTCTTCAAAATTTCCGTACTGACTGAAATCGAACCCTCCTACACCAACCCCAGCACCAGGATGCGTTCCTCCAGCAGCAGTTTGTTTCCAGTATTGACCGAACCGATCGTATTTGGCCCGTTTTTCTGGATCGGACAGTACCTCTTGAGCTTCATTAATTTCTTTAAACTTTTGTTCGGCTGTTTTGTCGCCAGGATTGAGGTCGGGGTGATATTTTCTTGCTAGTTTGCGATAAGCTTTTTTGATTTCTTCGGTACTGGCTGTCTTGCTTACTCCGAGAATTTGATAATAGTCTTTAAAATCGGTTGCAGTCAATTTTTTTCTCACCTCCTGAGTCCTTAGCCTTCAGAGATGCCTGGAATTAAGGACTATTTTTCCAAGTCTTAGTTGCTAGATAATACCTCTAGTTTGAGAGTAAACAGCATGATTGACTTGCATCTGAAGATATCGCTTCGCACCAATCTTTGACTAAATTCTCTTCTTTGAGCTACTTCTGAGCTGGTTAAACTTTTCTGAGTTTGAGATTGATGTACTATTGTTTGGTATGTATCGGATTTCCGATCGCAGAACAAAAACTAATTAGTTGAGTCAGAAACCCGATTTTTGTATTTCAGCTTACTATACTTTACAAGTCAATTTTCTTCTTTTAACTGTTTAGAAGTAAGGAAAGATTAGCCGATGTTTACTTTAACGACTTTATTCTTTTCTGCTTCAGCTTTGGGCAGAGTGAGTTTTAAAATACCGTCTGTGTACTCTGCTTTAACATTGGTGTTTTGTACGCGGTCTGGTAAAGGAATTACCCGACGGAAGCTACCATAGCGGAATTCGCTTTTGATTACGCCTTTTTCTTCAGTTTTAGTTTCTTCTTTGCGTTCGCCACTAATAGAAACGGCTTCAGCAGAAACTTGGATGTCGATATCTGTAGCATTCATCCCAGGAACTTCTAATTTTAGATAGATGGCATCAGCATTTTCTTCCATTTCTGCTGGTGGCATAAAAGCTGTGTCCAACCTATCTTGGCTAGTAGAAGCTAAATTCTCAAACAGACGGTTCATTTCTTGTTGTAGGGCATCTACTTCGCGGAAAGGTTGCCAACGAATTAAAGGCATATTTATTTCCTCCAAAATTTAGTGTATCTATAGAGATCGAGCTAAAATAGTTTGAGTTACTCAATTGAAGGTGTTATTGAAGTCAGCAATTATGTTTTTGACTCACACTATTGAGCATAAGATATATAGCAAAAAGATCGAGTTCGGTTTTATGCCCAAAGTAAGTTGAGATTCCCCTGCATTGCCAATAAACTTAGTATCTCAAAAGAAAAACAACTCTACTTTTATGTAGAGTTGGCTGCCGATCGTTATAGATAGAATGTCGTCCAATGCGCTCGACATTCTTTTGGGTTAATTTGCTAACCCGCTGTTAAATTCATTAAACGATCGCCTTTTGAGTTCTGCTGATTCAGTTCGAGGTAACAGATCGAGTACTTCCCGCAAAGCGTCGTCAATTTCCTCATACTTGACTTGACCTTTACCGTTGTATGCTACCTCGCCTTTTTGGTCGATTATCACTGTTTGAGGCACCGCATCTTCATAATAGTAACCAGCTTCAGTGGGACTCCAATCCGATTTAGATGAAATCGAATCAATTGCGATCGGTATTAAATTGGCAGCTCGACCGTAAAATTCTTGAATGCGAGAAACAATTATTGCAAATTGTTTACAATCGCTGCTGTCATCCATGTAAAATATCAACACGGCAGGCTTTTCCTTTTCCAGTGACTGAGCTAGAGTCGAGCGAGGAGGTACTAGAGAGCCATTACCCGCATAAACCACATATACATTTCCGTCATAGCGATCGTCATTAATTCCAGCTAAAGCTGGTTGATTGACAAATAATAAGACACTGCAAAATAAAGTGATCGGGATTAATAAGCAAAGATTAATTATTCTTCTAATTTTGGGATTTGTCACTGTCACGATCGATGATTTTTATCTGAGAAGAGGGCAAGGGGACTGCGAAAAACCAGATTGGCATTTCAACGATATATCCTATCACAGCAATCTAGTTAGAAAGAGAAATTATATTAGTTAAAATATTTAAACAAATGGTGTGGAATATCTCGTGACTCAGGATCGGAAAAAGGCAAAATCATCACAGCGAAAGATACCAGCGCACAGCAGGCTTGCTAATACTTATTACGCAATTTTAGGTGTATATCCTTCTGCTTCAGCACTAGAAATTCGGCGAGCTTATAGAGAATTAAGTAAGCGCTATCATCCAGATACAACAGATTTACCCCCAGAGATTGCTACTGCTAAATTCCATCGGCTTAACGAAGCATATGCTACGGTGAGCAATCCTCAGCGACGCGCTTTATACGATCTTAAAATAGGCTATTCCCGTATAAATGTAATTCAAGCTCCCCAAGATTTAGATCGACCAGTCTCTAGCGATCGGCACAAATGGTCTAAATCAGCTTACCTCGATCCCAACGATCGCCCCTTGTCTTCTGGCGAAATTTTCGTTTTGTTAGTATTGGGTCTCACCATACTTGGCTGCTTGATGTTGGCGATCGTTATTGGTTTAATTAGAGGAGACGCAGCTATTGAAATTACCAACTCACTTAACTGAGCCTACAAAATATAATCTTTTTAGTTCCTAGAGCAGCTTAAAATCAAATATTAATCATTGAAATTAGACTTTAACAAAAACAATAACGAAATTTCATGACTCTTCCACCCTCAGATACTCCTTTATACAATCATCCCTTACCTGAAATCGAGCAGTGGCTCACTAATCTTGGCTGTCAACAAGATAAAGAAAACCTTCACTGCTGGGTCATCGCACGAGCGACTTGGAGCGCCGAAGTCTGCTTAGATATAGAAGAAATAACCGTGCGCTATATTGAAGCTGGTGACGGAGGCGAAGATATTAAACGCTCTTTTAAATACTCCCTCAGTCGTCAAGATGTAGAAGCGGCCGTTTTTTCTGGTCCTTAAATAAGTTTATTAGGAGTAAATTAGGTTTCTATCAACCAATAGCAATTCTTTGTTATGGGGAATCTAATCTCCTTCAAAGGATAGCAAAAACTTCTGCAGCACAGCGTTAACGATCTGCGCTCCGATTCCTCTAAAACGCTGAAAATATTTCTGACTTTTGCCGATATCTTTTATTCAAGCGATCGATCGCTAAACCACAAATCTTACTTTTTAATTATACGACTTTGTTTGGCTGTACAATTGAAGTAAAGACTAGGCTAGGAATAAATCCTCTGTCGAGATTTGACGGAGGGGAGCAATAAGGATTATTGCTCCATCAGTTACCTTCAGGGGGTTTCTTCCCCATTGAACTAAGGCATTAACTAGTTAGGAGGAATGTTCCATGAGTCTTAAGAAGCAATATTTAGGCAAAGTAGAAGTCGATCGCTTCAAAATTCTCTTACCAGAGGCGGAAGCTGGTAGTTATCGTCGGCTGACGACAATGGGCATGCAAGTTCCCCAACCTCCTGAGCTTCAAGAAATGCATCTCGACTCTTATGAGAACCAGTTTGTCATGGTAAGTGGCTACGGGGATAATGAATGGATTTGGTCGGCAGAGGTAATTGAGGTGGCAGGCCCGATTTTGACGGCGGTACTCGAACAGATTCTAGAACTTCGATTGGGTGCGCTCAAAGTTTAGCAGAGATTTGGTATCAGGTGCAGTCAAAAGCAGTTGCTGGGGCTACAAAAAAATATGACAAAGTAGGACAGTCTTGGACAAAATTACCCTCTTTTTTACTTGTATTTTAGTACTTATGTATTGAAAAGAGGGTAATTTTGTCCCCCCTCACGAAAAAACTCTTAGTTTCAAACCTATAGCTGGTAAAGACTGTCCTACTTTGTCCAATATTTCTCTCGGGG
>JASJDA010000360.1 GCA_030065755.1 Prochloraceae cyanobacterium | reverse complement strand
CGATCGCTAGGAGCTTGGCGATCGCTAGGAGCTTGGCGATCGCTAGGAGCTTGGCGATCGCTAGGAGCTTGGCGATCGCTGGATTTATGGTTTTTAAACTCATCAACTATCCAATCATCAACTTGCCAAGGATGATACGCTCGTACTTGATATCCATATCCTCGAAATGTTCTTTCTACTTGAACTAATCGAGTAGCTACAAGCTTTTTAAAGGACTGTCTAAACCAATAATTTGAATAAATCTTGAATCCTACTTTAGTGCAATGCTCATCAAAGTCTTGTTTATCAAATTGCTGTGATGTTCCTGGCTTGCTTCTGCGAGTCAAAAACTTAAAAATTATGCTTGATGCTTTGGGTAGGTACGCATCAATTAGTGCGTCGTGAGCATCAGTAGAAGGTGAAAAGGTTAGGGGTATAGTGTTAGTATTCAATTGTTATTCCCATGGTGGGGTTTAGCACTAATTCCCATGTGGGGGCTGCAATTTCCACATGGGTTTGACACAAATGAATATAGCGATTTGTATGAATCAAAGAAATCATAGATTCACTGAGTTTTTACCTTCAGAGCGGTTTAATGGGGCTTTGGGGCTGGTTTTTTTTACAAAATTTAATAATTAGTAGATCGATTACACGAAATATCAATTTCGGGGAATATTGGCTAGAGTGCTTGCTATATCGTGGTTTACCCAACTTACTGAGAATAATTACTTATAAGACCCAGCAATTTACAAAACTTAACTAAATTTTCTCCCAATTCGACGAAAGACAAGTTTGGGGGAATTATGACTGAAACATCTATGAAATTGTAGTTTGTTTAAATTATTAAGAATAATTCTTATTATTAAAATTCAATCATTGACTGAAGTATGTAGGCAACATACTTAAAATTGTTATGCAAAAGTTAGTCACTATTTATTTAAATAACGAAGGTTATCGGGTTAAAGGAAAAAGATCACCCGATCAAAGCCATGGTTTTGTGGAAGAACACTTAGAAGATTATCTTACTGCTGGTTGGGAAATCAAATTAATTACTGGTACTGGTGGTGCTAATAATTATGGTGTAGTTGGTTGTTCTGCCTGGGCTATTGTTTTACTAGAAAAATCTTGATTGCTATTAAGCTTAGACGCACTAAAGTTTTCTAGCCACATCTGTCTCCAAATGGCTTTCACGACTCTGATAATGCAATTATGAAAAACTCAATCTCAAGTCTTGTACCAATCTTACCTCTAAGGAAGTTCTCTCTACTCTCATGAGTTTGGAGAAGCCCGCGTTCTGCCGTTAGGCGAACGTGGGGTAAGTCACGTTAACCATGTAGATGTTTCTGCGACCAATTTTATCTGCAATTTGCAGATAACCTTTAGAGATAGGATTAAGCCCAATTACACACTTTAGGCTGCACTTGAGGACACCAACCTTCTATTTTCGCCGTTTGAATAAGTAAGATTAAGAATTGTATTTATTGCTTCAAAATAAAATGTTAATTTGTCTTCTATTTTACAGATTGATTAGTATTAAATTAGAAAAGAAAAAGTTGTTTTTTGAAGCCTTTGTTAATGAGTAGCCTCAGTGTTAATCAGGAGGTGTAAATATGGCTATCAAAATTTTATCAGGTATTGCAGTTACCAGACGTTTAAGCTCTGGGAATGTGATTATAAATCTTAGTGATCATAGCGTCGGCGGGGATTTGAGTAGCGATGAGGTACGACACCGACAAACTTTAGGTAGTGGTCGTTTTCGAGAAACACCTTGCAAAATTGTCTCTTTAAGAGAGATAAAAGTACACGAAACGGATGTACCTTTTCCTACAGGTGGTTCGGAAATCGATTTTTTCCGTATAGATGATACTGAAATCAACAGAGATCGTTTACAAATCAACTGGAAGGCAACTGGTAGATCAAGAATAGAAGAAATCTCTTATCTAGTTATAGGAGAAGCTCAATAGCAGACCTTAACCCTCTTATGTCCCAAAGATAACCTAGATCTCTTAATCCCTTGTCAGATATGACACGAAAGTAATAAATAAGTCTGGTTGATTAGAAGATACGAAGCTGTACTAATCAGCCAGACTTATGAAATTTTGAATCCTTACGAATCAGCTCAAGCCTGTTGGCGAATGCGAATCGGCTGTACGGCTTTCACTTTTTTTAAAGATAAATATCCGTAAGCCGACAACAGGCAACATCTTTTTTTTGATTAATTAAATAGATTGATTTATTGCATCCATGCAATTAAAACATATCAAATAAATTAGAAGTTTTTTATGACAATTTATTTGGTTTTTCTCCCAGAGCGAGCTTTTCCCATAACGTTATGGTCAGGTCTTGATGAAGCTGCTACTGAATTAAGTAAAGGGATAAGTAAAGCGTTAAGCGAAATCTTATAACCTATACCAGTTAGTTATTATAGCGTTCATCTCAATACTTTGTTTTACTGGTTAAGGTCTTTATCAGATGCTATTGCCCAAATAATTAAGCCTCCTGCCAATCCTGTAGCAGAACTTGAATCACTAGAAAAATCTTCTGAAAAAAATAATTTTTAGCACCTCTTAACTTCCTTTAATCCTCAAGCTAAATTCCCAAACTTTGGTTCGTAAAAAATATAAAAGAGCATCATAAATTTACTTTTACGTTCTGAAATTGTTAGTGCAGAAACCATTAGCCAAATAGTTTAAAAAATACTTCATAGCATTTTAAATTCAAAAATTACCCGTAACGTTACGGGTAATTTTGTGGTCTTGATGAATAATAATTACTGGCATATTTTTAAACCTTAAATAATTTTCCCATAACGTTATGGGAAACTATTTGAGCGGATATTTAAGGTGAGTAGTCAAATTTAAAATATTGTCACCTACTTGTATTAATTATGTCGTAAAAAACGACTTTTAAATTTAGTCATAAAAAACCAAATTAATTACAACTCATTCTTGAAATTTCCGCTTGTTAGTTCTAATGAACTAAGTGCGGTCTGCACTCAAAACTGTGCAAATGAGTGCAGACTCAACTCAAGTCAGTGCAAAGGAGGGCAAATTTTCTCACTTACTCTCATAATTACCGCTTTGATTAATCTTACTTATTCTCAATAAACTAATTTTTTAGCACAAATTATCACCTCATTTACACTAATTTGCCCTCGCTCATGTGCAAAGTGAGTTAGCTCTGCACACGATTTCACTCAAAATCACTCTCACAAGCCGATTATTACTAAGGCTAGAATTCTACTTTGTAAAGAAACCAACTCAAACAATTATTACTACGCCTTTACGGGCTTCGTTTAATACGACTAAAAGTCGTCGCACAGTACGCACAACATTTGTGCAAATTTTTAGACCTGAAAGCATTGATATGATTGACTTAGAGGTCGATTCTATGGTTATAAAGTTTTGTAAAGCTAAATTTGAACAACCGCTTAATACCAACGATAAGCCAGAACTAAAGCTTATTCTCAATAAGCCCAACCACAATAATTTATTGCAACATTATTAATTTCAATAAGAAATACGTAAACTAAAAATAAGAAGACAGCTTAACTACAAATGTAGCCCCCTTCGTCTTGTCTGCTGCTGTTCTATATTTTGTGAGCGATCCTGATCTTGTGCGTAAAATTTAGCCATTTGTGAATTGACTATTTTCTTAGCCCACTTATCTAAGTTTGGGGTTTTCTTCTGGGACAAACTCTTATAAGTTTGGGCAGAAGAGGCGATCGCTTTTAAATAATACTCACCAATCTTCGGATCGTCGGAATCTAATTTCTGATAAACCGCCGACTGCCTGATAATTTCAGATTGGGAATTTGACCTTAAATATATTTCCAGGTCTAACCGAGGGTCACTGACATTTTGCCCTAGCTCTTGGTGTATCAAATTAAGGGTCTTATCATATTCACTCCTGGTGCGGTCAACTGCCCGATCAGTTGGTTGAGAATTACCCCCTGAAAATAATGGCACGGAGGGCAGTTCTAGATCCGTTTCGTCCTCGTCAAAGTTCAGAACAACAGATGAAGTAGTGCCTGACATCTTAATCTCTGATACCTGACCCTGTGAGGATGAGGTTGTGAGTTTTTCAACGGCGGTAATTTCTGCTTCTACTTTTAGCAGCGATCGCTCCTTACTTTCTATCTGTTTATTCTTTTCCGCGATCGCAAGCCAGCGATCGCCTTTATCTGTTTCTATCCCTCTCCTCATCATCGCAGTTACCGCCGAGCCTAGATGTATCTGAGGAATACGATTTATTCCCTGTTCTTCCAAAGTTCGGTGATCTATCTTCTCCTCGATACCAGCTTTCTCTAGAGCGAGGTTGGCATAACCTGACCATGCCTCTCGTTGTTTTTCCAGTAGCTCTCTTTTATTCCAATCTCGATTCTTCTTTTTCTTAAAACCATTACTGTCAATTTCCCTCATGGTTAGCATGATGTGGGCATGGGGATTATGACTATTCAATTCATGGAAAGCTACGTCAGCTATCATCCCCTCTTTAACAAACAAATCGTTAGCATATTCAGTTACTAATTCTATCTGTTGATTACGATTTAGTTCTACTGGAATTGCTAACTGTATTTCTCTCGCTAGTTGTGAATCTTTTCTTCTTTCTTCTTCTTCAACTTTGTTCCATAATTTACTTCTATCCCTCGCCCAATTTGGGGCTGAATCTGGAACTAAAATGAATTTCTCATCTACTCCTTTTTTCTTTGTGTAATCGTGTATTTCTCCTGTTCTAATATCTTTGATTTTTTCCGCTGCTCTATAGGCTGCTGACGCTGTCGCTGAACGTCCAGCCGAACGAGATATTACACTAGCATTGAAATAATATATCGCCATAAAATTAACTCATAAACAACCTACCAAGGGCAGCCTATTGGTAGGGGTAAATTAAATCCTACATATCCTATTAAATTTATTCTACTAACCCGATAATCATAAGCAACGACATCCGCAGGATGTATAGTTGCGCTTTTACTTACGTAAAAGAGGGTGTTAGTATGTGGTCAGTGTACCAAGCTGCACAGGTCAATTATACCCTACCAACCCCCTGAAGTTTGGTAGAGTATTGGTAGGGCTACTTGGAAAATAAAATCTGGGTAGGAAGTTTGATGATTTTTTCTAAAGATACTGACCATCAACTTTTTAAGTTGCTCACGAAAAACTAAATATTAGTTTTCATTAATTTACTCAAATCACTAAGTTTTTTTGGAGGATATACTTTGACCTTATAACCATATCCTCTATACCTACGTAAAATGATTAGCAAAGGAGTCTCTTCTAGTTTTTTAAGGCAGGTAGTAAACCATTGAACAGAGTAACCTTTACTTCGTCCCATCCGAATACAGTAATCATCAAAATCTTCTTTATCAAACTCTTGAATTTCTCCTGGTTCTGCCCTACTCAATAACCAAAAATAAAGTATTTTAATTGTTGGTGGAACATTAAAAATAATGCAGTCATAAAGAAACATCTCTTCGGAATTATCAGATGTATTTGGCGACAAAATTCTTAACCCTCTGAAAATCAATAATTATGTTGACTAATAGTTCAATATTAAACTAACTATTATTGTTAATATTATTTCTTATGTCGCTTCTTGGTCTTCCTGAGATATTCCAGGTTGTACCCTCGTGACCAGGTGTCGGTGAACTTCTCCCAACGTCCACCCATAAATACCCATCGCTCCTGATCTCTCATTTCCCATTCAGAACAACCAGCATATTCTCTTGCCAATTCGTACCAATACCTAAACAATGCTGCTTTGTCTTCTGGAGCTTGTGAGTTATCAATAACCTCTTTAGCCTTTTGACCTGCCCAATCCTCTTGGAGAGCCTGCATAAAGTAACCACAGGGATTTTCTATATAACCATTTTCGATTTTTCGTTGTCGATACAAGGCGATCGCTGCTTGGACTCTCTCCGTAGAATAAGTCTTAAGCGCATTAACGATGGTTTTATTTCCCCTAATCCCAAACTGATCTACTTCTTCTAAATGCGATCGCCATTCTTTGTTATTGATTTTTACATCAACCTTGGGGGGTTTAGTCCTTGACTTCTCTTTGTTGACTTTTTCATCAACATCGCCGCTATTTTTGTCATCTCCATTAACTTGATTAACATTCTCTAATATGCCCTTTAAATCGTTTTTAAGGCTAGTTAATGGTGTGGGAC
Source organism: Prochloraceae cyanobacterium (assembly GCA_030065755.1). GTDB lineage: Bacteria > Cyanobacteriota > Cyanobacteriia > Cyanobacteriales > JASJDA01 > JASJDA01. The sequence goes on along the minus strand of JASJDA010000360.1, from coordinate 573 downwards.
GATGATTTATGTCATCACCTCCCTTAAGGGGGGTAGAAACGGCTGTTTCTTCTCGATCAGTAATTTTGGTAGCAGTAGTTTCTTTTTTCCCAGTAGAGGCTGTTTCTTCTCGATCAGTAGCTTTGGTAACGGTAATTTCTTCTTTCCCATCCGCCCGCATTTCTTCTTTGAGTGAATTGAGCGGATCATGATCATTTTTAGGGGGGGCAGCAGCAAAAGCGGTTTTCTTGAGTATTGGCTTCGGCAGTCGTCGGCGATCGCTAGCAGCTTTCTGGCGATCGCTAGAAATTTTTTTGCGATCGCCAATGGGATTCGCTTTTGTATTGCCTTTCTCTTTTAATCTATTTTCTCTATCTAAAGCGACGGCAGAGTCGCTATTTCGGGTCAATTTCGCGCAACTTTTGTTGACATCACTGCAACTTTTGTTGAAGCCCTGAGAAGGTTTTGGACTTGGGCGATCGCTAGGAGCTTGGCGATCGCTAGGAGCTTGGCGATCGCTAGGAGCTTGGCGATCGCTAGGAGCTTGGCGATCGCTAGGAGCTTGGCGATCGCTAGGAGCTTGGCGATCGCTAG